>NZ_JAEKEG010000079.1 GCF_016651255.1 Pseudomonas sp. TH10
ACCTTCCATGAAACCGGCGACCTGGCTGGCGAGTTTGCGCCGCCATGGCGCGGTTGCCGGATTGGCCAGGGTCTGGTCTTCGTGGACAAAGCTTTTGATGATCGCGTTGTAGCCGAGCCATCGGCATGGCTCCGGCTCCCAGGCGCGCAACGCGTGTATTGCGCCATCGGGCAGCACCCACGGTTGCTTAACCAGTTCGGTGTCGCGCTCCAGAATCAAATCCGCCAGCGTACGCCCACCGAGATTGCTGGCGCCGACGCCCTCCCCGCCATAACCACCGGACAGCGCGATGCCGTTGGCGCGATCGCACAGCATGTGGGGCTTGAAACGTCGGGACATGCCCAGATTGCCTCCCCAGCCGTGGGTAATCCGCACGTTCTTGAGTTGGGGGAACAGCTCCCCAAACAGATACCGGCGCAACTCCACTTCATTCGTCGTCAGGTCAAAGTTGTGGCGCAGCTTGCCGGCGAACTGGTAGCCACCCGGGCGCCAAACACCAGGCGATTGTCAGCAGTGCGCTGGCCATAAGTGACCTGACGGCTGAACTCGCTGAACGCTTGGCCGCGGTTGAGGCCAATTTCATCCCAGGTCGCCGCGGACAACGGCTCGGTGGCGACGATCAGGCTTTGCACCGGTAACTGATAGCGGCCCAGTGGTGGCAAGGTCACCGAATAACCTTCCACGGCTGGCACGATCCAGCGGCTGCGCACGCTGGCCTTGGCGGTGCGCAGACTGCCGGATTGCCAATGGGTGACCGGGCTGTTTTCGTAAATCTTCACACCCATGGCCTGCACGGTTCGCGCAAGACCGCGCACCAGTTTTGCCGGATGAATGGTTGCCACATGCGGCGCGTAAATGCCGCCGTAAGGTTTGGCGATGCGAATCTGCTGCGCCAGTTGCTCAGGGCTGAGCCAACGATAATCGTCGTCGGTCAGGCCTTGGGCGTGCAGCGTGCGGAGGTATTCCCGCAGTGTGGCTTCTTGCTCCGGATAACGCGCAGCGCAGTAAAGCACGCCGCCCTTGCGGTAATCGCAGTCGATGCCTTCGCGTTCGAGGACAACTTCCACCTCATCGGGAATGCTGTGCAGCAGATCAAAAGACGCGCGGCGCTGCTCGGGCGACAGGCCTGCGAGCAGACGATCTTCGCCCAGCAGATTGCCCATCAACCACCCGCCATTGCGCCCGGACGCACCGAACCCGGCGGTTTGCGCCTCGACGATGGCGATCTCCAGCCCCGGCGCGAGCTTCTTCAGATAGTACGCGGTCCACAGCCCGGTGTAGCCGGCGCCGATGATCGCCACGTCGACGTCTAAGTCCCGCTCAAGCTCGGGCCGCGCGGTCAGCGGCTCGTCGAGTTGATCCATCCACAAACTGATAGTGCGCCACGCCGGCATGCAAGACTCCGCCACTGAAAACCTTCGATGGCGTCGATCCTAGTGGCAGTGCTCAGGACAAGTCTTGCGCGCGTGTCCGCAAAGAAATTTGTTTCGCGTAAGCCTTCGGCGATTGCCCGGTGTGCTGGCGGAAGCAACTGTAAAACGCCGACAGCGAATTGAATCCGGCGGCGAAGGCCAGTTCATCGATACGTACCGGAGGCCTGGCGTCGTCCAGTGCGCGCAGCAAATGCTGCAACCGCGCCTGATTGACGTAGCGGTAGAAGCTCTGCCCAAGCACTTGGTTCAGCAGGTAGGAAATCTGATTGCGGCTGTACCCGCACTCCTTCGCCACGCGTTGCAGGTCGAGTTCGGGATCGAGGTAAGGCTGCTGTTTGTCGAAATACTGCTGCAGATCGTCGGCCATGAAGCTCAACTGCCTGGGTGACAGGCCGAGCCGACTGACGGCTGGGCGGTTACCGGTTGGCTTGTTGCCGGATTGTTCGTGCACCAGTGAAGCGTACTCGTTGACCCGCCATATCAAGCCATCGCGCACGGTTATCGCCTCGCTGGCGCGGAATGACACCAGACCCTCGCCGCCGCGCAGGGTAATGCGGTACTGGATAAAAGCGGTATCGCCGTCGATGCGGATCCTGTCGCTGTGTTCCAACGCTTCGTCGGGGTCGCGGGGCATGCTGCTGCGCACGTATTCGCGCAATTGGGCCAGCCCCATTACCCGGTTCTGAAAGAAATCGCTGTACTGCACCTGCGGGTGGTAAAGGGCCATCACCCCGTCCAGGTCCCGGTGCTTCCAGCGCAAGTGATAACGCATGACCGTTTCGCTGGTGGCAAGTGTCTGTTGCGGTCCGTCATCGTCGGTGTGCATAAACGGCTCAATGAAAAAACCCGAGCTTGCCCAAGTTCTGCCTGCGCTTCAATGGTCAGGGAAGGTGCTATGAGTGCGAATCGCTGCCGGCTATTGCGCCCAAGCGTGATCTGCATCAAAAAATGCCAGCCAATCGCCAAACGGTTTGAAAAAGCCACAGGATTTTCACATCCGGATGCTACTTTTAATGGCAGTCACCGGTTGAGCCATTGAAGGCTCTTCCCTCCTAACATGAGCTAACGGAAGCGCTCGATGAAGAAGGCGGGCAATACATGAATAAAGGTTTTAGCAAGGTCACGTTCCCAAACGCCTGCCAGCTGATGCGCTGGCATTTTCATCCCATGGGCTTCGAGGCGAGCATGGACGCGCCTGGGAGCATGATTGCCCGCCTGTTTGATCGCGTCAGTGGCGAGACCATGATCGCCATTGCCGGTATTCCGTGCGCGACGGTGATGAACGCTGCGGATGTGGAGCGCATTATTGAAGCGGTGGAGGACGAGCTTGAAGCGTTTGTTCCGCCGGTTTCGTTCAGGAGCTATGCCTGAAATCTTTGTAGGTTAAACAGCGGGGCCGCGTCGCGGCCAGCGCAAGCGAGCTCTCTCGCCACATCAAGCGCCTCGCCACAGGCTCATGCCTTTTCAGACTGTGCCTTGCCTTCCCGGTGATCGGCGAAGAACGCCTTGCCCTTGCCGACACGATCAGACGCCTTGGGCAAGTTGGCTGCCTGGGTGTCCTGGGCATCGACATACCAGTAGCAGTGGCTTACCGCCCGGGTAATGCCGACGTAGGCCAAACGCAGGATCTCGTCCTTTTGCGCATTATCGTAGGCCTCGTTGTCACCCGCCTTACCTAGCCCCGCCATACGGTACACCTGGTTCTTGTAGGGAGAGCTGGTGAGATGCTGGCAATCACCCAACAAGAACACGGCGTCGGCCTGAAGGCCCTTGGCGCTGTGATAGGTCAGTTGTTTCAACCGGCGCGCCTCATACGGCAAGCTAGAATCAACATTAAGTACTGGCTGAATATACTGCTCAATCAATAGCTTATCGCTGCTTTTTCGATACAACATTAAGATCGAATGGCCTTGACGGTAGTGTTCCATCAGCCGGTTGGCCATGCCCTGATCGTCCCGATCGAGCACATTCACCGGTACCAGCGCCTTGGGTGCGCCGCTAGCCTTGGCTTTCTTGCCGGCAATGGCCGGCGCGGCCCGCACGATGTGTTCGGCAGCATCAATGATGTGCTGATGGCTGCGATAGTTGTCGCTGAGCATGACCTTGGTGGTGCTCGGCGACGCAAACTCCTTGTTGAAATCCATGAAAAAGCTGGGCGAACTGCCCCGCCAGCCGTAGATCGATTGCCAATCATCGCCCACGCACAACAATGATGAACGCTGTGCACCTCGGCCGACGTGCATGGCGGGACCGCGACTGCGGATTTCGGCCAGGCTGGCGCGAATCCAGGAGACTATCTGCGGGGAAACGTCCTGGAATTCATCGATCATCAAATGCGCCAGCGGGCGCAGCAGGTCGTTGCTCAGCAGCTTGAGGTTTTCCGGAGAATGTTCGCTGAACAGCGCGAACATGCGGTTATAAGTCATGATCGGTGGTTTCTGGTCCAGCAGATGATCTTCCAGTGCTCTCCAGTACAGGCTCAACGCCTCGAAGAAGAACCGGTCGGGATCGTCTTTTGCAAAGCTCATCTGACCCACGGCCGTCGGTACATCCAGGCCAAGGTTCTCGATGAACCCGGCCGCGGCGACAAAACAGTCCAGCAACGGCGCGGAAGCCAACTCACCCTTGACCTTGTAATCGAAGCCAGGACCGGCACTGGCATCACCGGCAAGCGACGCCAGCACTCGTTTGGAAGATTGATAGGTATCTAACCATATCAATGGCTTACGACAGAAAGCTTGAAACAACGTGCGCTTTACCGCCCATTCCGCCCGTACTGACAATTTTGACCCCGGACGGCTAACCTGTGGGTTTTCCTGCGGATCAAAACCCAGCACCACCCAGGCATCCAGGGTCGGGATGTAGCCGTGACAATGGAAGGTCGAGCCATTGATGTCGAACGTCTGGCGCTTGGGTTCGATGCCCTTGATCGGCCACGCCCCGGCGCGAAACCACAGGTCTTCGATGGTATCGCACAGTTCTTCATCACGATTGGCAGCCAGTTGGGTCACCGCCACGCGTTTCTGCACGTCAGGGTGATCGCGCTCCAGCTCCTTGAGTTGCAGGGCATGCCGGGACAGCGGCGTGATCAGTTCGCGAAAGCGCGCATCGCGAGTATGCAGGCTGTGGTAGCAGGCGTTGAGCTGCTGGCGCTGGGCGTCATTGATGCGCAGGTCGAACGGATTGCTGTCGGCATCATCGTCCTGGCTGGTTGCGCGCAGGCTGAGGTTCTCGAAGGCTTGCAGGCGTTCGAACCCTGGCAAGCTGCGCACCAGGGGCAGGATTCGTGAGTGAAAAGTGCGCACCAGGTCGCGCGCCTCCTTGAAACTCAGCGCCCGCCCCCACAGTGCAAACATCTCGATCAGCTTGTTGATGAAGTCCTTGCGCGACTCCCGGGTAAAAGTCACGACGGTCATGGAGTCGAGTTCGAAGCCCAGATAGTGGGTCAACAGCAGGATACGCAGCACCAGGGTCGTCGACTTCCCTGCTCCGGCACCGGCGATCACCGAGGTCGACGGCGTGTCGCTGAAGATCATCTTCCACTGCGCAGCACTTGGCTGGGCATGGGCTGGCAGTAACCGGCCGACATCGGCCTTCATGCGTTTTTTCAGTTCGGCGGTCAATGGCAGGCGCCAGTCGTCGAACAGGTAATCGTCGACGTTGGGCGGGCGATGCTCGGTGCTGCGCGAGTCGCGAATCAACAGAACCTGCCGCCCCTCTTCAAGCCCTTCGAGCTTGCCTTCCTTATACCCGTAATCCACCCCCGCACTGTGCCCGCTGCGAAACCCATCCGCCTGCCCGTGCAACCACGATGCCCGGTGCTGGGCACGCAGGCGCGTCAGGCCGTGGCCAAAGAACCGTGCAGCAAGGCGTTTGAGCAATGGCATTTCTGCCAACGGACGAAGTTCAGGAGGAAGGTCGGGGGTGTGTTGCGGCACGCGGATGGACTCCAGGCTGTGAGGCTGTTGGGCGCTATGGTGTCTTTATTTGGCCTGGAGTTCTAGCGAAATGCTTGCGAGTCATTGGGTTAGGCGATGAATTGAACCCTCGCTGGGAAGATCTTCACCCCTAAATATATCGAGTGTTTCGATTATATTGAGGCATTATTTACGCTTTTTATCGATGTTTTACTGATAGATGATCGGTGCCATAAACCACAGGTTTCAGGAGACGATCATGCTTGAACTCAGACCTTTCAGCTCGCTGGGCGGCGCCCATCACGGCTGGTTGGATGCCCATCACCACTTTTCGTTCGCCGAGTATCACGATCCGCAGCGCATGAACTGGGGCAATCTGCGGGTCTGGAATGATGACGTGATTGCCTCGGGCACCGGTTTCCCTAAACACCCGCACCGGGACATGGAGATCATCACTTATGTCCGTGAAGGCGCGATTACTCACGAAGACAACCTTGGCAACAAGGGGCGCACCGAAGCCGGAAACGTTCAGGTCATGAGCGCCGGCACCGGGATTGCCCACAGCGAGTACAACCTGGAAGCGACCGAGACGCGGATTTTCCAGATCTGGATCATTCCCAATGAAGCTGGATCGGCGCCTTCCTGGGGCGCCAAGCCGTTCCCCAAGGGGCAACGCGAAGGTTTTGTAACCCTGGCCAGCGGCAAGGCGGGAGATGATGAAAGCCTGCGGATTCGTGCGGATGCCCGCCTGGTCGCGGCCAACCTCAAGGCTGGGGAAACAGCTGAATATCGCCTCGACAGTGGCCGCCGCGCCTACCTGGTTCCGGCTACAGGCCGTATTGAAGTCAATGGCTTGCAGGCACAAGCTCGAGACGGTGTGGCGATTGCAGATGAGCAGGTGCTGCGAGTGACTGCCATTGAAGACAGTGAAGTGGTGCTGGTAGACCTGGCTTGAACGGCAAAGCCATCAAGGCAAAAAAGGGGCGAACCTCAACGGTCGCCCCTTTTGCTGTTGCGTGACCCTATCCTGATTACTTCGAGGAAATAGCGCCGTCCACCAGTGTCTGCGCTTCTGCAACCAGCAGCTTGAGGTGCTCGTCACTGACGAAACTCTCGGCGTAGATCTTGTAGATGTCCTCGGTACCCGATGGGCGTGCCGCGAACCAGCCGTTTTCGGTCATCACTTTAAGACCGCCAATCGCCTGATCGTTACCCGGTGCATGGCTGAGGATGCTCTGGATTTTCTCGCCTGCGAGTTCGGTCGAGGTGACTTGTGCCGGTGACAGTTTGCTGAGCAACGCTTTCTGCTCCGGGTTGGCCTTGGCGTCGACACGTACCGAGAACGGCTCGCCCAGTTCATCGGTCAGGGCGCGATAGGCCTGACTTGGATCGCGGCCAGTGCGGGCAGTCATTTCGGCAGCGAGCAAGGCCGGGATCAAACCGTCCTTGTCGGTGCTCCATACACCGCCGTCCTTGCGCAGGAACGAAGCCCCTGCGCTCTCTTCGCCACCAAAACCCAACGAGCCGTCGAACAGACCTTCGGCGAACCATTTGAAACCGACTGGCACTTCGTACAGGCGACGGCCCAGGCGCTTGGCAACACGATCGATAAGACCGCTGCTCACCACGGTTTTACCCACGGCCGCGTCGGCGCGCCATTGCGGACGGTTCTGGAACAGGTAATCAATGGACACGGCCAGATAGTTGTTCGGTGCCAGCAAACCACCGGACGGAGTGACGATGCCGTGACGGTCGTGATCCGGATCGCAGGCAAACGCAACGTCGAAGCGCTCTTTCAGACCGATCAAGCCTTGCATCGCGTGGCTGGACGATGGGTCCATGCGAATCTGGCCATCCCAGTCAACGGTCATGAAGCGGAAAGTCGCATCGACTTGTTTGTTCACCACATCCAGGTCCAGGCGGTAGTGCTCGGCAATGGCCGACCAGTAGCGCACCCCTGCTCCGCCCAGCGGATCAACGCCGAGACGCAGCTTGGCGTCACGGATCGCGTCGAAGTCGATCACATTGATCAGGTCGGCAACGTAGCTGTTCACGTAGTCGTGACGATGGGTGGTGCTGGCCTTGAGTGCCTGCTCGTAGCTGATGCGCTTGACGCCGGCCAGTTTGTTGGCCAGCAGTTCGTTGGCCTTGGCTTCGATCCACTTGGTGATGTGTGTGTCGGCCGGCCCACCGTTGGTTGGGTTGTATTTGTAACCCCCGCTTTGTGGCGGATTATGCGACGGCGTGATGACGATGCCGTCGGCCAGGCCCGAGGTGCGGCCACGGTTGTAGCAAAGAATGGCGTGGGAAATTGCCGGCGTCGGGGTGTACTCGTCGCCCTCGGCGATCATTACCGTCACGCCGTTGGCCGCCAGCACTTCCAGCGCGCTCGCCCCGGCCGGGGTCGACAAGGCATGGGTATCGATACCGACGAACAACGGGCCGGTAATGCCCTGAGCCTCGCGATACAGGCAGATCGCCTGGCTGATGGCCAGAACGTGCCACTCATTGAAACTCAAGTCGAAGGAACTGCCCCGGTGACCGGAGGTGCCAAACGCTACGCGCTGGGTCGAAACCGATGCATCAGGCTGGCCGGTGTAATAAGCCGTTACCAGTCGCGGGATGTCGACCAACAATTCTGCCGGTGCCGGTTTGCCCGCAAAAGGACTGAGTGTCATGCAAAACCTCTGAAATAGAGTGGTTCAGGAAATACAGCGCAGTTTACTGGCAGTTTGACCACAACGCGATCAGATCGATCCCCCACGTGCACGACACCGGCTGCTTTGTTTAATCCAGCGACTCCAGGCGCAACGCGTCACCGAGCAAGCCGATGGCGGCCGACAGGTCATGATCGCCGCCGAAGGTATGGCTCAGACGCATGTGCTGCGCATGCAGTCCCTGCAAACTGAACAACTCGCCGGGGGCAATCAATACCTGGCGTTGCAGCAGGCGCTGGAACACCCGGCGCACATCCACCTGGCGCAATGAGCGTACCCAGATCGTTGCGCCGCCCTGGGGCTCGACAAAGCTCAGGGCATCGCCCAGGCGTTCGTTCAGCAACTGGCTCATCTGTACCGAGCGATCCTTGAGCAGGCGACGCAACACTTGAAGGTGCTGATCAATCCGCCCATTGATGTACAGGCGTGCGATGGCTTTCTGGCGAATCGGCGACAATCGGAACGAGCGCAACAGAAATTGCCGTTGCAGTTGCATGCGCAGATGCCGCGAAAGCACATAGCCAAAGGGCGCCTCAGGCCCGATGATTTTTTCAAACGTCGAATAGACCAGCAGCCGATCAGGGTCCAACAGGTCGCGAAAGCGCAGGCCGTCCGGATCGAAGCCAAGTTCGCCGTGACAGTCGTTTTCCAGGACCCAGCAGGCATGCCGCTCCAGCAGTCGCGCAATGGCCCGCCGGTTGTCCTCGGACGCCAGACTGGCGCGGGGCATATTCAACCGCGAAGACAACAGCACCAGTTGCACCGGATTCAGCTGCAGCGTCCGTTCAAGCGTGTCGATATCCAGCTCGCCGTCGGCTTGTACGGCCAATTCAATAACCTTGACGTTGGCCGACTCGAACAGGCGCAGCACGGGCCAGTCGCAAGGCGATTCCACCACGACTGTGGAATGCCTGAGGCTCAGCACCTCGATCAGGATCTCCAGCACGCCACGCAGATCCGCGCCGATATACACGTCCTCGGCGTGCCAGCAGCGCAGTGGCGAGGTGGTATACCGCGCCGCCAGTGCAGCCCGCAGTTCCAGTTCGCCGCAGGGTTGCGCTGACGATTGCGGCTGCCGCGGGTACTGGCGTAGCAATTCCCTCTCCAGCAGCAGCAAAGGGCTGTCGAGGGGCTGCAACAGGGTGGGTTCGTCGGCGCTGAGCACCAGCATTGACGGGTTTCGGGCGTTGACGTAAACGGTTTCCAGCAGATCGTGACCATCGCCCAGGGTGTCGATGGACGACATCGGTACTGCGTAGTAGCCCGACTTGGCCAAGGAGTAGACCCGCCCCTCTTTCTCCAGTAGCGAGTAGGCATACTGGATGGTCGAGATCGAGACGCTCAAGCGGTCGGCCAATTGGCGCAAGGAAGGGAGGCGCACCCGGGCGTCCCTGGCCGACTCGTTGATCAGTTGGGTCAGGTAGCGGTAAACCGCCTGGTAGGCAAAGCCGGTTTCTCGCACGCCATTCAACGCCCCGTTGACCCGTCACTCGCTTGGGTGTTGTCCGTATCGCAGGTGATCGAGGACGCGCCAGGTGCACCTTCAACTGCCCGCTCCATGCGATAAAGCTTGCCAATCAACGCGAGCGGCAAGCCGCTTACATCCACCATCCATTGCAGGATCTGCTCGGGCACAGCGTGGCCTTGCATGGCTCGGTGCAAATCCGGCACGGCAATCAGCATCCCGGGATGGCACCGGCGCAGGAAACCCTCCAGCCTCGCGCCCTTGTCGACGAAAGGCGCGAACAGCAGGCACACCAGCTGCGCTTCGCTCAGGCCAAGATTCTTATGGGCATATGCAGTGCCCAGGGCTCGCTGTTCGGCATCCGTGGTGATTTGGCCAAACACTTGCGCAGCCTGCTGGCACAAGCCATCCGATAGCTGCTTGCGGCGCATCATGACCAGTGTTCGCTGGAAGAACTCGGCGACCCCGGATTCATAGCTGTCGCCGTGCACGAAACAGGCCTGCAACCCGCGTACATGAGCGCTTAGTTCAAGGCTGACGAGCTCATTATCGCTCGCGTAGGCCATCAGTCCGTCGGGCTGGAAGCCCAGGAATTCGGTCAGCAGCGGCCAGCGCTGCTCAAGATTGCTGACCAGCATGTCGTGTATGTCGATGAAGGTCGCGCGCCGGCAAGTTTCGAACAGTTCAGAGGGACGCCAGTGCGGCTGCATGAGCTCGGGCTCAAACCCCCGATAGTACTCCGGGCCGACCTCATCGAGCAGCGTGAACAGATCTTCGTAGCCGTGTTCAGTGTACCGCGACGGCAAGAGGCCGGCCTTGGCGGTCGCCCGCTTGAAGCCGTACAAAAATTGCTTCTGCTGGCGTGGTGTCTCGCTACTGACCAAGGCGTCTACCCCACCATCCCACCGCGCGATCTGGCCATAGAACTCTCCCGTGGCGAGAAATCCGTTGTCCCAGAGATCAAGCGCATCATCGCTGTCGCGGCGATGTCCGACCATCAGCAGGTTCAGGCGGCTGACCTCGCGGCCGGCATCGGATATCGGCGCTGGCTGAGTGAACGGCAGCACCTCGCGATTGTCGACCCTCAGCACGTCGACCCGCGGGTCGTCATAAAGAAACAAAGCGCTGTAACTGTTGTGGATGTTGTCCAGCGCCGTGGCGCTGACGCCGCTCTGCTGCAATGACGCGACACGCAGCTGGAAGGTGGCCGGTGCCCGGCCGGCGATGCTCAACTGTGCTGCACGCAACAGCGCCAGGGTGTAACAACTGTCCCGGGACCCGGTCTGAATCGCCAGTACCTTGTAATCGGCAAGGCGCTCCATGCCGCCTGCGGCGACTACCAGGCGCTGAATTAACAGCTGTAACGCCGTGCGTTCGGCGCGAGAGAAAAACCCAGTAACCGTTGCAATATCTGTTGGTAGACATGGTTCATGGCTTGATCATGGATGCTGGTCATATTTATATACCTGGTGCTGGAAAATCGATATCACGAACCACGCAAATAATTTTTGCGCAGCGCTTTGCCCGTTACATTCTGACGACGGAGATTTATTACCAAATGCTAGCACTTAAAGGGGCAAGACATTATTTGAAATAAATAAGCCGGGACCAAGGTTTCATCGTCGATAGTTTCAAAAAAACCGCTCAAAGCATTGAGTTAGAGGGCTTGATCTGCGTCCTAGGAAATATCCCACAATGTCTGACAGATAATTACTACGAGAATTTAGGAATAAAGCTACAAGTGCGTTTTTGATCACGGAAAGACGATCAACAGATTGTTTGGCGCACATCAACGGACTGTACTGAAAAGTAACAACTTGACACTCAGTCATGACGCATTCCTTGAGATGAAAGCAATCGTTCAATTATCAAGGCTTACTGGCTGATTAGAAGATACAGATGGTGGGGAAAACCAGTTCAGTTGCTGAACAGGCTGCCCGGAAGGGAAACAGAGATTTGTTTAAAACCCGAAAACAAAAAAGTCCGTGTGGGTCACGGACTTTTTCAGGGGGGACGTCAGGCCGGTTCGACTTGAAGCGCGACCCGTTCGCGGCATGGGCATTCGTCCATGTAGCGGTGGGCTTCGACGAACTCGGCAAACGGGAACACCCGAGTCTTGAGCGGCATCAGCACGCGGTCCGCCGTCAGCTGGTTGATATCGCGCAGGGCACGCTGCAGCGACACCTGGTCCTGGACGATGCCCAGTTCCGGCTTGCCAGTGAAGTTACCGATGCAGTGGACGAAGAACTGAATGTTCTTCTGGAACGCTGCACAGGCCGGGAATGGCGTCTGGTTGCCCCCTTGCAGACCGTACAAAACCAGGCTGCCACGGGGTGCAAGGACGTCACCCAACAACGACATCTGCGGGCCACCGAGACCATCGAATACTACGTCGACGCCACGATTGTCGGTGATCTTGTTGATCCGCATCAGCAGATCTTCTTCCTCGGTGACGATGACTTTCTCGGCGCCCAGCGACAGCAGGTACTCACGCTCCTCCGCCGTTTTGGTCGCCGCAATCACCCGCACACCCAAGGCTTTGCCCAGTTGTACAAAGGACGGCCCGGCGCAATGGCTGGCGTCAGTCACCAAGGCGAACTGCCCCGGTTTTACCCGTGCCAGATCAGCGTAGGCAAAGTAGGCAATCAGCAGCGGCGTGTAGTGCACGCTGGCTTCGATTGGGCTGAGTACGTCTGGATAACGGGTCAGCGCGGTACGTGGCAGCAAGATCTGCTCGCCGTAAACCGGGTAATCGTTCGCGCTCTCGGCCGGGAAACTGGCAACCTTGTCGCCCACCGAAAGATCATCTACACCGTCGCCGACGGCGGTGACCACACCGGCCATCTCGTGACCAAGGCCTGCAGGCAAACGTGCCTGAGACGAGGCCAGGTTCTGACGCCAGAGCGTGTCATACCAGCTGATGCCGATCGCTTCGACACGCACCTGCACTTCGCCAGGACCTGGCTGAGCGGCCGCATGCTCTTCGCATTTGAGCACCTCGGCCGGACCAAACTTGTGAAAACGGATCGTGCGGGACATCGCAAACCTCGTCAAAGTAACCTCTAATGCCCTGAACTCTATCTGGGCTTTTGACCCAAGACTATCAGTGGCTATTAATAGTCGACATGCCTGTCATTGATTCCGCACCCTCGAAAGGATCAACGGTTGGCCAGGACATGGGCGAACTGCATCGGTAAAAATGAATTATTCGGTGCAGAGTACCAGCCTTTCCCCGTAAGATTCATGCCGGCCATTGTTCTCATATGGCCGCTCCCGTCAAGCCTTGACTCTGCCAGGACTCCAGATGAATCGTAATGACCTGCGTCGTGTCGACCTGAACCTGTTGATCGTATTCGAAACACTCATGCACGAGCGCAGCGTGACCCGGGCGGCGGAAAAGCTGTTTCTCGGTCAACCGGCGATCAGTGCGGCGCTTTCGCGCTTGCGCAGCTTGTTCGATGACCCGTTATTCGTGCGCACCGGGCGCAGCATGGAGCCTTCCGCACGGGCGGTGGAGATCTTCGCCCTGCTCTCCCCGGCACTGGATTCGATTTCCACGGCCGTCAGCCGCGCAGCAGAATTCGACCCAGCCACCAGCACGGCGGTATTTCGCATAGGGCTGTCGGACGATGTCGAATTTGCCCTGCTGCCGATGCTGCTCAAGCGCCTGCGCGCCGAATCCCCGGGGATCGTGCTGGTAGTGCGCCGCGCCAACTACATCCTGATGCCGGCCTTGCTGGCTTCAGGCGAGATCTCCATCGGCGTCAGCTACACCGCCGACCTGCCGGCCAACGCCAAACGCAAGGTGCTGCGCCGCAGCATGCCCAAACTGCTGCGTGCCGATACGGTGCCGGGCCCCCTGAGCCTGGACGACTTCTGCGCCCGCCCCCATGCGCTGGTGTCGTTCGCCGGCGACCTGAGCGGGTTTATCGATGAAGAGCTGGAAAAACTCGGGCGCAAGCGCCATGTCGTGCTCGCGGTACCGCAGTTCAACGGCTTGAGCACGTTGCTGTCCGGTACGGATATTGTCGCCACCGTGCCCGATTACACCGCCGATGCTCTGACTGCCGCCGGCGGCGTGCGCGCCGAGGACCCGCCTTTGCCAGTGCGCAGTTTCGAACTGCACATGGCCTGGCGTGGCTCGCAGGACAACGATCCTGGAGAACGCTGGTTGCGCTCGCGGATCCAGATGTTTTTCGGCGATCCGGACAGTCTTGAGCTACCGGGGCATTAAAGGCCGAAAGCCGGTTTAGATTAGCGGCAAAAAGCAAGACGGCTTTCGCCCGACCCATGACGACCGACTCATTGTCGGGCAGAGACCAATCCTTACACGTCCCGCAACAAACAATTACCATCTAGCATATTGATAGCACCCTAACGAAAGGTGCATGCTAGAGGGCTCGGTTTGGTCTTATATCATTCCGAATGATAGTTACCTTTGCTTCATTCGATTCGTGCCATCACACCCCGCCGAGCATCATCCGCCCATCTTCAATACATTGGCGGATGCATCCATGGAACAGTCACTTAAACATTTGCGCTTCCCGTTGGCCCTGTTGGCCGTACTGGTGATGAGCGCTTGCGGCAAGACTCCGGAGACTGCCGCCGCCATGCCAGCTGCCAAGGTCAGCGTGGCCAAGGTGCTGGAACAGCCAGTCAACGAATGGGACGAATTCACCGGGCGCCTCGAAGCGCCGGAGACCGTGGAAATTCGTCCGCGGGTTTCCGGGCAGATCGACGACGTAGCCTTCACTGAAGGCGCCCTGGTCAAGAAAGGTGACCTGCTGTTCCAAATCGACCCGCGTCCGTTCCAGGCCGAGGTTCGCCGCCTCGAAGCCCTCGTCGCGCAATCTCGCGCCAATGCCACTCGCAGTGAAAACGAAGCCGGACGCGGTGAGCGTCTGCGCAGCAGCAATGCGATTTCCGCCGAGCTGGCCGATTCGCGCACCAGCGCCGCTCAAGAAGCCCGCGCCGCCGTCGGTGCCCTGCAAGCGCAACTGGATCTGGCCAAACTTAACCTGAGCTTCACCCGCGTCACCTCGCCAATCAGCGGTCGCGTCAGCCGTGCCGAGATCACCGCCGGCAACCTGGTGACCGCCGACACCACGGCCCTGACCAGCGTGGTTTCCACCGACAAGGTTTACGCCTACTTCGACGCCGACGAGCGTGTGTTCCTCAAATACACCCAACTCGCCCGCAACGGTCAGCGCGGGGCAACGACGCCGGTGTACATGGGCCTGTCCAATGAAGACGGCAATCCGCACCTCGGTCAAATGAACTTCGTCGACAACCAGGTCAATCCGAAAACCGGCACCATTCGTGGTCGCGCGGTGTTCGACAACAGCGACGGCACCTACACCCCGGGTCTGTACGCACGGCTGAAACTGGTCGGCAGCGGCACCTACAACGCCATGCTTATCAACGACGAAGCCGTCGGCACCGACCTCGGCAAGAAATTTGTGCTGGTAATGGATGGCGATAATAAAACCACCTACCGCGCCGTCGAACTCGGTCCGAAAATCGAAGGCCTGCGCATCGTCCGTACCGGCCTGAACAAGGACGACACGATCATCGTCAAGGGCCTGCAACGGGTACGTCCTGGCTCACCGGTCACTCCTGAAGTGATCCCGATGGCCAGCGAGCAAACCATCGCGGCACTCGCTCAACAACGTCAAGCGCTGGAAGCCAGCAACCTGCCCAAAGTCGCCCCTGCCAAAGGTGCGTCCGGTGCGGTTGTGAAGCTGGCTGCTACGACCCCACGCGGTTAAGGGACGACAACTCCGATGAATTTTTCCCAATTCTTCATTTCACGGCCGATCTTCGCAGCGGTGCTGTCGCTGTTGATCCTGATCGCCGGTGCGATCTCGCTGTTCCAGTTACCGATCAGTGAATACCCGGAAGTCGTGCCGCCAACCGTGGTGGTACGTGCCAACTTCCCGGGCGCCAACCCTAAAGTCATCGGTGAAACCGTGGCGGCTCCCCTGGAGCAAGCCATCACCGGCGTCGAGAACATGCTGTACATGTCCTCGCAGTCGACCGCTGACGGCAAGATCACCCTGACCATCACTTTCGCCCTGGGCACTGACCTGGACAATGCGCAGGTGCAGGTGCAAAACCGGGTGACGCGCACCGAGCCGAAACTTCCCGAGGAAGTGACGCGCATCGGTATCACCGTCGACAAGGCTTCGCCCGACCTGACCATGGTTGTGCACTTGACCTCCCCGGACAAGCGCTACGACATGCTCTACCTGTCCAACTACGCGATCCTCAACATCAAGGATGAGCTGGCTCGTCTGGGTGGTGTGGGTGATGTGCAGTTATTCGGTATGGGTGACTACTCGCTGCGCGTGTGGCTCGACCCGAACAAGACCGCTTCGCGCAATCTGACCGCGACCGATGTGGTCACCGCGATTCGTGAGCAGAACCGTCAGGTGGCGGCCGGTCAATTGGGCTCCCCCCCTGCCCCGAATGCCCAGAGCTTCCAGCTGTCGGTCAACACTCAGGGCCGTCTGGTGACTGAAGAAGAGTTCGAGAACATCATCATTCGCGCAGGCGACAACGGTGAAATCACTCGGCTCAAAGACATCGCTCGCGTCGAACTGGGTTCCAGCCAATACGCCCTGCGGTCGTTGTTGAACAACCAGCCCGCCGTGGCGATCCCGATCTTTCAGCGCCCAGGTTCCAACGCCATCGATATCTCGAACGAAGTTCGGGCGAAGATGGACGAGCTGAAAAAAGGCTTCCCGCAAGGCATGGACTACAGCATCGTCTATGACCCGACGATCTTCGTGCGCGGCTCGATCGAAGCGGTGGTTCATACCCTCTTCGAAGCACTGATCCTCGTGGTGCTGGTGGTGATTCTGTTCCTGCAAACCTGGCGCGCCTCGATCATTCCATTGGTGGCGGTGCCGGTATCGTTGATCGGTACGTTTGCGGTGATGCACCTGTTCGGCTTCTCGCTCAACGCACTGTCGCTGTTCGGTCTGGTACTGGCGATCGGTATCGTGGTCGACGACGCGATCGTGGTGGTGGAGAACGTCGAACGGAACATCGAACTCGGACTGACACCGGTCGAGGCGACCAAACGGGCGATGCGTGAAGTGACCGGCCCGATCATTGCCACGGCACTGGTGCTGTGTGCGGTGTTTATCCCGGCGGCCTTCATCTCCGGCCTCACGGGTCAGTTCTACAAGCAGTTCGCACTGACCATCGCGATCTCGACCGTGATCTCGGCGTTCAACTCGCTGACCCTGTCGCCAGCACTGGCCGCTGTGTTGCTGAAAAGCCACGATGCACCGAAAGATCGGTTCTCCAAAGTACTCGACAAGATCTTCGGTGGCTGGTTGTTCCGTCCGTTCAACCGCTTCTTCGACCGCGCCAGTCATGGCTACGTCGGCACGGTTGGCCGGGTTATCCGCAGCAGCGGCATCGCTCTGCTGCTGTACGCAGGCCTGATGGTGCTGACTTTCTTCGGCTTCGCCAACACCCCGACCGGTTTCGTGCCTGGCCAGGACAAGCAATACCTCGTCGCCTTTGCCCAATTACCGGACGCGTCCAGCCTGGATCGCACCGAAGACGTGATCAAGCGCATGTCCGACCTGGCCCTGAAACAGCCAGGCGTGGAAAGTGCCGTAGCGTTCCCGGGCCTGTCGATCAACGGTTTCACCAATAGCCCGAACGCCGGCATCGTGTTCGTGACCCTGAAACCCTTCGACGAACGTAAGGACCCGAGCATGTCCGCCGGTGCGATTGCCGGTGCCTTGAACGGCCAGTTCGCGAATATTCAGGAAGCGTACATGGCGATCTTCCCGCCACCGCCGGTACAAGGTCTGGGCACCATTGGTGGTTTCCGTCTGCAAATCGAAGACCGGGGCAACCTGGGCTACGACGAGCTGTACAAAGAAACCATGAACATCATCAACAAAAGCCACAACGTGCCGGAACTGGCCGGCCTGTTCACCAGCTACACAGTGAACGTGCCGCAGGTCGATGCCGCCATCGACCGTGAAAAAGCCAAGACCCACGGCGTCGCCGTCAGCGACATCTTCGACACCCTGCAGATCTACCTGGGTTCGCTGTATGCCAACGACTTCAACCGCTTTGGCCGCACCTATCAGGTTAACGTTCAGGCCGAGCAACAGTTCCGCCTCGAATCCGATCAGATCGGTCAGCTGAAAGTGCGTAACAACAAAGGCGAAATGATCCCGCTGGCGACCTTCATCAAGGTCAGCGACACCTCGGGGCCGGATCGCGTGATGCACTACAACGGCTTTATCACTGCTGAAATCAACGGTGCCGCAGCTCCGGGCTACAGCTCTGGCCAAGCGGAAAAAGCCATCGAGAAACTGCTCAAGGAAGAACTTCCGAACGGCATGACCTACGAATGGACCGACCTGACCTACCAGCAGATTCTGTCCGGCAACACCGCGCTGTTCGTGTTCCCGCTCTGCGTACTACTGGCGTTCCTGGTGCTCGCCGCTCAATACGAAAGCTGGAGCCTGCCTCTGGCGGTGATTCTGATCGTACCGATGACCCTGCTGTCGGCGATTGTCGGTGTGATTGCCTCCGGCGGCGACAACAACATCTTTACCCAGATCGGTTTGATCGTACTGGTGGGGCTTGCCTGTAAGAACGCGATCCTGATCGTCGAGTTTGCCAAGGACAAACAGGAAGAAGGTCTCAACCCGCTCGCTGCGGTACTGGAAGCCTGCCGTCTGCGTCTGCGGCCGATCCTGATGACCTCCTTCGCGTTCATCATGGGTGTGGTACCCCTGGTGTTCTCCAGTGGCGCTGGCGCCGAGATGCGTCACGCCATGGGTGTGGCGGTGTTCTCCGGGATGCTCGGGGTGACCTTCTTCGGTCTGTTGCTGACGCCAGTGTTCTATGTGCTGATCCGTAATTTCGTGGAGCGCGGCGAACAACGCAAAGCGGCCAAGGCCCTGAAATTGGAGGCGCAACAATGAGTCTGAAAGTCTTCCTGCCGAGTCTGCTGGTGCTGGCCCTCAGCGCCTGCGCCGTCGGCCCCGACTACAAGACCCCAGCCACGGAGGCGGCCACCATCACCACCGCCACCGACGGCGCCGCCGGGCAAAAGAACTTCGACCGTTCGAAATTCGAAGGCATCTGGTGGCAGCAGTTCGATGACCCGACCCTCAACCAGTTGGTCACGCAATCGCTGCAAGGCAACCGTGAACTGCGCGTAGCGTTCGCTCGCTGGAAAGCCGCCCGGGCGATTCGTGACGACGTCAGCAACGACGCGATGCCGACCATCACCAGCCGCGCCAGCAGTGATCTGGCCAAGGGGCAAATCCCTGGCCAGACCACCAAACGGGTCAACAGCGAACGCTATGACCTGGGCTTGGACATGGCCTGGGAACTGGACTTGTTCGGGCGTATCCAGCGCAATCTGGAGTCGGCCGACGCCGAGCAGCAAGCGGTCGAAGCTGATCTGTACCAACTGCAAGTCACCATGATTGCCGAACTGGTGGACGCTTACGGTCAACTGCGTGGTGCGCAACTGCGCGAAAAGATCGCCGTGGCCAACCTGAACAATCAGGTCGAGTCACGCAAGATCACCATCAGCCTGCGTGACGCCGGCGTCGGTGATCAGCTCGACGTCGAACGTGCCGATGCACGCCTGGCATCGGTTGAAGCCAGCGTGCCGCAGTTGCAAGCCGAGCAGGTGCGGCAGAAAAACCGCATTGCCACTCTCCTCGGTGAGCGCCCGGACAAATTGAGTGTCGACCTCGGCCCCAAAGATCTGCCCGCCATCGCCAAGGCGCTGCCGATCGGTGATCCGGGAGAGCTGTTGCAACGCCGTCCCGACATCCTGAGTGCCGAGCGCAGGCTGGCGTCGGCCACGGCGCGCATCGGCGTAGCCAAAGCCGATCTGTTCCCGCGAGTCAGCCTCAGCGGTTTCCTCGGCTGGACGGCTGGGCGTGGCTCGCAAATCGGTTCTTCGGCGGCCAACGCCTGGGCGCTGGGCCCGAGCATTACGTGGGCAGCGTTCGACCTGGGCAGCGTGCGCGCCCGTTTGCGCGGCGCCGATGCTGACGCCGAAGGCGCGCTGGCGACCTATGAGCAGCAAGTGCTGCTGGCCCTGGAAGAGTCGGAAAACGCTTTCAGTGATTACGGCAAACGTCAGCAGCGTCTGATCTCGCTGATCCGTCAGAGCGAATCGAGCCGCAAGGCTGCTGATCTGGCCGAGATTCGCTACCGCGAAGGCACTACCGACTTCCTCGTGCTGCTCGACGCACAGCGTGAACGTCTGAATGCCGAAGACAGCCAGGCCCAGGCCGAAGTCGATCTTTATCGCGGCATCGTCGCCATCTACAAGGCCCTCGGCGGCGGTTGGGCACCGGAGACGGTCGCCAGTCAGTAACCGCTTCAAGAGCCTCTTTGGTTGGCCGCGACCCACCCATTTTTTAACCCCACGCCTCATCCGGTCGTGGGGTTTTTTTTGCGTGTTTGGCAGGTAGCTGGGTGGCACACTCAAGGCCGCCCACCCATCAATTGCGCAAGCTTTTATCGCGCCTGTTGTCGGGTATTCTCCAGCACAGTCACGGTCGCGGTGGTCCCCGCCCGGAGGCGGTTTTTTGCCGCATAGCCAGGATCAATCCCTATGCGCACCGGCACCCGCTGTGCCAGTTTTACCCAGGTGTAACTTGGGTTGATGTTGGCCAGCAGACGCCCACCTGGCAGGTTTTCCCGGTCGGCGATGGCGAAGGCGATGCTTTGCACCGTGCCAGCGAAGGTCTCGCCGCTCATCAATTCGATCTTCACGGGGTCGCCCTCCTGGATGCGCGGTAATTTGGTTTCCTCGAAATAACCCGCGACATAAAAGGAATCACTGTCCACCAGCGCCAGTAACGCGCCGCCCGCCGGGGCATAGTCACCCTCGCGGGTCAGCAGGTTGGTCACATAGCCACTCACCGGAGCCACCACGCGGGTGCGTTGCAGGTCGAGCTCGGCCTGGGTCAGCGCCGCGATTGCCAGTTGCACATTGGCTTGGGCCAAGCCCAGGTTAGCCTGGTTGCGCAGCAGCTCGGCCTTGGCCACCGCCACCTCGGTACTGGATTTCTCCCACTCTTCACCCGAGATCGCGAACCCTTCCTTGAGCTTGCGCCGGCGTTTTTCCTCACTCTCACGCTGCTTGAGCAATGCCTCGCTGGACACGATCGCCGCTTCGGATTGCCCAAGGGTGGCCTTGGATACTTCTACCGCACGCCTGGCATGTTCAACGGCCAAGGTGTATCGCGCCGGGTCGATCTCCAGCAGCAGCTGGCCCTTGGCAACATGTTGATTGTCCTGCACGCCGAGGCTGACGATGCGCCCCGCTACGTCGGCCGACAAGGTGACCACGTCGGCACGCACCCGCGCGTCCCGGGTCCAGGGCGCACGCGTGTAGTGATTCCAGGCAAACCAGCCGAGTAAGACGGCCAGCAGCACTACGGCGAGGGTGGTTAGACGGGGCAGTAATTTTTTCAAGGTGTCAGGCTCCCATCACCAGTATCAGGGCGGCGCACACGCACACGTACAATGCGCCTTCGAACAGCGCCTCGTGCCAGACAAAGCGCAGCACCCCCATGCGCCGCAGGGCCCAGTCCAGGGCAAGGAAAACCGGCAGGGCCAGCAACAGGGCCTGGGCGATCGGCGGCAGATAGACGCCGCCCACTTCCAGATCAATGGGCAAAATCAGCTACTCCTTCCACGTCTACCGTTTGAAAATGCGCCGAGTGGCGCTCCAGGAACGACACCACAATCAACAGCGCAACGCGCATACGGAACACGCTCCACAAATGTTCATGGGCGCCCGAATGCAGAGTGTCAAGGTAATCACCGAGTTGGTGCAGGCGACCGAGCACGGCAGTCAGTTCAATACCCTGGCGCCCGGCGATCAGCCGCCCGGTCTCGCGCACGGTGGCCAGCAAGCGACTTTGCACTTCGTCGTCCAGCAAGCTGTTGCCCTGCCCCTGCTGTCGCAGCTGGTTCAATGCCACGCCTAACGCCATGCAGCCCAGGCTGAACTCGAAAAATGCCCTGGAGTCTTTGTCGCTCGCCGCGGGCAGCAGCCCCAGCATCATGGTGACCCTGTCGACCATGCGGCTCTCGAAGGCGAATTGCTGTTCGTCGCTGGCGGCGGCCTTCAACAAGGCATATACCTGCGCCCGATTCTCGAAGTACAGCCGGCGGATGCGCAAGGCTGGCCGGAATGGGAAAATCAGCGCATAGACACTCAATGCCAGCGCCGTGGCGCACATGTACGCGCCAGCAAATTCGAACCACTGGATTGCCGTATTCTGGCCGATCTCCGCGTTCTGCGGCCCCAGCAGCAGGAAGGTGGATAACCCCAGGCCGATCCCGGTCCCGGTAGTGGGCGGGCTCGCCAAACCCACTGCCACGGCATACAGCAAGGGCACCAGCAACAGCGCGAGCATTTCGAAGTCACTGATCATCGGCACCAGCATGAACTGATACAGCGCTGACACCACCAGTGCCAGTCCCAACCCTCGGGCATAACTCTGCGCGGCCAGCAGCGGCCGCGGGAATGTCGCCATCAATGAGCAGAGAATGCCCACCAGCACCATCCCTCCACGGGCGCCGTCCCAACCCGTCTCGATCCAGATCAGACCGGCCACCACCAACGCCGTAAAGGCCCGCACCGCGTTCATGGCCGCCAGGGTGAAATCCAGGTGCAACGGATTATTCTGCCCGCGGAACACCGAGCTGGCGCGGCGCTCCTCCTGAATCGCATCGCTGAGCTCCAGAATCTGCCCCAGCTGCTCAAGCAGGCGTGCCTGTTCCCAGCGCAGCGACCAGGCCAGCGAACGCAATGTCGCCGGCATGGCCTCGGTCAGTTGCTCGGCGCGATAGGCAAGCTCATCGAAGCGGTGCTGCAGCAAGATGAAATGCTGGCGAGACTCGGCCGAGAGCGACCGGCCCTGGTAAGCCAGTTCGTCGAGGAATTTCAGCTCTTCGGCGCGAATCTGCAGTATTTCTTCCGGCAGTTCGCCCTCCCAACGTTCGGTCAGCAGTAGCCGCTGGTGCCGCAAAGCAGTCAGGCGTGACGTCAGCAGCACCAGCTGGTTACCCAGCAGTTGCACCAGAGCGTTGGCACTGCGCAGCCGCGGCGCGTCGAAATACAGGTGACGCCGCACGCCTTCCAGGGCACTGATTTCGCCCAACAGCTGCATTTGCCGACGATGGAAATTGTCCTCGCTTTCCTCGGTGCGGATCACGGCGGCGGCGTGGGTGGCGAGCAGTTTGATGACCTGGTCGATCCGGGTGAAGTAGTCCCGGGCGACTGACTCCGGGCGCGCCGTGAGCAGGCTCACCACGCAGACACAGGCCACTGCCAGCAAGGTCTCAGTGACACGGGTTACCGCCAGCAGGAAGATGCCATCCGGCTCCGGGCACGGCGAGCAACGCCACCACCACCGCTGTATAACCGCTGAGCACAAAGGCCTGGGAACTGGTGTAGCGCAGCAGCGTCCCCCCTGCTGTGCACAGGGCCAGCCATAAGGCCAGGGTCAGAATGAATGGCAGCGGCGCTGGGGGAAAATCGCCATGATCAGCACCGCGACCACGGCACCGCAGGGTGGTACCGATGACCTGGCCGAAACTGCGCGCCAGGGTCATGCCGCCCAGGGGTTGGCTGACGATGACCACTGCCATGATCGACCATTTTGGCTGGTCCAGGTCGAACAGGAACGCCAGGTACAGCGTCAACAGGCCCGCGACAATGGTTCTCAAGGCGAACAACAACACCCCTGGTCCGGGGTTTAGCATTGCCTTGAAATATTGAAGCAGTGGTTGCATGGAAGCGCTCGACCAGTCTTGTCCCTGCAAGCGTAGTCACTGGGGGCAGTCTGTCGACGCATTTCATTGGCACGCGTCAGGGTTTGACTCCAGGCCCTGCCTGACCGAAGCTGACGGCTTTGCACAAGCTTGTCAGCAATGGATTCCTGCATGCCCCAGTCTCGCCGCTACCTGATCATCAGCCTCTGCGCGCTGTTCGCCGTTGTGCTGGCCTGGTTTTCCTGCGCAGCACCACCCCCGACGTCCCGCCTGCGATCAAGCGGGGTTACAGCGAAGCGCTGGAGCAGGCCCGCGCCGGAAAGCCCGGCGCTGCGCGGGTGCTCTATCAACAACTGGCGCGCCCCGACATCTCCGATAAACGACGAATCTGGCTGCACGCCGAACTGCCTAACTACCCAAGCTCGGTCGCCCTCAAACTGGCGGATGCCGACTTGCAACGCGAATCGCCCCAGGTGCGCGTGGCGGCCATCAAGAGCATCAGCGCCTTGGTGCCCAATGGCCAGCGCAGCCTGTTGATCGGGCCATTGCTCGATGACGGCGAACAGCAGGTGCGTTATGCCGCGGTAAATGCCTTGCTCGGCCTGTCCCCGGATGAGCTTGGCTTGTATTTTGGCCCGCTGGAACAGGCGATCGATGCCTGGGAACAGGACCTGAAGACGCAGCCGCCCAGCGCTGACAATTATTACCAGCTGGCTCGGCTGCATCTGCACAACGGTGACCTGAAGGAGGCGCAGCAGGCGCTGGAGAAAACCCTGCAACTGGCCCCCACCAATTTGCCGGCGCTGGTGATGCAAATCGACGTACTGGACAGGCAAGGCCAGAGCGACGCCGCCCGGCTGCTGTTGGCCAAACAGTTGAAAGCCCAGCCGGATTCGGCTTACCTGCAACATGCCCTCGGAATGTGGTTGCTGCATCACGGGCAGAGTGAATATGCCGTCCTGGGTTTGGCCAAGGCGGTAGAGCTGGAACCGGATAACAAGGACTACCGCTACGACCTGGCTACTACATTGCACGATGAGCAGGAACTGGAAGCGGCGCAGAAGCAGTTGCAGGAAATAGTCCAGCGCCATCCCGCCGATCGTCGGGCCCGGGTGTTGTTGATCAATTACTGGAAGGAAAGCGGGCAGTTGCAGAATGTGCAGATTCTGCTGGCTCAGCTTGAGCAGATGAACCCGGATGACCCGGCGTTGCAGCAGGGGCTTTGAGGCAAGTTGGATCCAGTAGAAGCAACTACTGCTTTGCTTCCACAATCCTGCATACCCAGCAACTTGCCAAAGCCCTCAATCCTGAATAACTCACAACTCGGTAAAGCCCAAAATACGCCAAAACGGCAAATAGTGTGGAACCGCCGTGATGGCACAAGGTCAAGTGATCAGGCAGTCCGAGCAGGCACTTCAGGCCTGCGGCCTCGATTCCCCTAGTCATGAGAGGGCATTTTTTGTCTACATCTAACGAGTTGATCAGTGCGAAAGCCGCTACCGGTGTTGTCGGTCTGGACGACATCCTTGCCGGTGGCTTGTCTCGCGGTCATGTTTTTCTGCTGGAGGGTGAGCCCGGAACCGGCAAAACCACGGTCGCTTTGCATTTTCTGATGGCCGGCGCGCGAGCCGGCGAACGCTCGTTGTACATCACGCTGTCGGAAACCGAACGTGAATTGCGCCAAGGCGCGCTTTCCCATGGCTGGGAGCTGGGTGACAACATCGAAATCTTCGAGTTGACCCCACCAGAGAGCCTGCTCAACGCCGAGCATCAGCAGAGTCTTTTATATTCATCCGACCTGGAACTGGGCGAAGCGACCAAACAGATCTTCGAAGTGGTCGAACGTTTCAAACCCACACGCGTGGTCCTCGATAGCCTCTCGGAGATCCGCCTGCTGGCGCAAAGCTCTCTGCGTTATCGCCGACAGATCCTGGCGATCAAGCACTACTTTGTGCGCTATGACGCCACGGTACTGCTACTCGATGACCTCACCACCGAATCCCTCGATAAAACCGTGCACAGCGTAGCGCACGGGGTCATTCGCCTTGAGGAGTTGACGCCCAACTACGGTGCCGAGCGACGTCGTGTGCGGGTGGTCAAATATCGTGGGCAGAAATACCGCGGTGGTTTCCATGACTTCACCATCATGGGCGACGGCGTGCATGTGTTTCCGAGGCTGGTGGCCGCAGAGCATCGCGGCGAGTATTCACGTCTGCAATTGACCAGTGGCATCAAAGAAATGGACGCACTGCTCGGTGGCGGCATCGAAACCGGTTCGAGCACGCTGATTCTCGGCCCGGCAGGCACCGGCAAATCGCTGATTTCGATGATTTTCGCGGCATCAGCGGTCGCCCGTGGTGAAAAAGCCGCGCTGTTCATCTTCGATGAGGAATTGGGCCTGCTGTTCGAACGCATGAAAAACATCGGTATCGACCTCAAGGCTCTGCAGGCCACCGGCAACCTGTTGATCGAGCAGGTAGACGCTGCAGAGTTGTCGCCCGGCGAGTTCTCCCACCGCGTGCGCCGCTGCGTCGATGAGGGCGACATCAAAACCGTCGTCATCGACAGCATCAACGGTTATCAGGCAGCGATGCCCGAGGAAAACGCGCTGGTACTGCACATGCACGAATTGTTGCTGTACCTCAACCGCAAAGGTGCAGCGACGTTCATGACCGTTGCCCAACATGGTCTGGTCGGCGATATGCAGGCTCCCGTGGACATCACTTATCTGGCCGACACGGTGATCCTGTTGCGCTACTTCGAAGCCCTCGGCAAAGTCCGCCGGGCGATTTCCATCATCAAGAAGCGCACGGGCAGCCACGAATCCACCATCCGCGAATACCGTATCAGCGGCAAGGGCATGACCATCGGCGAGCCGCTCGATGCCTTTCAGGGTGTGCTGCGCGGCGTACCTACCTACATGGGCGCCAGCAAGCCGTTACTCGGGGACGAAGCCCCGTGACGGCTCAAGTAGCAATGTCCGAGCGCGCGATCATCCTCGCACCGCTGGGACGTGACAGCCAGATCGCTTTGATGTTGCTTAATGAAGCCGGGTTTACCGGGATCATCACCCGCGACCTGACGTCCTTGTGCAGAGAGCTGGAGGTTGGTGCCGGGGTGTTGCTGATTTCTTCGGAAGCCTTGCTGGGCGGCGATCTCGAACCCCTGGTGGGGCTGATCGAGCAACAGCCGGCATGGTCGGATCTGCCCATCGTGCTGATGACCTATCACGGTGGCCCTGAGCAAAATCCCGCTTCGCGTTTCAGCCCGCAACTGGGCAACGTGACCTTCCTTGAGCGGCCATTTCACCCAACGACGCTGGTCAGCCTGGTCTCCGCTGCCCTGCGCGGACGACGACGACAGTACGACGCCCGCGATCGGCTGATCGACCTGAGTGAAAGTGAACGGCGCCTGCAGTCAACGCTGGAAACCCTCGAGCAACAGGTCGAGGAGCGCACCGCGCAGCTGCGACATAATGAAGAGGCCTTGCGACAGTCGCAGAAAATGGAAGCGGTCGGCCAGCTCACCGGCGGCATCGCCCATGACTTCAACAATATGCTCACCGGCATCATTGGCAGTCTTGAGCTGTTGCGCCGGCGCCTGGCGCGCGGGCGCACGGAAGATCTGGACAGCCTGATCGATCTGGGCGTGACCTCGGCCAACCGCGCCGCCGGCCTGACGCACCGTCTGCTGGCGTTCTCCCGACGCCAGTCACTCGATTCCAAAGCCGTGCAGATGAACACCCTGGTGCTGTCGATGGGCGAACTGCTGCAACGCAGTCTCAACGAAAGCATTCAGTTGGACATGCGCTTGGACGACAAGCTTTGGGTCGCCGAAGCGGATCCCAATCAGTTGGAAAGCGCCCTGCTCAACCTCGTCCTGAATGCCCGCGACGCGATGCCTGACGGCGGCAAACTGGTGGTGGAAACCAGCAACCAGGTGTTGCAGCACGATTTCACCGAGGCCTACAGCAATCTGAAACCCGGCGAATACGTGATGTTGAGCGTCACGGACAACGGCAGCGGCATGCCGGAAAGCGTGATCAACCGCGCGTTTGATCCGTTTTTCACTACCAAGCCCATCGGCCAAGGCACGGGACTGGGCCTGTCGATGATCTATGGTTTCAGCAAGCAGTCGCGGGGTCATGTGGCCATCAGTAGTGAAGTGGGTGCGGGCACTACCGTGAGCCTGTACCTGCCGCGTTTTGGCGGTGATGTGCCACAGTACCTGCCGGTGGATGCACCTCATGCGCCCTTCGCGCGAAACGGCGAGACGGTGTTGATCGTTGAAGATGATCCGGCCGTGCGAGTGCTGGTCAGCACGGTCCTGAGCGATCTCGGCTACGCCTATGTGGAAGCCGGCGACGCAGACAGCGCAGTACCGATCCTTGACTCGACGCAACGCATCGACCTGATGATCAGTGACGTCGGGCTGCCTGGCATGAACGGGCGGCAGCTGGCGGAGATCGGGCGCCAGTTCCGGCCGGATCTCAAGGTGTTGTTCATTACCGGTTACGCAGAACATGCGGCGGTGCGTGGAGGGTTTCTTGACCCTGGGATGCAGATGATCACCAAGCCCTTCACCTTCGACCTGTTGACGGCGAAGGTGCGGGAGATGATCCGTATTTGAGCCTGCAGGCTTTTTTGGCCGGGTTTGGCCGGTTGGCCGATTCGGCTGGTTTTGGCCGATTTTGGCTGGTTTTGCCGATGTTGGACCGGTAGGAGCTGCCGAAGGCTGCGATCTTTTGATTTTGATTTTGATTTTGATTTCGGGATCGGGAGATCGCGCTGGATTACTTCAGATCAAAAGATCGCAGCCTCGTTTCACTCGACAGCTCCTACGCAGGTCCTACGCAGGTCGTACGCAGGTCGTACGCAGCTCCTGCGGGTGTCTTCGCAGCTTCTACGACAGCATGTCCCGCATCAATTCCTGCAGAACGTCGAGGTCGAATGGCTTTTCCAGAATCGGTGCCCGGCGCGTGATCGGGCTACCGGTCTCGCGGATCTCCTGCGGGTAACCGCTGATGAAGATCACCTTGAGGTCTGGTCGCAGCTTCACGGCAGGCTCGGCGATCTGCACGCCGGAAATGCCGCCAGGCAGGCGAAAGTCGGTAATCAACATGTCCAGATGCGGTTTACTCGCGAGGATCTCGAACGCCTGCTCGCCGTTTTCGGCCTGCAGCACGCGATACCCCTGCCCTGACAAGTAATCGGTCAGGATCATCAAGATAACCGGTTCGTCCTCGACGACGAGTACTACATCTTGTGCATCTTCACTCATGGGAAGCCTTTGTTCGGTCAATAGCTGCTGATACGACCGTGGGGTCGACCAGAGGTTGCGTTTATCTGGCTGATTTCCTGCAGCGGCAGACAAACGCGAAACAGGGCACCTTCGCCAATCCGGCTTTCGACCGTAATGGTACCGCCGTGGGCCGTCACAATCTGTTCTGAAATAAACAGGCCCAGGCCCAGGCCGGCGACGGCGTGCTTGGCCGTGACGCGCTCGAACTGCTGGAAGATCCGTTTCTGGTTTTCTTCCCCGATGCCGATCCCTTGATCCTGCACTTCTACCCGCGCCTGACCGTTCTCACTGTACACCTTCACGGCGATCGGGCTTTTGGCGCCGTACCGTAAAGCGTTGGTCAACAAGTTTGAGATCACTTGTTCGATACGAAATTCATCCCAATTGCCCTCTATCGGTTCATCGGCATCCAGGAAACCGAGGACTCGGCCGCGTCGATTTGCGGGGCGAAGTTTTGCAGCAAACCACGCACCAGCGCCGAGAGATCGAAGCGGCTTGGGCGGATCGACAGTTTCCCGGTACGAATCCGCGAAACATCCAACATGTCTTCGATCAGGCGGATCAGGCTTTTTATCTGCCGTTCGTCGCGATCGACCATGGCGTGCATCTTGTCCAGGGTGAAAGCGGCGGCGTTTTCCCGGGCCAGGTGCATCTTGCGCAGCTGGGTTTCCAGGATCAGGCCATTGAGCGGAGTGCGCACTTCGTGGGCGACGATCGACATGAAGTCATCGCGCATGCGCACCGCCTGCTCCAGTTCCAGCTGGGTACTTTGTAATCGCTGCAGCAGCGCCTCCTGCTCGCGACGGCTTTGCTCAAGCGCTTCGACCTGCTGTTTCATCGCCTTGCTCTGGCGATACAGGTCGACGAAGACATTGACCTTGCTCTTCACCGCGTGGATATCCAGCGGTTTGTGCAGGAAGTCCACCGCCCCGCTCTCGTAGCCCTTGAACGCGTAGTTCAGTTCACGGCCGGCGGCGCTGACGAAAATGATCGGGATGTTCTTGGTTTTCTCGGTGCCGCGCATCAACTCAGCGAGTTCAAAGCCGTTCATGCCTGGCATCTGTACGTCGAGGATGGCCATGGCGAACTCATGCTGGAGCAGCAGCGACAACGCTTCGTCCGCCGACAGCGCCTTGTAGACGGTGCGGTCTTCGCGTTTGATCAGCGCTTCAAGCGCCAGCAGGTTTTCCGGCAGATCGTCGACGATCAGCAGTTTGGCTTGGATATTACTCAACATGCGATTCGTTCCAGCTCGACAAGCAGACGGCCGATGCCGTGAATGGGTAGGACATGATCCGGCTGCTGAATGTTCAATGCAGCCTGAGGCATGGTGGCGACTTGCGCCTCTTGCGGGTCCTGGACGATGGTCAGGCCGCCCCGGTCCTTGACCTGTGCCAGGCCGCCGGCACCGTCGCGGTTGGCGCCGGTCAACAGCACCGCCGCGAGGTTGACGCCATAGGCATCGGCCGCGGATTCGAACAGGTAATCGATGGCCGGGCGCGAGTGGTGCACGCGATCTTCCAGGCTCAGGGAGAAGGTCCGGTCCTGTTCCACCGAGAGGTGATAACCGGCGCGCCGCGAAATACAGCGTGCCCGGCGCGACCGGCGTCTTGTCACTGGCCTCCATCACCGGCATCGAGACCCGGCGGGCGAACACTTCGGTCAGATGACTGCGGCGCGCATCGGGCAGGTGCAGGACGACGATGATCGGCAGCTTGAAGCCGTCACGCAGCGGGCTGAGGATGTTCAGCAAGGCTTCGACCCCGCCTGCCGAGGCGCCGATCACGATGGCTTCAATCGAAGAATGGCTCATGATTTGCGGTAGATCCGTTCTTGTTTGACCAAGGGTTCGAATTGCTTGCCGAAGGCTGAAAACTCCGGTGTTTCCTTACTGCCCAGTACCAGGAAGCCGCGATGGCACAGTGACTCATGAAACAAGCCAAAGGCCCTGTCCTGAAGTTTTTTATTGAAATAAATCATGACGTTACGGCAGGAAATTAATTGCGTTTCGGAGAACACGCTGTCGGTCGCCAGGCTGTGATCGGCGAACGTCACGTTGTCGCACAGGCTCTTGTCGAAGATCGCATAGCCATACGCTGCCGTGTAGTAGTCGGCAAAGGAACACTGGCCACCCGCCTGCTGGTAATTGGCAGTGTAGGCACGGACGTTCTCCATCGAGAAAATGCCCTGCTTGGCCTTGTCCAGCGACCGCGGATTGATGTCGGTCGCGTAAATGATCGTGCGATCGAGCAGGCCCTCCTCGCGCAGCAGGATGGCCATCGAATACACCTCCTCGCCCGTGCTGCAACCGGCGATCCAGATCTTGATCGAGGGATAGGTCTTGAGCAACGGCACTACTTCCTTGCGTATCGCCAGAAAGTGCGAGGGATCGCGAAACATCTCACTGACCGGGATCGTCAGCAATTGCAGGAGCTGCATGAACGCGGTCGGGTCGTGCAGGACTTTTTCCTGCAGGGCCGAAATGGTCGCGCATTCGAACTGACTCAACGCGTGCTGCACGCGGCGCTTGATCGAAGCGCCGGAGTAGTCGCGAAAATCGTAGCTGTACTTGAGGTAAATAGCCTCGATCAACAGCCGTAATTCGATTTCGCTGTTTCGTTCCGCTGGAGTGCTGCGTTCCACTAAATACGTTCCATCTTCGGTAACCACACGCGAATCAGCGAGAACAGGCGATCCAGGTCAATGGGCTTGGCCAGGTAATCGTTGGCGCCAGCCTGCAGGCAGCGCTCCTGATCGTCCTTCATGGCCTTGGCCGTCACCGCAATGATCGGCAATTTGCGCCAGCGCGGATCCTTGCGGATTTCAATGGTGGCTTCGAAACCATCCATTTCCGGCATCATCACGTCCATCAGCACCAGATCGATGTCCTCGACTTCATTCAACTTTTCAATCGCCTCACGACCATTACGGCCGATCACCACGACTGCGCCTTTGTGTTCCAGCGCACTGGTCAGCGCGAAAATGTTGCGCACATCATCGTCGACCAGCAACACCTTACGACCCTCGAAGACTTTGTCGCGGCTGCGCGCAGTCTTGAGCATCTTCTGCCGTTCATGGGACAACTGCGATTCGACTTTGTGCAGAAAGAGTGTGACCTCGTCCAGCAAGCGCTCCGGCGAGCGTGCACCTTTGATGATGATCGAGCGCGAATATTTACGCAGATCGGCCTCCTCATCGCGGGTCAGGTTACGCCCCGTATAGACGATAACCGGCGGGAACGAGCAGATGTCTTCGGTGGACATGCGCTTGAGCAGATCGTTGCCAAGCATGTCCGGCAATTTGAGGTCGATGACCATGCAATCGTAGATTGTCGTGCGCAGCAGCTCCAAAGCGTCCTGAGCGAGGCCAACGGCGGTGATTTCAATGTCTTCGTCGCCAATCAGGCGCGCGATGCTTTCGCGTTGCAAATCGTCATCTTCAACCAGCAGGACGCGTTTGACCTTCTGCGTCAGTTTGGCTTCCAGGCGAGCGAATACGTCCTTGAGTTCTTCGCGGGTGGTCGGTTTGACGGCATAGCCAATGGCACCCATGTGCATCGCCGCTTCGACCCGGTCCTCGACCGAAATCACGTGTACCGGTATGTGGCGGGTTTCCGCGTGCTCCTTCAGACGTTGCAGCACGGTGAGGCCGGAGTGATCCGGCAGGCGCATGTCCAGCAGGATCGCGTCCGGCAGGAATTCGCGAGCGAGGTCATAACCTTCGTCGGCACCGTGGGCCACCAGGCATTGGTAACCCAGTTCGTGGGCCAGGTCATACAGGATATGGGCGAAATTCGGCTCGTCTTCCACCACCAGAATGCAGCGTGTGACGAACGGAGCCTTGTCGCGGTCATCGGCAAAGCGCGGAATGTGCACCGGCGCCATCGGCGAAACAGCAGGCACCACGGGTGCCGGAGCGCTTGGCGCTGGCGGCGTGAAGGTCAACGGTGCGCTCACGACTTCGCCATCTTCACTGTATTGCTGCGGCAGCAACAAGGTGAACACGCTGCCCTGCCCCGGCGTACTGCTGACGCTGATCGAGCCGCCGAGCAAAGTCGCCAGATCGCGGGAAATCGACAGACCGAGTCCGGTGCCGCCGTATTTGCGGTTGGTCGTACCGTCGGCCTGGCGGAAGGCTTCGAAAATGCTTTCCTGCTGATCGGCTGCGATGCCGATGCCCGAGTCACGCACGATGAATGCAATCTGCTCGTTCGGCTGACCGGCGATGGTCAGGCTGACGGTGCCTTTCTCGGTGAATTTGACGGCGTTCGACAGCAGGTTCTTGATTACCTGTTCCAGACGCTGACGGTCGGTGAACAGCGTGGCCGGCGTACCCGGCTGCAAGTCGACGTTGAAGGTCAGCTTTTTATCAGCCGCCAGTGGCTCGAACACACCGCGCAGGCCATCGGCGAGACGGGCGACGCTGGTGTTCTCCGGAATCACTTCAAGTTTGCCCGCCTCGACTTTGGAGATGTCGAGAATGTCGTTGATCAGGTTCAGCAGATCGTTGCCGGCCGAGTAGATCGACTCGGCAAATTTGACCTGTTCGGCACTGAGGTTGTCCTGCGGGTTTTCTGCGAGCAACTTGGCCAGGATCAGCGAACTGTTCAGCGGCGTGCGCAGTTCGTGGGACATGTTGGCGAGGAACTCGGACTTGTACTTGCTGGAACGCTGCAGCTCTTCGGCGCGCTCTTCCAGTTGCACTTGCGCCTGATTGAGCTCGGTGTTTTTCAGGTCCATCGCGTCGCGCTGTTCGGCCAGGGTTTGTGCCTGTTCGGCCAGTTGCTCGTTGGTCTGCTCCAGTTCGACTTGCTGGGTTTCCAGATGCGCCTGAGACTCTTTGAGAATCCGCGATTGTTCTTCCAGCTCTTCGTTGGCGGTTTTCAGTTCTTCCTGCTGCACCTGCAACTCTTCGTTGAGCTGCTGGGTTTCGGCGAGCACTTCCTGCAAGCGCTGACGATAGCGCGCCGCTTCGATGGACGTGCCGATGTTGCCGGCGATCAGCTCCAGCAACTCAATATCGCGATCATTGAGTGGACGCAGGAAGCCCAGTTCGATCACGCCGTTGACCCGCTCGTCATCACTCGTCGGCACTACCAGCACACTGTGCGGCAGCCCTTCGCCGAGGCCGGAGCTGACTTTGAAGTAATCGGAGGGCACCGAGTCCAGGCGAATCAACCGTGCCTGCTGGGCGACTTGGCCGACAATGCCTTCGCCGCTATAGATAGATTGATCCTGTTCTTCCTGTTCGCGGGAGAAGCCGTAGGTCGCCACACGTTTGAGACCGCCGTGCTCTTCACGCACATAGATCGCCGCCACGGCAGTGCCGAGATACTGTGCGCAGAACTGCAGAATATTGCGGCCCAACAGATTAAGGGTGAGTTGCCCCAGCACCTGCTCGGCGAGTTCGGTCTGGCCGTTACGTAGCCACGCCTGCTGTTCGAGACGCACAGCGCTGGCCTGTTGTGCCGCCAGCGTGGCGCCATAGCTGGCGGAAAGATTGACCAGATCGCGTCGCCCGATATACGCCAGCAGACCGCTGATGCCCGCCACGAACAGCAAATACAGGGTAATGCTCCAGATCGTGGTGCGGCGCACGTCTTCGTTGCGCGTGGTGCGCAACTGCTGCTCCATATCGATCACGTCTTCGAACTGCTTGCGAATCTCGTCGGTCAGGCGCTTGCCACGCCCGGCCTTCACCGCGCCACGGTAGTCACCGCTGCTGCGCTGCAGGTCGATCATCGACTGCGCGTATGTCGCCCACTCGGTCTGCAACGCCTGAAGACGGCGCAGGCGATCGGTCTGCACCGGGTTGTCGGCCGTCAGTTCGAGCAAGGTATTGAGCGCCACATTGATCCGCGGCTTGGCCGTTTCATACGGATCAAGGAAATGCTCGTCACCGCTGAGCAGAAAACCGCGCATGCCGGTTTCTAGGTCAACGGTCAGTTTTACCGCTTCGTTGGCGTTATTGATCACCCGATCGGTGTGCTCGACCCATTGGATAACCGATAGCAGATACGTGATCAGCGATACGAAGAAGACGGCACTGACAACGCCCACACCCAATGGCAGGCTGACGTTGCGGCTCAGGAGTTTACGGAATCGTTGCTCATCTACCGAAGACGCAGAGGTCATGTGGGAGCCTTGTCGAACTGTTAAAAAACAGGGAGTTTGCCCCATAACGGGCATATTGATCCAATTTTCTGACGGGTATTTCCGCAAAATTCTACATTCAGCTGTTCCAGAACCAAGGAGCGGTTATCCTTCCCGCGCTTGAGCAGCTATTCTTTTTTCAGCACGAGGGGAACTTGTCGGGCCCCGCCGTTTACTCAAGCAAGACTCCGGCGAATCTGATCGACCGGCCAACACCATTTCAATCTTTGGGAACCCTATTATGTCTTCCGCCGCGTCCACCATCCTGGTCGTAGAAGACGACGACATCGTGCGCATGCTGATTGTCGATGTGCTGGAGGAGTTGGAGTTCAAGGTGCTTGAAGCTGACGGCAGCGAACAGGCATTGGAAAAGCTTAAAGATCCGGTTCAGCAAATCGATCTGATGATGACCGATGTCGGCCTGCCGGGCATGGACGGTCGTGAACTGGCGAATGAAGCACGAAAACTGCGCCCCACCCTGCCAATTCTTTTTGCCAGTGGTTATGCCGAAAACATCGACGTCCCTGCTGACATGCATGTCATTGGCAAGCCGTTTTCGATTGATGCGCTGCGGGACAAGGTCAAGGGCATCCTGCAGGCCGCCAGCTAAACCCTCATAGCGCCAGGATCGCTGCGGACTGTGCTTTAATTGCGCGCTTTTTTCCGCATGACACTCCCTGCCCGCTTCAAGGAACCACCCTCAATGAGTCAGCCCCGCGCAGCCAAAGTCCTGGTGATTGGTTACGTTTGGCCCGAGCCCCGCTCCTCGGCGGCCAGCGGCCATGTGATGCAAATCCTCGAAACCTTCCTGCAACAGGGCTGGGACATTACGTTCGGCAGCCCGGCAGGTGCTGGCGAGCACCCGGCTGACCTCACCGCCCTGGGCATTCGCCAGGTGCCGATCGAGCTCAACAACAGCAGTTTCGACGCGTTTGTCAGTGAGCTTGCCCCGGATGTCGTGCTGTTCGACCAGTTCATGATGGAAGAACAATTCGGCTGGCGGGTAGAAAAGCACTGCCCCAATGCACTGCGAGTGCTGGAAACTTCAGACCTGCAGAGCCTGCGTCACGCCAGGCACCAACGCCTCAAGGAGCGCCTGAAGGCCAGCGCTGACCTCGAAGACTTCAACGAATTGTTTGCCCCCGCGTTACGGCAGGAATTCGAACTCATGGCCGATGCCGACCTGGCCAAGCGTGAGCTTGCCGCCATTTATCGTTGCGACCTGACGCTGATGATCTCCGAGGTGGAAATCGATTTGCTGGTGCAGCAATTCAAGGTGCCCCGTGAATTGTTGCACTGGTGTCCGCTGATGATCGATGTGCCCACCCGGCCAGCGACTCGCTTCGAAGACCGCGCGCATTTTCTCAGCATCGGTAACTTCCGGCATGCGCCGAACTGGGATGCAGTGCTGTGGCTCAAGACGACGATCTGGCCGTTGATTCGCCAGCAATTGCCCGCTGCCCAGCTCCACATCTATGGCGCTTACACACCGCCCAAGGCAACCGCACTGCACAACGCCGCCCAGGGTTTTCATGTGAATGAACTGGGCCGAGGATGCCTTGCAAGTCATGTCCGCGGCCAGGGTGTGCCTGGCTCCCTTGCGCTTTGGCGCGGGTATCAAGGGCAAGCTGGTGGATGCGCGATGCTGTGCGGCACGCCGAATGTCACAACGCCAGTGGGGGCAGAAGGCATGCACGGCCTGGAACCCTGGCCAGGTGCAATTACCCGCACGGCCCAGGCGTTTGCCGACAGCGCGGTACAACTGCACAACGACCGCACCTGCTGGCTGGACGCACAGGCCAAAGGCCTACAATTGCTCGGGCCGCGCTATCGCCAGGCGGAGCATGGCCCGGCGCTGATCAGACGAATTGAAGAATGCCGTCGAAACCTGGGCTCAATCCGGCGCGACAACTTTACCGGCAGCATGCTGCGCCATCACCAGCACAAGAGCACTCAGTACATGTCGCAGTGGATCGAAGCGAAAAACCGTCAGCCTCAGTAACCCTGTGAGACTGCGGGTGGCGCCTCCGGCTCGGAAAGAGGCATGATCGGCAGGCGAATATTCTGAAAGTGCCCAGACATGACCCGTACAGCTCGCGTGACCGACCCTTCCTACGAGTTGATGGATGACCACAACGGGTTATCCATCATCTATCGCCAGCACGGTTTTCCTTGCCCGCTGGTTCGCTGGCATTTTCACAAGGAGTACGAACTGCACTTGATTGTCGCCAGCTCAGGCAAGGTGTTCATTGGCGACTACATCGGCAACTTCTACCCGGAGACGCTGTTTCTCACCGGCCCGAATTTGCCGCACAACTGGATCAGCCAGGTGGCCGAAGATGAAGTCGTGGAAAAACGCGACATGCTGGTCAATTTCACCGACGACTTGTTTGAAACCGGCCATCAGGTGTTCGCCGAGCTGAAAACCCTGGTGCCCTTGCTGGAACGCGCGCAATACGGCATCGAGTTTCGCTGCAAACGCACCATACGCCAGGCCATGGGCCTGATGCAACGCATTGCCGATACCCGCGGCGTCACGCGCCTGGGGCATTTTTTCATTCTGCTGGAGTTGCTGGCAGCCTCTGACGACTTTCAGTTGCTGTCCGGCGCCACCTCGCCGCAGTTGGCCGACGAGCACAACGTCGACCGCACTAACCGAGCGGTTGATTACATCTTTGCGCACTACGCCCGGGAGCTTCCGCTGGAGGAGGTTGCCGAGCACCTGGGCATGAAGCCGACGTACTTCAGTCGAGTGTTCAAGCAATCCACGGGGCGCTGTTTCATCGAATTCGTCAACCGCCTGCGCATCAGTAAGTCCTGCGAGTTGCTGGCCGACGGCGACAAACCGGTGACCGAGGTGTGTTTCGAGTCGGGGTTCAACAACATTTCCAACTTCAATCGGCGTTTTCAGCAGTTGAAGGGCATGACGCCTTCGCATTATCGGCGGCTCGCGGTACAGCGGCTTACCGAGCAGAATTCTGGTTGAGCGCCAGTGCAAAAAAGTATCGGTTCAAGTGCTACGGATGATTTGTCAGTCCGGCAATTGAAGGCTGTAATCAGTGCACATTCTTCCTGCCTTCGGAAGACACAAAAACAATAACTGTCCTTCTGCCACCCGCCGGGTGCAGAAAAGGAGTGCACGATGCAACCCACTGCAAAAGCTCTGCTTGCCCTCACCTGCATGACCCTCAGCAGCGTCAGCCTTGGCGCCCAGACCCTGACCATCGCCACCGTCAACAACAGCGACATGATCCGCATGCAAAAGCTCTCGAAAACCTTCGAGACCGAGCATCCGGACATCAAGCTCAATTGGGTGGTACTGGAAGAAAACGTTCTGCGCCAACGCCTGACTACCGACATCGCCACCCAGGGTGGTCAGTTCGACGTGTTGACCATCGGCATGTACGAAGCGGCACTGTGGGGAGCCAAGGGCTGGCTTGAACCGATGAAGGACCTGCCGGCCAACTATGCCCTCGACGATGTATTCCCGTCAGTGCGTGAAGGGTTGTCGGTCAAGGGTTCGCTGTATGCCCTGCCGTTCTACGCGGAAAGCTCGATCACCTATTACCGCACCGATCTGTTCAAGGATGCCGGGCTGACCATGCCCGAGCGTCCAACCTGGGAACAGATCGCCGGCTTCGCTGAAAAACTCACCAACAAAGACAAAGAGCAGTACGGCATCTGCTTGCGCGGCAAGGCTGGCTGGGGCGAGAACATGGCGCTGATCACCACCGTTGCCAATGCTTACGGCGCACGCTGGTTCGATGAGAAGTGGCAGCCGGAATTCACCGGCCCCGAGTGGAAAAACGCGCTGAACTTCTACGTCGACACCATGAAGAAATCCGGCCCGCCGGGCGCCTCCAGCAACGGTTTCAATGAAAACCTCGCCCTGTTCAACAGCGGCAAATGCGCAATCTGGGTCGATGCCAGCGTTGCCGGGTCGTTTGTCACTGACAAGACCCAGAGCAAAGTCGCTGACCATGTCGGCTTCACGTTTGCCCCGCATCAGGTCACCGACAAGGGTTCGGCCTGGCTGTACTCCTGGGCACTGGCGATACCCGCCAGCTCCAAGGCCAAGGAGGCGGCGAAAACCTTCAGCGCCTGGGCCACTTCCAGGGAATACGGCGTACTGGTTGCCGAAAAAGATGGCATTGCCAACGTACCACCTGGCACCCGGGCCTCGACTTACAGCGACGCTTACATGAGCGCCGCGCCATTCGCCAAGGTCACGCTTGAATCCCTCAAGGCTGCGGACCCGAGCAAACCGACCCTCAAGCCGGTGCCCTACATCGGCATCCAGTTGGTGACCATTCCCGAGTTCCAGGGCATTGGCACCCAGGTCGGCAAATCGTTTTCGGCGGCGCTGATTGGCCAGACCTCGGTCGACCAGGCGCTGACGGCGGCGCAGCAAACCACCGAGCGAGAGATGAAGCGCGCGGGTTATCCGAAGTAACCCGCGTCCCCTTGTAGGAGCGAGCTCGCTCGCGATGGTGCGTCAGGCGACACCCATTTATCTGACTCCACCATCGCGAGCAAGCTCGCGCCTACAGATCTTTATCTGCCTGTTCCCAATCGGTTGTGATCGCCATGAATACTTCAACTGCCAAAGCCCACCTCAACCTGTCGCAACCCCAGCGCAAGGTCCGCGTACGCAATCCCGGCTGGTTTCTGGTCAGCCCTTCGGTGGCCCTGTTGCTGCTGTGGATGATCGTGCCGCTGGGCATGACCATTTACTTTTCGATGATCCGCTACAACCTGCTCAACCCCGGCGAGAACGAGTTCGTCGGGCTGGAGAACTTCAGCTACTTTCTGACCGACTCCGGGTTTCTGCCCGGTGCCACCAACACCCTGCTGCTGGTCGGTAGCGTGTTGCTGATCAGCGTGGTGTTTGGGGTACTCATCAGTGCCTTGCTGGAAGCGAGCGAATTTCTCGGTCGCGGCATCGTGCGGGTCATGCTGATTTCGCCGTTCTTCATCATGCCCACGGTCGGTGCGCTGATCTGGAAGAACCTGATTTTCCACCCGGTTTCCGGGATCCTCGCCTACGTCTGGAAGCTGTTCGGCGCGCAACCGGTGGATTGGCTGGCGCACTACCCGCTGCTGTCGATCATCATCATTGTCTCTTGGCAGTGGCTGCCCTTCGCGATCCTGATTCTGATGACCGCCATGCAGTCCCTCGACCAGGAACAGAAAGAAGCCGCGCGTCTCGACGGCGCCGGGCCTGTCGCTATTTTCTGGCACTTGACCCTGCCGCATCTGGCACGCCCCATTGCCGTCGTGGTGATGATCGAAACCATCTTCCTGCTCTCGGTGTTTGCCGAGATTTTCACCACCACCAACGGCGGCCCCGGCTACGCCTCGACCAACCTCGCCTACCTGATCTACAACCAGGCGCTGGTGCAGTTCGACGTCGGCATGGCTTCGGCGGGCGGCTTGATTGCCGTGGTCATTGCCAACATCGCGGCGATCATTCTGGTGCGGATGATCGGCAAAAACCTGACTGACAAAGCCTGAGGCCCGCCATGACTCTTCAACAATCCCGCCGGCTGCAAAGCCTGCTGCTCGGCACCCTCGCCTGGGCTATCGCAATCGTGATTTTCTTCCCGATCTTCTGGATGGTACTGACCAGTTTCAAAACCGAAATCGACGCCTTCGCCACGCCGCCGCAATTCATCTTCACGCCGACGCTGGAGAACTATCTGCACATCAACGAGCGCAGCGACTACTTCAGTTTCGCCTGGAACTCGGTGGTGATTTCGTTCAGCGCTACCGCTCTGTGCCTGCTGATCGCGGTGCCGGCGGCGTACTCGATGGCGTTCTACGAAACCCAGCGCACCAAGGGCACGCTGCTGTGGATGCTCTCGACCAAGATGCTGCCGCCGGTGGGCGTGCTGATGCCGATCTACCTGCTGGCCAAGAGCTTCGGCCTGCTCGATACGCGCATCGCGCTGATCGTGATCTACACGCTGATCAACCTGCCGATCGTGGTCTGGATGATTTACACCTACTTCAAGGACATCCCCAAAGACATCCTCGAAGCCGCACGTCTCGATGGCGCCACGCTGTGGCAGGAGATGGTCCGCGTGTTGCTGCCGATTGCCAAGGGAGGCCTCGCCTCGACCGTGCTGCTGTCGCTGATCCTGTGCTGGAACGAAGCCTTCTGGTCGTTGAACCTGACCTCGTCAAAAGCTGCGCCGCTGACCGCGCTGATCGCCTCTTACTCAAGCCCCGAGGGACTGTTCTGGGCCAAATTGTCGGCGGTCTCGACCCTGGCCTGTGCGCCGATCCTGATCTTCGGCTGGATCAGCCAGAAGCAGCTGGTGCGCGGCCTCTCCTTCGGCGCCGTGAAATGAAATTTGAAAAGCGAAAGATCGCAGCCTTCGGCAGCTTCTACATAAAGCATGCCGTCCCCCTGTAGGAGCTGCCGCAGGCTGCGATCTTTTGATCTTAAAAAAAACAACGCGGAGGCCCATCATCATGGCCAACCTGAAAATCAAGAATCTGCAAAAAGGCTTCGAAGGCTTCTCCATCATCAAAGGCATCGACCTTGAAGTGAACGACAAGGAATTCGTGGTCTTCGTCGGCCCCTCGGGCTGCGGCAAATCCACCCTGCTGCGCCTGATCGCCGGCCTCGAAGAAGTCAGCGGCGGCACCATCGAGCTGGATGGCCGCGACATCACCGAGGTCAGCCCGGCCAAGCGCGATCTGGCGATGGTGTTCCAGACCTACGCGCTGTACCCGCACATGACCGTGAAAAAGAACATGTCGTTCGCCCTCGACCTGGCCGGTGTACCGAAAGCCGAAGTCGAGAAAAAAGTCGGCGAAGCCGCGCGCATTCTCGAACTCGGGCCGATGCTCGAACGCAAACCCAAACAGCTCTCTGGCGGCCAGCGCCAACGCGTCGCCATCGGGCGCGCCATTGTGCGCAACCCGAAAATCTTCCTGTTTGATGAACCGCTGTCCAACCTCGACGCTGCGCTGCGAGTGCAGATGCGTCTGGAACTGCTGCGTCTGCACAAAGACCTGCAAGCGACGATGATCTACGTGACCCACGACCAGGTGGAAGCGATGACCATGGCCGACAAAGTCGTGGTGCTCAATGGCGGCAAGATCGAACAGGTCGGCTCGCCGCTGGATCTGTATCACCAGCCGGCCAATCTGTTTGTCGCCGGTTTTCTCGGCACGCCCAAAATGGGCTTCCTCAAGGGCAAGGTCACCGGGTCGACAGCCAACGCTGCGAAGTGCTGCTGGACGCCGGCACTCGCATCAACCTGCCGCTGAGCGGCGCCAGCCTGAGCGTCGGCGGCGCGGTGACATTGGGCATCCGCCCCGAGCACCTGAACCTGGCGCGCACCGGCGATTGCACCTTGCAGGTCACTGCCGATGTCAGCGAGCGCCTTGGCAGCGATACGTTCTGCCATGTGCTGACCACATCCGGTGAGGCCCTGACCATGCGGGTTCGCGGCGATCTGGCCAGCCGTTACGGTGAGGCCCTGAGCCTGCACCTGGATGCCGAGCACTGCCATTTATTCGATGCCGACGGCGTGGCGCTGACCCGCCCGCTGCGCGCCGCCGCCTGATTTGCGAGAGCCAGTGATGAAACTCAACAAACAGAATTTGCCTCACCTTGCTGCCGAAGTGCGCCTGCCGGCCTACGCCTTAAGCGACACCCGCCAGGGTATCGCGCACATTGGCGTCGGCGGTTTCCACCGGGCGCACCAGGCGTATTACACCGATGCGCTGATGAACCTGGGCATAGACCTGGACTGGGCCATTTGCGGCGTCGGCCTGCGCGGCGAAGACCGCCGCGCCCGCGACGACCTCAAAGAGCAGGATTACCTGTTCACCCTGTTCGAACTCGGCGACAGCGATGACACCGAAGTCCGTGTGATCGGCGCGATCCGCGACATGCTGCTGGCCGAGGACGGCGCTCAAGCACTGATCGATAAACTCGCCGACCCGCACATCCGCATCGTTTCGCTGACCATCACCGAGGGCGGCTATTGCATCGATGACAGCAACGGCGAGTTCATGGCGCACCTGCCGCAGGTGCAACATGATCTGGCGCACCCGCAAGCGCCGAAAACCGTGTTCGGATTTCTCTGTGCAGCATTGGCCAAACGCCGTGCGGCGGGCACGGCGGCGTTCACCGTGATGTCCTGCGATAACCTCCCGCACAACGGCGCGGTGACTCGTAAGGCATTGCTGGCCTTCGCGTCGCTACTCGACGCTGAACTGCGCGACTGGATCGACGCCAACGTCAGTTTTCCCAACGCCATGGTCGACCGCATCACACCAATGACCAGCACCGCGCATCGCCTGCAACTGGCCGACAAACATGCGGTGGACGATGCCTGGCCGGTGGTCTGCGAGCCGTTTGTGCAATGGGTGCTGGAAGACAAGTTCGTCAACGGGCGGCCAGCATGGGAAAAGGTTGGTGTGCAGTTCACCAACGACGTCTCGCCTTACGAAGAGATGAAGATCAAATTGCTCAACGGCAGTCACTTGGCGTTGACGTATCTGGGCTTCCTCAAAGGTTATCGCTACGTCCACGAGACGATGAACGATCCGTTGTTCGTGCGTTACATGCGCGCCTTTATGGATCTCGACGTCACCCCACAACTCGCGCCGGTGCCGGGGATCGATCTGAGCGATTACAAAGACACGCTGGTGGCGCGGTTCTCCAACCAGGCGATTGCCGATCAGCTTGAGCGCGTGTGCTCGGACGGGTCGTCGAAGTTTCCCAAGTTCACCATTCCGACGATCAATCGGCTGATTGCCGATGGGCGCGAGACGAAGCGTGCGGCGCTCGTCGTCGCGGCCTGGGCGCTGTACTTGAAGGGTGTCGACGAAAATGGCGATACCTACACGATCCCAGATCCGCGGGCGATGTTCTGCCAGGCATTGGTGGCCGATGATGCGCTGGTGACTCAGCGCTTGCTGGGGGTTGAGGAGATTTTCGGTACGGCCATCGCGCAGTCGCCCGAGTTTGTCGCGGCGTTCGAATGGTGCTGCAACAGCTTGCGCGAGGTGGGGGTGACACGCACGTTGGAGCGGGTCCTGGCGTAGCCTCAGTTCTGTGGGAGCGAGCCTGCTCGCGATCAGCCTCACCGAGGTTCAGATGAAACACCAAGGATCAACCATGGCACATCAACAGCTATACCTGGGCATCGACTGTGGCACCCAGGGCACCAAGGCCCTGATCCTCGACGCCCACAGCGGTCAGGTGCTGGGTCAGGGCGCCGCGGAGCACAGCCTGATCAGTGGGGCCAACGGCCGACGCGAGCAAGACACCCGTCAGTGGCTCGATGCATTTGCCCTGGCGACACGCCGCGCATTGCAGGCGGCTAATGTCGACGGTCAGGGCATCCGGGGTATCGCCGTCTCCGGGCAGCAACATGGCCTGGTGCTGCTGGACCACCAGGGTCAGGTACTGCGCCCGGCCAAGTTATGGTGCGACACCGAGTCCACCCCGCAGAACGATCGCCTGCTGGCGTTGCTGGGCGGGGAAAAGGGTTCTCTGGAGCGACTTGGCGTGGTGATCGCCCCAGGCTATACCCTGTCCAAACTGCTCTGGACTCGGGACCATCACCCGCAAGTGTTTGCCCGCATCGCCCATATCCTGTTGCCCCACGATTACCTCAATTATTGGCTCACAGGCCGTTGCTGCAGTGAATATGGCGATGCCTCCGGCACGGGTTACTTCGATGTTCGCACGCGCCAGTGGGATACGCAGTTACTGCGCGAGATCGATCCCTCCGGGAGGCTGGAAGCGGCGCTGCCCGAACTGGTCGGCGCCGACCAGCCAGTCGGCACCATCAGGCCGGACATCGCGGCACTCCTGGGGGTCAACCCGCAGGCACGCGTTGCCAGCGGCGGCGGTGACAACATGATGGGTGCGATTGGCACTGGCAACATTCAGCCCGGCGCCATCACCATGAGCCTGGGCTCGTCGGGAACGGTGTATGCCTATGCCGACCAGCCACGGGTCAGCTTCGATGGGTCGGTGGCCACGTTCTGCTCCTCCAGCGGCGGCTGGTTGCCGCTGATCTGCACCATGAACCTGACCAATGCCACCGGCGCGATTCGCGAACTGTTCGAGCTGGATCTCGACCGGTTCAATGAGCTGGTGGCGCAGGCACCGATTGGCGCGGAGGGTGTCAGTCTGTTGCCGTTCTTCAACGGCGAACGTGTTCCCGCCCTGCCCCACGCCACCGGCAGCCTGCACGGATTGACGCTGGATAATCTGACCCAAGCCAACCTGTGCCGTGCCGCCGTTGAAGGCACCACATTCGGTTTGCGTTATGGGCTGGATTTACTGCGCCAGAATGGTTTACAAAGCCGCAGCATTTGCCTGATCGGCGGTGGCTCGAAAAGCCCGGTGTGGCGACAGATCGTTGCCGACATCATGAACACCCCGGTCATCTGCACCGAGCAGAGCGAAGCCGCAGCCCTCGGTGCTGCGATTCAGGCAGCGTGGTGCGTGTCACTGGCAGATGGAGCAGCCGTCAGCCTCAAAGTCTTGTGCGAGCGCTGCGTGCAACTCGACCTGAGCAGCGAAACCCTGCCGGTCGCCGCCAATGTCGCCGCGTATGAGCCGCTGTACAAACGTTACCGACAGCATGTCGCAACCCTTTGAAGAGTGAATAATCATGTATCTGGTGTGTGGCGAAGCGCTGTTCGATTTTTTCAGTGAAGAAGACGTCAGTGGCCTGGCGTCCAAAGTAAATTTCAAGGCCATTGCTGGTGGTTCGCCGTTCAATGTGGCCGTGGGTTTGCGTCGGCTGGGCGTAAAGGCCGCGCTGTTTGCCGGGCTGTCCAGCGATTACCTGGGCAAGCGTTTGCAGCAGGTGTTGCAGGACGAAGGTGTGGCTACCGACTTCGTGGTGGAATTCGCGGCGCCCACTACCCTGGCGATGGTCGCCGTGGGCGCCAATGGCTCGCCGCATTACAGCTTTCGGGGCGAAGGTTGCGCTGACCGGCAGCTGCGCCTCGACCATCTTCCGCTGCTGCCGGCCTACATACGCGGCCTGCATGTCGGTTCCTACTCGCTGGTGGTACAGCCGGTTGCCGATACCCTCCTGGCATTGGTGCGCAGAGAAAGCGGTAAGCGCTTGATCAGCCTGGATCCGAATGTGCGGCTCAATCCAGAGCCGAACATCGAATTGTGGCGCTCGCGAGTGGCGATGCTGGTCGAGCATGCCGACCTGATCAAGGTCAGCGACGAGGACCTGAGCCTGTTATATCCCGAACAGGACCCGCAGCGGGTGATCGAGGGCTGGCTGGAGCATCGCTGTCAGCTGGTGTTCCTGACTCGCGGTGGCGAAGGTGCGACGGTGTTCAGTCGTCGACACGGCGCCTGGTCGGTACCGGCCTGCGCCGTGGAGATTGCCGACACCGTCGGTGCCGGCGATACCTTCCAGGCGGCATTGATCGCCTGGCTGACGGAGCAGCAACTGGATTCGGTGCAGGGTTTGCAGCAATTAGAACGCGAGCAGACTGATGCAATGCTCAGGTTTGCGGTGAGCGCAGCGGCACTGACGTGCACCAGGACCGGGCCGGACTTGCCGTATCGGCATCAGCTGCAATAAACCTGAAATAGCAGCCTCCAGCCGACAGGTGGCATGCGGCTAGGTTAACCATCGCTTAACTGTGCGGTCCAATAATTGACTGGACCGCACGCCTGCAGCTTGCCTGACAGCCCAGTGCGGACCGCTCGATCCTGATGGTCGAGCTGACCTTTGTCTGCGCTGGAGTACGCTCATGAAAATGCAAACGATATTGCTCGCCACCACCCTTGCCAGTATTTCCTGGGGCGGCATCGCCCATGCCAATGACGCAGGTACCAGCCAAGCGGTGCCCTACCATTACGGGATGCCCCTGCACGTCGCCAAGGTGGTGGCCCTGACGGAGCCTTCGACCATGGACTGCAAAGTGGTGACGGCTGAAATGAAATACATCGACAACGCCGGGCAACCTGCGCAAATCAGCTATCGCAAATTGTCGGATGCTTGCAGCTTGCAGAACTGACGACAAAGGGTCTGGCCTGTTGTCAGGCCAGACCCTTGAGTAATAGTCAGATCGCCGGCGGTTATCGTCAGAGCTTAAAGCGCCTTGCGGTCCGGGTGCAGCGTTTGCTTGTGTGCATGGAGATCGATATCGGAGCGCAGCCCCGCAATGAGCTCGTTGATCTCTCGCCGGCCGTTA
>NZ_JAEKEG010000080.1 GCF_016651255.1 Pseudomonas sp. TH10
GCGGGACGTCGATGGCATCAGCGTCGCCGACGCGCTGCAACGCACCGGTTATGCCGGCGAACGCCCGCTGGGCGGCGCGGTGGATGCGTACTTTGAAGCGCACATCGAACAGGGCCCGATCCTCGAAGACAACGCCAAAAGTATCGGCGTGGTCAGCGGCGGCCAGGCGATTCGCTGGCTCGACGTGCGGGTCGAAGGTATGGCCGCCCACGCCGGCACTACGCCGATGCCGCTGCGCAAGGACGCCTTGTATGGGGTGGCGCGGATGATCCAGGCCATTGAAGGTTTGGCCACCGATTTCGCCCCTGAAGGCCTGACCACCGTGGGCGAGTTGAGCATTAACAAATCCTCGCGCAACACCATTCCAGGCCTGGTGAATTTCACCGTCGACCTGCGGCATCACCGTGATGAAGCCATCGAGGCTATGGAGCAACAGGTCCGTACACGACTGCAGGCGATTGCCGACGGCCGTGGCTTGAACCTCACGATCACCCCGCACTGGATCAGCCCGGCGACGCCGTTCGATGCCGAGTGCGTGGCAGCCGTGCAGCACGCCGTGGACGCGCTGGGCTACGCTCAGCAGTCGATTGTCAGCGGCGCCGGGCATGATGCAATTCACCTGGCGCGGTTCTGCCCGACGGCGATGGTGTTTATCCCGTGCGTTGGCGGGTTGAGCCACAACGAAGCCGAAGACGTGCTGCCCGAGGATGTGCGACAGGGCACTGATGTGTTGCTCAACGCCGTGCTGGCCCGCGCCGAAAAAGCTGAATAAACACAGTCCCTGTGGGTGCGGGCTTGCTCGCGGTAGCGGTGGATCAGTCGCCATTGATGTCGAATGTGCTGGCCTCATCGCGAGCAAGCTTGCTCCTACAGAGACACACTCAGCTTCAAGATCTACGTTAACTGACAGGTATTTGATCCATGCGCAGTTTTTTCCACCCCGAACAATTGCTCCACCATCCACGCAGTTACTACTCCCGCGGGCAGATGCGCACGCCGCAGGAAGTGCCGGAGCGTTTGCAGCGATTGGTGCAGGCTTCTCATTCCCTCGGCTTCAAAGTCGAGCAGCCCGTCGATGCGGGGCTGGCGCCATTGCTGGCGGTCCACGGCGCTTCGTACCTGCGGTTTCTGCAAGAAGCGCACCAGCGCTGGAAGGAGATCCCCGAGGATTGGGGCGATGAGGTGATGTCGAACATATTCGTGCGCGAGCCCAACGCCTTGCGCGGGATTCTCGCTCAAGCCGCCCGCTATCTGGCGGACGGCAGTTGCCCGGTGGGCGAACAGACCTGGCGTTCGGCGTATTGGTCGGCGCAAAGCGCGGTGGCCGGTGCTCAAGCGTTGCTTGACGGCGAGCCGGCGGCTTACGCGCTGTGTCGTCCACCGGGTCATCATGCCCGGGCCGAGGCGGCTGGCGGATTTTGTTATGTGAACAATGCCGCGGTGGCGGCGCAGGTTTTACGCGCCAGGTTCAAGAAGGTCGCGGTGCTCGACACTGACATGCACCACGGTCAGGGCATTCAGGAGATTTTCTACGACCGCGATGACGTGCTGTACGTCTCGGTGCATGGCGATCCGACCAATTTCTACCCAGGGGTTGCCGGCTTCGGCGATGAGCGCGGTGTCGGGGCAGGCGAGGGGTTTAACCTCAACTTGCCGATGGCCCATGGTGCGAGCGAGGCGGAATTTCTGGCACAGCTTGAAGTCGCGTTGACGGCGGTCAAGGACTTTGGCGCCGAGGTGCTGGTGCTGTCCCTGGGATTCGATATTTTCGAACTGGACCCCCAGAGCAAAGTGGCGGTGACCCGTGAAGGGTTTGCGGTGCTGGGCGAACGGATTCGTAGCCTTGGGTTGCCGTGCCTGATTGTGCAGGAGGGTGGGTATCACCTGGAGAGTCTGGAAGACAATGCCCGGGCGTTTTTTGTGAATGCCCAGGTGTGGCGGCTCTGAGTGAGATGGGGGCTGTCCGATCGCGGTCGCGGGTAAGCCCCGCTCCCACAGTGACCAAGGTGGACCACTTACTTGTGGACAACGCTGAACCTGTGGGAGCAAGGCTTGCCCGCGGTGAGGCCCTGGAGCACCCCCGTTATTTACTGTCCAGGCACAGGACACCCCATATCGCCCTCCTGGCATTTCAAATAATTCTTGAAAGTCTCCACCCGTGCGCGGGTCAGCTCTGTAATGCAATTACCGTAGATCAATGGGTAAACGCTCCCACCTTCCACCCCCGATGCTGAAAACTTGCACTCCGCATCCCGGAACGCAATCCACGAGCGTTGCGCGCCGATCAACAGCTTCTTGCGGTCCGGATCGCTCTTCAGCCGCCCGGTAATCTGCTGGTAAAGCGCATTCAGTTCCTTGTCCGCAGCCTTGTTCTGCTGGGTGGCGCACTGGTTCATCGTCGCCTGGTCGGTGGCGTTATCGCAATCTGCGGCCAGGGCCAGGTGGGTAAACAGCAGGGGCGTCAGCGCCAGGAGAAAGCGTGAGTACATGGGAGTTCTCGCTATGACATCGTAAAGAGAAGGGCAGTGTAGCGAACCCCGGCGAGGTCAGTTACCAGTCGCGCAAAAGCCGCTGCGCTGCAGTCATTTCCCAGCCGAATGAGCGCCATGGGTTGATTACAGTATGCGCTTGGTACAACTTTAGGGTTGGTCTTGTGGTCTTACAGGCCTACTGTTCATTACAGGAGGTGACATATGAACCCAGCATCAGATCGTATCCAAAGGAAAATCCTGCTCAGGACCCCGCGTTCGCAGGTCTGGCGCGTAATCGCCCATGCCGAAGCCTTCGGCCAGTGGTTTGGCGTGGCACTGGAGGGCAAGCGGTTTGTCGCCGGTGAGTGGACCCAAGGGCAGATCACTTACCCCGGTTATGAGCACCTGCTGTGGAACGTACTCGTGGAGCGGGTTGAGCCGGAGCGGGTGTTCTCGTTTCGCTGGCATCCCTACGCCGTGGAGCGGCACATCGATTATTCCCAGGAGCCGACCACCCTGGTGTTGTTCGAGCTGGAAGATATGGATGGCGGCACGTTGCTCAAGGTCACCGAGTCCGGCTTCGATCACATCCCCCAGGAGCGCCGTCTCAAGGCATTCCGCATGGACAGCCGGGGCTGGGATGAGCAGATGAACAATATCGAGGAGTTCCTCAAAATCAGCCACAAGGCACCGGAGCCCCAGCAAGAGTAAATGCCCGCAGGTTCTGGCCATGGTTGAAGCGCCGCGCCCAGCTGAGTGATGCAGAACCCCCGCGTCCCAGGCTTGCAGCTTTCAGCGAGGGGAGCGCCAAGGGTTCCCCGCTAGTAGCTATAGCGAATGTCCTACACGCTATGGTACTGATATCGTCTGTTACATTTTGGATCCGATGCGTATTCTGACCCCATCAACCGAGGCACAGGAAGTGCCTCGGGATCAGGGACGATCGACCATCAGCACGGAACGCTATCGACAGGGAGTCGACATGGTCTTGGGAAAACCCGCTTCGGCGGGTTTTTTTCGTCTGTACAAAACCGCCGTTACGACGAGAGGCGCCTCTCCGATCTCTGTAGGAGCACGCTACGGGCGGCGTCCCGACGATGGACGTGAACGATAACGCGGGAAGCCTGATACCCCGCGGCGTTCATTCATTTTTCGCGAGCAAGCTCGCTCCTACAGTAAGGTTACAGCCTGGCTGCGGCCCGCTCGGTAATCCGTGTTCGCTGCTCAAGCGATGGCGCTGCACGGCGCCGGGCGTCTTCCAGCACTGCGGCCGGCGCAGTGTCCGGGCTCCCCGAAGCAAAGGGCGGCGCGGGAGCGTACTCCAGTTGCAACTGCACCAATTGCGCAGTGCCCTCATCGAACAGTTCCGCAGCCAGCGTCAGGGCAAAATCGATACCCGCCGTGATCCCGCCGCCGGTCAGCAGGTTGCCGTCGCGCACCACACGGTCCTGAACCGCAATCGCCCCCAGAAGCTTGAGCAATTCGTGATACGCCCAGTGAGTGGTGGCGCGCTTGCCCTTGAGCAGACCTGCCGCGCCGAGTACCAGGGCGCCGGTGCACACTGACGTCACATACCGTGCACTGGCCGCCTGGGCCTTGATGAACGCCAACGTCACCTCATCCTCCATCAATGGGCCGACGCCACTGCCGCCGGGGATGCAGATCACATCCAGAGCCGGACAGTCCTCGAACGTCGTAGTCGGTTGCAAGACCAGCCCGGTGCTTGCTGTCACTGGCCCCAGGTCCTTCCAGACCAGATGCACCTGCACGTCCGGCAGGGACGCCAGCACGTCATAAGGCCCGGTCAGGTCCAATTGCTGGACCTGGGGGAACAACAGAAAACCTATCTGCAACGCCATGGTGATTTCTCATGAAGTGGGTGGACGACCTCACTCTAGCTCTCTAGGATGTGGCGCATACGCCAATCAACCCACGAATTACGCCAACATGCCTAAAGTCATTCATGTGCTCGCGTTCGCCAAGGTGCAGTTGCTCGATGTCACCGGGCCGCTGCAAGTGTTTGCCTCGGCCAATGACATCGTCCGCCAGCAAGGCCTGCCGGCACCCTACGCACCGACGGTGATCGCCAGCGGTGGCGGGGCGGTCATGTCCTCTGCCGGGTTGGCAATGCTGGCTGAACCGCTGCCGCAGACGGCCAGCGACACCTTGATCATCGCCGGCGGCTGGGGCGTGTATGAAGCGGCTCAGGACCCGGCACTGGTGAGTTGGGTGCGCAGCCACGCAACCCTTTGCCGGCGCGTGTCCTCGGTGTGCACCGGGGCTTTTCTGCTGGCCGCCAGCGGCTGGCTCGATGGCCGGCGGGTGGTCACTCACTGGACCCGGTGCGAGCAGTTGGCCCGGCAGCATCCGCAGCTGCGGGTGGAACCCGACCCGATCTTCATCAACGATGGCCCGGTGTGGACCTCGGCCGGCGTCACTGCCGGCATCGACCTGGCGCTGGCCATGGTGGAACAGGACCTCGGTCGCGAGATGGCCATGGAAGTGGCCCGCCAACTGGTGGTGTTTCTCAAGCGTCCCGGTGGCCAGTCGCAGTTCAGCGTGACCCTGTCGTTGCAAAAAAGGTAATCGGTTTGACGAACTTCATGCCTGGATCAGCGAAAATCTTCCCCTGGACCTGGGGATTCCAACACTCGCCGCCCAGGCGGGCATGAGCGAACGCAGTTTCGTGCGCCACTACCGCGCCGACACCGGCCAGACCCCCGCCCGGGCGATTGAGTCGATTCGAGTGGAAACGGCGCGCAGGTTGCTCAGCGACACCGGTGTGCCGATCAAGCGCGTGGCGATGCAATGCGGGTTCGGTAGCGAAGAGACCCTCAGGCGCAGTTTCCTGAGGGCGATGGGGGTGACTCCGCAAGCCTATCGGGAACGCTTTTGCATCAGCGCTGCAGCAGATCCAGTAGTGCCTTGAGGGTGGCTTGGGGGCTTCTTCGGGAATGTCGTGACCGACCCCGGCCAGAACACGCCGCTCGTAGTCACCGGTGAAAAAGTCCCGATCTTCATCGTTTGCCGTTGCAGGTCCGACGCCATCGTCTGCGCCGCACAGGGAGATAGTGGGCACACTGATCGGCGGCTGGCGAGTCAGCGCCTGCTCCATCCATTCCAACGCCGGATCGCCATCGACATACTTGAATCGGTGCCGGTAGGAGTGAATCACCACCTCGACAAAGTCCGGGTTATCAAGGGCCGTTGCACTGCGCGCGTACAACGCGGGGCCCTCGTCCCAGGTCGGTGACCACAGGCGCCAGAGCAACTCGCACAGTGCATGCCGATTTCGGGTCAAGCCCTCGACTCCACGCGGGCTATGGAAGTAGTACTGATACCAGAGCCGATGTTCGGTTTGCGGATCCAGCGGCTTAACCGAGTTGGGAATGTCCTGGAGGTTGTACCCATCGCCAGTGACCAGGCAACGAACCCGCTGCGGCCACAGTGCCGCCACGATGCACGCCGCGCGTCCGCCCCAGTCGTAGCCGCAAAGCGCTGCCTGCTCAATCCCGAGGATGTCCATCAGCTCCAGCAGATCCTGGGCGAGGGCTGCCTGCTGCCCGGAGCGTGGGGTACCCGGGCTGTTGAAACGGGTCGGACCGTAGCCGCGCAGATACGGCACGATAACTCGATAGCCTTGTGCACCGAGCACGGGTGCTACCGAGTCGAACGCGCGCGGGGAATAGGGAAACCCGTGCAGCAGAATCACCTGCTCACCATTGGCCGGGCCGTGTTCTTCATAGGCGATTGTGAGCATTGATGTTCGGATGAACTGGATGGGATGGCCAGTCATGCAGCAATCTCCGCGAGCCTCTGTAGGAGCCTGCGGCGGCTCCTGCGTGCGAGTGAACTGTTAAGGTTTAGGCCTTCATCATGGCTGCCACTCACTCTTTTCCCCACTCAACCGCCGATCGAGAAAACTCGCCGCACTGATCAACGCCAGATGGGTCAGTGCCTGCGGGGTATTGCCCAGATGCCGGCCATGGCTGTCGAACTCTTCGGCATACAGCCCCAGCGGATTGGCATAGCGCAGCAATTGCTCAAACTCCAGATGAGCCTTTTCCACCTGGCCGGCGCGGGCCAGGCATTCAACGTACCAGAAGGAACACGCGGCGAATGCGCCTTCGGTGCCGGTCAAACCGTCGATGTTGGCGTCATCGTTGCGATAGCGGTAAACCATGCCATCGCGCACCAGATGTTTCTCGATGGCCTCAAGGGTCGAGAGCCAGCGCGGATCCTTGGCGCTGACGAAACGCACCAGCGGCATCAGCAGCATCGAACCGTCGAGGGCCGTACCGCCCTTGTACTGCACGAAATGCCCGCGCTCTTCGTCCCAGAAGTTGTCCCATATATCGGCGTAGATCGCCTGACGGGTCTGATCCCATTGCGCGAACGGTGCCGGCAACGAGCGTTTCGAAGCCAAACGAATCGCCCGGTCCAGCGCCACCCAGCACATCAGCCGCGAGTGCAGAAAGTGATGTTGCTCACCGCGCATTTCCCAAATGCCTACGTCAGTCGTCTGCCACGTCTCACAGACCTGGTTGACCACTTCACACACATGTTTCCAGCCTTCGTGGGAAATCGCATCGCCGTACTTGTTGACCAGATATACCGCGTCCATCAGTTCGCCAAAGATGTCGAGCTGGATCTGGTCATACGCGCCATTGCCGATGCGCACCGGTTTCGCGCCACCGTGGCCGGACAAATGTTCAAGCTCGGTTTCCGGCAATTCCTGGCGACCGTCGATGGCATACAAAATGTTCAGTTTCATCGGCTGGCCATGGCAATCGCTGACCCGTCCGCGCAGCCAGTTCATGTAGGCGTTGGCTTCGCCGACGAAGCCCAGGCGCATGAAGGCGTAAACGGTGAAGGAGGCGTCGCGGATCCAGGTGTAGCGATAGTCCCAGTTGCGCTCCCCGCCAGGTGTTTCCGGCAGGCCGAAGGTGGCGGCCGCAAGGATGGCGCCATGCTTGCGTGAAGTCAGCAGCTTCAGCGCCAGGGCCGAACGATTGACCATCTCCCGCCAGCGGCCTCGGTAATTGGACTGGCCGCTCCAGTCGCGCCAGAATTTCAGGGTGCGCTCCATGCACATGTCCGCCGCGCCCTGATCAAAGCGCGGGTCATCCACGCCGCCGAGCATGAATTGCGCGCTCTGGTCCTGTTCCAGGCTGAATTGCGCTACGGCTGCGTCCGCGTCGATGCGCATCACTTGATCGGAGGACAGGCGCAGGGCAGGCTGGTCGGTCGCCTCGAACACCACGTCCTGATCAGCCATCTGCGCGCGAGTGCTGGCGCGGGCGTAATCGTGTCGCACAGCGCAGCGCATATGAAAGGTCGCCCGACCGCTGACAACGCGAACCCGGCGCATCAACACCGGCAGGTCGTCCTCGCTGTCGCCGATCGGCAGCATGTCGGTGATTTCCACCACGGCGAACTCGCTCAGCCAGCGGGTTTGCAGGACATTGGTGTCCGGTAGGTAAATCTGCTCGCGCCGGGCATCGGGCAGGTCCGGCGCCAACTGGAAAATCCCTGCGTCGGGGGTGTCGAGCAGCGAACAGAAAATCGACGGGCTGTCGAATTCCGGCCAGCAGAAAAAATCCACACTGCCCTTGTCGTTGACCAGTGCGGCACTGCGCATGTCGCCGATGATGCCGTGGGCGTCAATCGGGCTCTGTCGTTCTTGATGATGCTCAGCCATTGCCGCGAAACTCCGGATAAAGACTCATGCCGCCGTCGATGAACAGGGTGGTGCCGACGATGTAATCAGCGGCATCCGAGGCGAGAAAAACCACCGCGTTGGCAATGTCCTCGACGTCACCGATGCGGCCATAGGGAATAAGTTTGAGCAGTTCCTGTGCAGCGGCGCCCTCAGTAGCTGTCTGGTTGATAGCGGTACGAATCGCGCCCGGGGCGATACCGTTGATGCGAATGCGCTGGTGGCTGACTTCCTGGGCGAGGGTTTGCATCAGCATGTCGACGCCACCTTTGGAGGCGGCGTAATTGACATGGCCGGCCCAGGGAATGCGCTGGTGCACCGAACTCATGTGAATGATTTTTCCGGCGGCCCGGGACACGCCTTCGCGAATGCCCTGTTGACTGAAAACCCGCAGGGCAGCGCGGGCACACAGGAACTGGCCGGTAAGGTTCACGCCGATCACCTGGTTCCAGTCCGCGAGGCTCATGTCGACTGCCGGGGCGTCTTTCTGCAGGCCCGAATTGGCCACCAGGATATCCAGCGAGCCGAAGGCTTCGAGGGTTTGCGCGAACAGTCGTTCGACGTCTTCCTCCTTGGCAACGTCTGCGCCGATGGCGATGGCGCGACCGCCTTGCTCCTTGATCTGCCGGGCGAGTTCTTCAGCCGGGGCGGCCTGTGAGTTGTAGTTGAGCACCACGGCAGCACCGGCAGCGGCCAGGGCCTTGGCGGCGCCGGCACCGATACCGGAGCTGGCGCCGGTGATGAGGGCGACCTGTTGGTCCAGGGAAATCAGCATAAGGGTTAGCGCCTTGAGTTGAGGGCCTTATCAGCTGACTGGTTTCGGACTTCAAGAGTTCACCAGCAAGATCAAAGATCGTCCGATCGCGGCCCGAGCCTGCGTTGGAATGCGAGCCCCTGTAGGAGCTGCCGGAGGCTCGGGCCGCGATCGGACGATGTTTTGATCCTGGGGCTTTAACATTCAACCAACAATTCAGCGCTTTCCCCGCCCCCCGCCTTATGGCAATTTGCACTCCCTTCCAGAGACAGTCAGACCATGGCAAATCCCTACCGCGAACTGTTCAGGGCCCCGGGCAGCAGAGCCTTCGTGTTGGCCGGGATGATCGCGCGCATGCCGATTTCGATGACCGGTATCGGCGTGATCACCATGCTCTCGCAGTTGAAGGGCGGGTATGCACTGGCCGGTGCGGTGGCGGCGACGTTTGCCCTGGCCACGGCGTTTTGCGCACCGCAGGTTTCCCGTCTGGTGGACCGTTTCGGCCAGCGCCGCATTCTCCCGGTGTCGGCGCTGATCGGTGGCGGCGCGCTGCTGATGGTGCTGCTCTGCACTCGACTGCAGGCCCCGCACTGGACACTGTTCCTGTTCGCGGCGCTGGCCGGTTGCATGCCCAGCATGTCGGCGATGGTGCGGGCACGCTGGACCGAGGTATACCGCGGCAAGCCCGAGCTGCAAACCGCCTATGCACTGGAGTCGGTGCTCGACGAAGTCTGCTTTATCGTCGGGCCCCCGTTGTCGGTGGGGTTATGCGTGGTGGTCTTCCCCGAAGCCGGGCCGCTGGCGGCGTTGCTGATGTTGGCGATCGGCGTGACTGCATTTGTCCTGCAAAGGGCAACCGAACCTGCGATTCATCCCCACGAAGCGCACCACCAGGGCTCGATCATTCGCTCCGTCGAGCTGCGATTGCTGGTGTTGCTGATGGTTGCCATGGGCACCATCGTCGGCGTGATCGATGTGGTCAGCGTGGCGTTTGCCCGGCATCAGGGGCAGCCGGCGGCGGCCAGTATTGTGTTGTCGGTGTACGCCATCGGCTCGTGCATGGCGGGGCTCGCGTTCGGCGCATTGCGTTCGAAAGTGCCACTGCCGCGACTGTTCCTTTACGGCGGCGTGGCGACGGCGGTGACGACCCTGCCGCTGTTGCTGGCGACCAACATCCTCGGCCTGTCCCTGGCGGTATTCGTCGCCGGGCTGTTCTTCGCCCCGACCCTGATCGTCGCCATGGCACTGGTTGAGCAGATCGTGCCTGCGGCGAAGCTGACCGAAGGCCTGACCTGGCTGGTCACCGGCTTGAGCATCGGCGTGGCCATCGGTGCGGCCAGTTCGGGTTGGCTGGTGGACGCATTCGGCGCACCCAGCGGGTTCTGGGTGGCGATTGCGGCCGGCGTCGTGGTGCTGGGCTCGGCCATCCAGAGCTTCCGTAAATTGTAGGCGCGAGCTTGCTCGCGATTGCGATCCGACTAATTCACCGGCCGCCTCATACGTTCTCCAACCAGACAACTATCGAGGTGAGCCCGGTGACCCAGCTGACATTGCTGTGCCTGCCCTATTCAGGCGCGAGCGCCATGGTTTATAGCCGCTGGCGGCGCAAGCTGCCGGCGTGGATCAAGCTGCAACCGGTGGAACTGCCGGGACGCGGCGCACGGTTTGGCGAGCCGCTGCACACCGACATGCGCCGCCTGGCGCGGCAATTGGCCGAGGAACAACTGGTCACTCTCGAGGCTCCGTATGCCTTGTTCGGCCACAGCCTCGGCGCGCTGCTGGCCTGTGAAATGGCCCATGCCTTGCGTTCGCTGGGTAGCCCGGAACCCGTAGCGCTGTTCGCTTCGGGCACCGCTGCACCGACGATGCGCGCCGACTACGACCGCGGTTTCGCCGAGCCCAAATCCGATGCCGAGCTGATTGAGCAACTGCGCAACCTAAACGGTACCAGCGAGGAAGTCCTGGCCAACGCAGAGTTGATGAGCCTGACCTTGCCAGTGCTGCGCGCCGACTTCCTGCTGTGCGGCCGCTTCGAACCTGTCGAGCGTGCGCCGCTCAAGTGTGCGGTGCATGTCCTCGGTGGCAAGGACGATCGCGCCAGCACCGAACAGTTGATTGGCTGGAGCAGGGAAACCCGCGGTAGTTTCTCGGTGGACATGCTTGCCGGTGGCCATTTTTTCATCCATGAACACGAGGCCAAGGTGCTGAAGGTGATCAAGGATCAACTCGACATCCACCATCGCCGGCACGCCATCGTCGCCAGCGCCTGATGCAACGCCTTTGTGGGAGCAACTGTCTTCCCCTGCCACATCAATGTCGAATGTGCAGACGCCATCGCCAGCAGGCTGGCTCCCACAGTGGTCTGCGCCGTACATAAATGCTGCGTCCACCACCACTACCCTGTGGGAGCGGGGCTTGCCCGCGATGGCAATCTCCCTGCCACATCAATATCGAATGTGCAGACGCCATCGCGGGCAAGCCCGGCTCCCACAGTGGTCTGCGCCGTACATAAATGCTGCGTCCACCACCACTACCCTGTGGGAGCGGGGCTTGCCCGCGATGGCAATCTCCCTGCCACATCAATGTCGAATGTGCAGACGCCATCGCCAGCAGGCTGGCTCCCACAGTGGTCTGCGCCGTACATAAATGCCGCGTCCACCACCACTACCCTGTGGGAGCGGGGCTTGCCCGCGATGGCAATCTCCCTGCCACATCAATGTCGAATGTGCAGACGCCACCGCCAGCAGGCTGGCTCCCACAGTGGTCTGCGCCGTACATAAATGCCGCGCCCACCACCATTCCACTGTGGGAGCGGGTAACCCCCGCTCCCGCATTTTGGTTTGCCGCGCAGCCACTTTCCTCATCAAACCTCGTCTCTCTGATAGTTATTCTCATTCGCTAATTTTTCCGGTCTGCATTCGTTTTATAGGGACGACGCGCCTTTGTGCTTCCTGCCACTGATCCGGATACCCAGAAATGAATGCTGAAGACTCCTTGAAACTTGCTCGCCGGTTTATCGGGTTGCCCCTGGAAAAGCGCCAGATGTTCCTCGCGGCCCTGCAAAAGGAGGGCGTGGATTTCGCCCGGTTTCCGATTCCGGCCGGGATCGAGGCCGAAGACCGCCAGGCGTTGTCTTACGCGCAGCAACGGATGTGGTTTCTCTGGCAACTGGACCCGCACAGCGGCGCCTACAACTTGCCGGGTGCGGTGCGCCTGAGCGGGCGGCTGAATCTGTCGGCACTGGAGCAGGCGTTTGCCGCACTGGTCGCCCGCCATGAAACCCTGCGCACGGTGTTCCAGCGGCAGGCGGATGACAGTCTGCGGCAAGTGCCGGCCACGGCGACCTTGAACATCCGTCACGAAGATTTCAGCGCGCTGCCGGCCACCGAACGCGAGGAGGCTGTCGTTCGTGCCGCCGAGCAGCAATCGGTGTTGCCGTTCGATCTGGCTGCCGGGCCGTTGCTGCGGGTCACCCTGCTCAAGCTCGCCGAGCAGGAGCACGTATTGCTGCTGACCCTGCACCACATCGTTTCCGATGGCTGGTCGATGAACGTGCTGATCGACGAATTTATCCGTTGCTATGACGCCTTTGACGCCGGCGTACAGCCGCAACTGCCGCCATTGCCGGTCCAGTACAGTGATTACGCGCTGTGGCAACGCCGTTGGCTGGAAGCCGGCGAGCAGGCGCGGCAACTGGAATACTGGCAGGCGCAGTTGGGTGATGAGCACCCGGTGCTGGAATTGCCGCTGGACCATTCGCGTCCGGCCATGCCGAGCTATCGCGGCACGCGCTATGAGTTTGCCGTCGACGGTCAATTGACCGAGCAACTGCGCGCCACCGCGCAACAGCATCAAGTCACGTTGTTCATGTTGTTGCTCGGCGCGTTCAATGCGCTGCTGCACCGTTACACCGGGCAGACCGACATCCGTGTCGGCGTGCCGATTGCCAACCGCAATCGCGCCGAGATCGAAGGCCTGATCGGTTTCTTCGTCAACACCCAGGTGCTGCGTACCAGACTGGATGGCCAGACCCGCGTCGACGCGTTGCTGCAAGCGATCAAAGAGACGGCGCTCGGCGCTCAGGCACATCAGGATCTGCCGTTCGAGCAACTGGTCGAAGCGCTGAAACTGGAACGCAGCCTCAGTCACACGCCGCTGTTTCAGGTGATGTACAACCACCAGCCGCAGGTGGCCGATATCGCCGCCCTCAGCACTGCGTCCGGCCTGGCTCTGGGGGTGATCGAGTGGGAAGGGCGCACCACCCAGTTCGACCTGACCCTCGACACCTATGAAAAACGCGGCAGGTTGCATGCTGCGCTGACCTACGCCAACGACCTGTTCGACGCCCCGACCATCGCGCGCATGGCGCAGCACTGGACGCGTTTGCTGCAGGGCATGGTCAGCGATTGCCGGCAGCGCATCAGTGAATTGCCAATGCTGGAAACCACTGAATACCAGCGCATCGTGCATGACTGGAATCGCGCTGACGAAGCGTTCGCGCAAGAGCTGTGCGTTCACGAACTGATTAGCCGGCAAGTCGCGGCAGACCCCGGCGCATTGGCAGTGACCTTCGCCACCCGGCAACTGACCTACGCCCAACTCGATGCCCAGGCCAATCGCCTGGCTCACAGGTTGATCGCACTGGGCGTTGGCCCGGAAGTGCGTGTCGGCGTAGCCATGCAGCGCTCCGAGAACTTGCTGGTCGCGCTGCTCGCCGTACTCAAGAGCGGTGGCGCCTATGTGCCGCTGGACCCGGATTACCCGGCCGAACGCGTCGCCTACATGCTCGAAGACAGCCGCGCCCTGGTGTTGCTGACGGAGCCATTGGTTACGGCGACATTGGCCGTGTCCACCGACACCCAAGTGCTGCTCATGGACGATTTGCAGGTCGCCGACTACCCGACCAGCGCCCCGGTCACCCGCGTCACGCCGGACAACCTGGCGTACGTGATCTACACCTCCGGTTCTACCGGCAAACCGAAAGGCGTGGCGATTGCGCATCGCAACGTGCTGGCGCTGATCGACTGGTCGCAATCGGTGTACAGCCGCGACGATATTCAAGGCGTGCTGGCGTCGACCTCGGTGTGCTTCGACCTGTCAGTCTGGGAGCTGTTCGTAACCCTGGCCAACGGCGGCTCGCTGATCATCGCCCGTAACGCCCTGGAACTGCCGCAACTCCCGGCCCGTGATCAGGTGCGCCTGATCAACACTGTACCGTCGGCTATCAGTGCCTTGCAGCGCGAAGACCAGATTCCGTCGAGCGTGCGCATCATCAACCTTGCGGGCGAACCGCTGAAGCAAAGCCTGGTCGAGGCGCTGTACCAGCAACCGGGCGTGGAGCACGTGTACGATCTGTACGGCCCGTCGGAAGACACCACCTATTCCACCTGGACTCGCCGTGAGGCGGGCGGCCGCGCGAACATCGGCCGACCGCTCAAGCACAGCGCCAGCTATTTGCTGGACGCCGACCTGCAACCCGTGCCGCAAGGGGTGTCCGCCGAGCTGTACGTGTGCGGTGCAGGCATCACCCGCGGTTACCTCGCACGCCCGGGCATGACCGCCGAAAAGTACGTGCCCAACCCGTTCGCCAGCAACGGCGAGCGCCTGTACCGCACCGGCGACCTGACCCGCTATCAGGCCGATGGTGCGCTGCAATACGTCGGGCGCATCGACCATCAGGTCAAGGTGCGGGGCTTTCGTATCGAGCTGGGAGAAATCGAAGCGCGGCTGTTGCAGCAAACATCCGTCCGCGAGTTGGCAGTGCTGGCGCAAGACGGTGTCAACGGGCAGCAACTGGTGGCCTACATCGTGCCCGGCGATCCGGCGTTGCTGGACGACCTCGATGCGCAAGCCAACCTGCGTGAATGCCTCAAGACCGCGCTGCGCCAGCATCTGCCGGACTACATGGTCCCGGCGTCCCTGCTGTTCCTCGCACAACTGCCGCTGACGCCCAACGGCAAGCTTGACCGCAAGGCTTTGCCGGCCGTCGATGGCCCGCCACAACAGCGCGAGCACGTAGCGCCGCGCACGGTCATGGAAAAGTCCCTCGCGGTGATCTGGCAGGACGTGCTGGCTCTCGACAGCGTCGGTCTGGAAGACAACTTCTTCGAACTGGGCGGCGACTCCATCGTATCCATGCAAGTGGTCAGCCGCGCGCGGCAGGCCGGTATCGTGCTGAGCCCCAAGGATCTGTTCCAGCACCAGACGGTTCGCAGCCTGGCCCAGGCCGCCCGTAGCGGCGAGCAGGCGCTGATTGACCAGGGGCCGGCGAGTGGCGCGGTGGCGTTGGCGCCGGTGCAACAGGGTTCTTCGACCAGGCAATCCCTGAGCGGCACCACTGGAACCAGTCACTGCTGCTGGTGCCGCGCGAGGCGTTGAACGTCGAGGCGCTGCAGCGTGCGCTTGAGCAATTGCTGAGCCATCACGACAGCTTGCGCCTGCGTTATGCACAGACCGCCGAAGGCTGGCAGCAGACCTACTCGGCAGCGACCGCTGAATCGGTATTATGGCAACGTCAGGCGCAGTCGGTCGAAGCGCTCAACGCTGTGTGCGATGAAGCCCAACGCAGTCTGGATTTACACCAAGGGCCGCTGATGCGCGCGCTGTTGGTGGCAATGGCCGATGGCACCCAGCGTTTGCTGCTGGTCATCCATCACCTGGCGGTAGACGGTGTTTCATGGCGCGTGCTGCTGGAGGATCTGCAGCAGTGCTACAGCGCCAGCGCCGGGAAGATGGTGAAAACCAGCACCTATCAACGCTGGGTTGCGCGCCTGCAAGATCATCTGCCAGCGTTTGAAAGCAGCCTGCCTTACTGGCAAAGCCAGTTGCGCGAGGCTGCGAACGATTTGCCGTGCGAGCGTCCAGCCGGGGCCCTGCAATACCGCTTCGAACAAAAACTCGAGATCAGGCTCGACACCGAACAGACCCGCAAGCTGCTGCAACACGCGCCGGCGGCGTATCGCACTCAGGTCAACGACCTGCTGCTGACGGCGCTGGCACGGGTGGTTTGTCGCTGGAGCGGGCAGGGCAGCACGCTGGTTCAGCTCGAAGGCCATGGTCGCGAAGACCTGTTCGACGATATCGACCTGACGCGCACAGTGGGTTGGTTCACCAGCCTGTTCCCGGTCAACCTGATGCCGTCACAAGACCTCGGCGCGTCGATCAAATCCATCAAGGAACAACTGCGTGCCGTGCCGGACAAAGGCCTGGGTTACGGCGCGCTGCGTTACCTCGGCGCCCGGGGAATTCGCGCTGAACTGGCGGCACTGCCGCAACCGCGTATCACCTTCAACTATCTGGGGCAGTTCGACCGCCAGTTCGACGATGCCGCGATGTTTTTGCCCTGCACTGAAGGCAGCGGTGTGGCGCAGGATCCATCGGCGCCCCTGGGCAACTGGCTAACCGTTGAAGGCCAGGTGTACGGCGGTGAGCTGGCGCTGAGCTGGGGCTTCAGTCGCGAAATGTTCGACACGGCGACGGTCCAGCGCCTGGCGGACGAATACGCACTTGAACTCAACGCGCTGATCGAACACTGCTGCGGCGTTGAAGCGCCCCAGGCCACTCCCTCGGATTTCCCGCTGGCGCGCATCAGCCAGGCGCAACTCGACGGCTTGTCGATCGCGACGCTCGAAGACCTGTATCCGTTATCGCCCATGCAGCAAGGCATGCTGTTCCACACCCTGTATGAACCGCAGGTCGGTGCCTACATCAGCCAGTTGCGCCTGGACATTCGGGGCCTCGACCCGCAGCGATTCGCACAAGCCTGGCAGGCTGCGCTAACCCGGCACGACATCCTGCGCAGCAGCTTCCATTGGCAGGGCCTCGACAGCGCGCATCAGGCGATTGTCCGTCAGGTCGCCTTGCCGCTTGAGATGCTGGACGCGACTGACACCGATGCCCTGGCCGACGCCGAACGTGCTCAAGGTTTTGAGCTGGGCAGCGCGCCGTTGTTTCGCTTGAAACTCGTGCAGACGGGCGACCAGGACTGGCACCTGATCTACACCAGCCACCATATTTTGATGGACGGCTGGAGCAACGCGCAGCTGCTGGCCGAAGTGATCGAGCACTACGCCGCTGGCCCTTCGATCCCGGCATTGACGGGGCAAAAACGCGGGCAATACCGCGACTACCTGGGCTGGCTGCAGCAGCAGTCCGCCGTGGCGGGCGAGCACTTCTGGAAGGCTGCGTTGGCTCCCTTGCAAGCCCCAACGTTGCTGGCTGAAGCCTTGCGCCCGCCGGTGGGGAGCCGAAGGTAGCGAGGACTACCGCGTTGCCCTCGACGGCCCCGCGACCCAACGCTTGGCCGAGTTCGCCCGCCAGCAGAAGGTCACCCTCAACACTGTGCTGCAAGCTGCCTGGAGCCTGTTGCTGCAGCGCTATACCGGCCAGGATTGCGTGGTGTTCGGGGCCACGGTCGCCGGTCGCTCGGCGCCATTGCCGGGGATCGAAGAACAGCTTGGGCTGTTCATCAACACGCTGCCGCTGGTCTGCGCCATGAAGCCCGATTGCACCGTCAGCCAATGGCTGGGCGAGCTGCAAGAGATGAACCTGGCCATGCGCGAGTACGAGCATGTGCCGCTCTACGACATTCAAGGATGGGCGGGCCAGCAGGGGGCCGCGCTGTTCGACAGCCTGCTGGTGTTCGAGAACTTCCCGGTAGCGGCAGCGCTCAAGCAAGGCGCCCCGGCCGGGTTGTCGTTCAGCAACCTGCACAACCACGAACGCACCCACTATCCATTGACCCTGGGCATCGAGCTGGGCGACGGCCTGAGCCTGGATTTCAGCTACGACTCGGCGCGCTTCAGTGCGGCGCACATTGTTCAGCTGGCCGCCAATCTGCAGCATCTGCTGGTGCAGTTTGCAGCGTTGCCGGACGCCCCGCTGGGCGCGCTGCAGCTGCTCGACGAGGTCGAAACCCGGGCGACGATCGCGGCCAATCGATCATCTGCCGTCGAGTTATCCACAACACTGTTCGCCCACCAGCAGATTGCTGCCCAGGCTGCGGCCAATCCCGACGCGCTGGCGTTGCAGGTTGACGGTCAGTCCTTGAGCTACGGCGAGTTGAATGCCCAGGCCAACGACCTGGCCCAGCGCCTGCTCGCCAACGGTGCCGGCCCGGGTACCCGTGTCGGTCTGGCGCTGCGTCGTGGCCCGCAAATGATCGTCAGTTTGCTGGCCGTGCTGAAGACGGGCGCCGCTTATGTACCGCTTGATACCAACTACCCGGCCCAGCGTCTGGCCTACATGATCGAAGACAGCCGTGTCGATCTGCTGCTCGATGAATCCGCTCTGCTGCAAAATATCAAAAACATCCCGCGCCTGAGCCTGCCCGAAACCACCACCCCTGCGGCTGCAGGAGCAGAGCCGGTGGGACCAAACCCTGTAGGCGCAAAGCTTGCTCGCGATAGCGCCCCTCCCGGACGCCGCCAACCTGGCCTACATGATCTACACCTCCGGCTCCACCGGCCAGCCAAAAGGCGTGGCGATTGCTCACGCGGCGCTGCGCGAGTTCTGCCAGACCGGTGCCGAGTATTCGGCGCTCACCGCTGATGATCGCGTGCTGCAATTTGCGACGTTCAGCTTCGATGGTTTTGTCGAGCAGTGCTACCCGCCGCTGTGTGTCGGTGCGGCGCTGATCATGCGCGGTGATGAGCTGTGGGACACCGGGCGCCTGGCCGCTGAAATCGTCCGGCAGGGTGTGACCGTGGCCGACTTGCCGGCGGCTTATTGGTTCCTGCTGGCGCGTGAATGTGCTGGCGGCAACATCGCCAGCCTGGGCCCGCTGCGTCAGGTTCACGTGGGTGGTGAAGCGATGTCGGTCGAAGGCCTGCGCCTGTGGCACCAAGCCGGCCTGGCTCAGGTGCGACTGCTCAACACCTATGGGCCGACCGAGGCGACGGTGGTGTCCAGCGTCCACGATTGCCGCCTGAGCGATGCCAACGATAGTTTCGGCATTCCGATTGGCCGAGCCATCCCCGGCCGCGCGTTGTATGTGCTCGACAGCGCCGGGCAATTGCTGCCGGCTGGCGGTGTCGGCGAGTTGTGCATTGGCGCGAGCGCCTGTCTGGCGCAGCAGTATTTCGGCCGTCCGGCCCTCACCGCCGAGCGCTTCCTGCCAGACCCGTTTGCCCGCGAACCAGGGGCGCGGCTGTACCGCAGCGGCGACCTGGCCCGTTATAACGAAAACGGCGATCTGGAATACGCCGGGCGGATCGACCATCAGGTGAAGATTCGTGGCTTGCGCATCGAGATGGGCGAAATCGAAGCCTGCCTGCAAGCCCGGGATGAGGTGCGCGAAGCGGCGGTCATCGCCCAGGACGGCACGCGACTGGTGGCGTACATCGTGGCCAGCGCCGAGGTCGATTCTGCGGTTGATTACCTCAAAATACTCAAAGCGGCCTTGCGCCAGTCGTTGCCGGACTACATGGTGCCCACGGAGCTGATTCTGCTGCCAGGACTGCCGCTGAACACCAACGGCAAACTTGACCGCAAAGCGCTGCCACGGGTCGAAGCCGGCGATGCGCAACGCCCATTCATAGCGCCTGGCGAAGGGTTGCAAGCGCAGTTGGCGTTGATCTGGCAGGACGTGCTGCAGGTCGAGCGCGTAGGCCGCGACGACAACTTCTTCGAACTGGGCGGGCACTCGTTGCTGGTGCTGCAGGTCATCTCCCGTGTGCGTCAGCAGTGGCAGCTCGAACTGTCGGTGAGCAGCCTGTTCAGTGCCGCGAACCTGGCGCAGTTCGCCCAACGAGTGGCGCGGGCGCAGGCCAGCGTCCAACCCGTCCTGCAGCAGGCACCGCTTGATCAGCCGCCGGTGCTGTCATACGCCCAGCAGCGTCAATGGATCCTGTGGCAGCTGGCCCCCCAGAGCCCGGCCTACAACATTCCCGCCGCGCTGCGCCTGAGGGGCGCACTGAACCGCGACGCCCTGCGCGAAGCCTTCGACCAGTTACAAGCCCGTCACCAGACCCTGCGCACCACCTTCACACAGGACGGCCAGGTGGCGCGTCCGGTGCTGCACGATGACCTGGCGCTGTGCCTGGAGCATCGCACAATCGATTCGTTGTCGCTCGACCAGGCGGTGGCTGAGGAAATTTCCCGGCCCTTCGACCTGCGCAACGGCCCGCTGTGGCGCGTGCTGCTGCTGCAAGTGAACACCGACGAACACGTGCTGGTGCTGACCGTGCACCACATTGCCGCTGATGGCTGGTCGATGCAGGTCATGGTCGATGAGTTCAGCGCACTGTACCAGGCGGCCGTCTGCGGTAGCGAAGCCGGTCTGGCTGAGCTGGCGGTGCACTACAGCGACTATGCCCGCTGGCAGCGCGACTGGCTGGAGGCGGGCGAGGGCGCACGACAACTGACCTGGTGGCGCGAGCAACTGGCTGGCAGCCAGGCGCCGCTGGAGTTGCCAAGCGAGCTGAGCCGGCCGGCACGCCGCAGCGAGCGCGGTGCCAGTTTGATGGTTAACGTGGATCGCGACTTGCTGGCCGGTTTGCGCCAATGCGCCCAGGACCAACAGGTGACGCTGTTCATGTTGCTGCTGGCGAGCTTCCAGACGTTGCTGCATCGCCAGAGCGGGCAGTCGGGCATCAGCGTGGGAGTGCCGAGCGCCGGCCGTTCGCGTCTTGAGACCGAAGGCCTGATCGGCTTCTTCATCAACACTCAAGTGCTGCGCGCCGAGATCGACGGGCAGCAGCCATTTAGTGGCTTGTTGCAACAGGTCAAGCAGACGGCATTGGCTGCCCAGGCCCATCAGGACCTGCCGTTCGAGCAACTGGTCGATGCCTTGCAGCCGGATCGCAGCCTCACTCACAGCCCGCTGTTCCAGGTGCTGTACAACCATCAGCAGCAACTGGGCGCGAGCGTCGAGCGCACGGTGGCCGGCCTGCAGGTCGAGCGTCTGCACTGGTCGCAACTCACCACGCAATTCGACCTGGTGCTTGATACCCAGGAGCATGGCGAGGAGCTCGATGCCAGCCTGACTTATGCCACCGATCTGTACGACCAGGCGTCGATGCAGCGACTCGCCGAGCAATGGCTGAATCTGTTGCGTGCCGTGGTCGCGGACCCGCAGCAACGCGTCGCCGAACTGCCGCTTATTGGCCAGTCACAGCGCGACGCACTGGTGCAGCACTGGAATCCGGCGTTCCAGGCACAGCCGCTGTCGCCCTCCTTGCATCAGCTGTTCGAAGCACAGGCCGAGCTGCGCCCCAACGCCGTGGCGCTGGTCTGTGAAAGCGAACAATTGACCTACGCCGCGCTCAACGCCCAGGCCAACCGCCTGGCGCGCCACCTGCGCGAGCAAGGCGTGGGCCCCGAGGTGCGGGTCGGCATTGCGACCGAGCGGGCGATGCCACTGGTGATCGGCTTGCTGGCGATTCTCAAGGCCGGTGGCGCCTATGTGCCGCTCGATCCGCAGTACCCGGCCGAGCGCCTGAGCTACATGATCGAGGACAGCGGCATCCGGTTGCTGCTCACGCAACAGCACCTGGTCGACGGCTTGCCAGCCCGGGATGGCGTGCGAGTCCTCAGCCTCGAATCACTGCAACTGGAGGGCTTCAGCGACGCTAACCTGCCGCCACTGGCGGCACCCGACAACCTCGCCTACGTGATCTACACCTCCGGTTCCACGGGGAGGCCAAAGGGCGCGTTGCTCAGCCATGGCAATGTCGGCCGACTGCTCACGGCCAGCGCTGGCGAGTTCAACTTCGGCCCGCACGATGTCTGGACCCTGTTTCATTCCTACGCGTTCGATTTCTCGGTATGGGAACTGTTTGGTTCGCTGTGCACGGGCGGGCGCCTGGTGATAGTGCCGTATGACATCAGCCGTGATCCGCAGCAATTGCACCGCTTGCTGTGCGACGAAGGCGTGACCGTGTTGAACCAGACTCCCACGGCGTTCCGCCAGTTGCTGCCGATCGCCTGCGCCAGCCCGCGCACCCTGGCGCTACGTCAGGTGATTTTCGGCGGTGAAGCGCTGGAAGTCGCGAGCCTGCGCCCCTGGTTCGAACGTTTCGGTGACCAGCGGCCGACCCTGGTGAATATGTACGGCATCACCGAAACCACGGTGCACGTGACCTGCCGCGCCATCTGCCTGGCCGACCTCGAAGGCAAGGCGCAAAGTCCGATCGGCCTGCCGCTTCGCGATCTGCGCTGGTACCTGCTCGACAGCCAGTTGCACCCGGTACCGGTGGGCGTGGCGGGCGAGCTGTATATCGCCGGTGCTGGCCTGGCGCGGGGTTATCACGGTCGCTTCGGCCTGACCGCCGAGCGCTTCGTGCCAAGCCCGTTCGACGCGTCACAGCGTCTGTATCGCAGTGGCGACCTGGCCCGCCAGCGCGCCGACGGCAGCATTGATTACCTGGGCCGGATCGACCAGCAAGTGAAGATCCGCGGGTTCCGCATCGAACTGGGCGAGATCGAGGCTGCATTGTTGGCCCTGCCGGGCGTGCGCCACGCGGTGTTGAGTGTGCACCCCGGTGAGGGCGGCCCGCAGCTGTGTGCCTACGTGGTGCCTGCGCAAACCCCGCTCGACCCGATCGCCTGGCGCGATCAACTGCGCGCCGCGCTCAAGGTCGGCCTGCCGGACTACATGGTACCCAGTCACTGGCTGCTGCTGGACGCCTTGCCACTGACCGGCAACGGCAAGCTCGATCGCCAGGCCCTGCCGCTGCCGGATGCCGGGGATTGGCAACGACCGTTCGAAGCCCCTGAAGGTGAGCTCGAACAGCAACTGGCGGCGATCTGGGCCGAGGTGCTGGGCGTGGCGCAGATCGGTCGGCGCGACAACTTCTTCGAATCGGGTGGGCATTCGCTGCTCGCCGCCCAGGCCAGCGCCCGGGTGGAACTGGACCTGGGCATCGAGCTGCCGCTGCGTGCGCTGTTCGAGTCCACCGACCTTCAGGCTTATGCCGCCATGGCCGGGCAACACGCCCCGGCTGACAACGATGCACGCCTGGATGCGCTTGAGTCGCTTCTGGACGAGATGGAGATCAACTGATGGAACACACCACTGCCCAGCGTATCGCCAGCCGCTTCGCCGGCCTGCCAGCCGACAAGCGCCGCGAGTTCCTGAGCCGCATGCAGGAGCAGGGCGTGAGCTTTGGCCAGCTGCCGATTCCGCCTGCCCTTGAGGCGCAAACGCGCTTCGAACTGTCCTACGCGCAGCAGCGTCAGTGGTTTCTCTGGCAGCTGGATCCGCACAGTTCGGCGTATAACATTCCGGCGGCGCTGCGCTTGTACGGGCCGCTGGATGTCGCGGCGTTGCAGCACAGTTTTGACGTGCTGCTGGAGCGGCATCAAAGTTTGCGCAGCCGTTTCGTCGAGGACGACGGCAAGGTGCTGCAGACGCTGGCGCCGTACACCTCACTGCCGATCGAGCGTATCGACCTGCGCGGAGAGCCTGAGTCCCTGCGCCTCGATCTTGCCATGCACAGCGTCGAGCAGGACATCGCCCGGCCGTTCGATCTGCAACAGGGTCCGCTGTTGCGGGTCAGCCTGTTGCAGCTCGACGCCGAAGACCACGTACTGCTGCTGACCCTGCACCACATCGTCACCGATGGCTGGTCGATGGGCGTGCTGGTTGAGGAGTTTTCCCGGCTTTACGCCGCACATTGCCAGGGCCAGGAAGCTGTGCTTGAAGCATTGCCGATCCAGTATTCAGACTATGCGCTGTGGCAACGTCGCTGGATGGAAGCGGGTGAGCTGGAGCGCCAACTCAACTGGTGGCGTGACACATTAGGCAGTGAGCAACCGCTACTCGAATTGCCGACTGATCGTCCACGTCCTGCGCAACCCAGCCAACGCGGTGCACGGTTGGACTTCGCCCTCGATGCAACCTTGGCCAGCGGCCTGATGACCCTGGCCAGGCAGCACGGCGTGACTCCCTTCATGCTGTTGCTGGCGAGTTTCCAGGCGCTGCTTTATCGCTATAGCGGCCAGTCGGACCTGCGGGTCGGGGTGCCGATTGCCAACCGCAATCGCGCAGAAACCCGTGGCCTGATCGGCTTCTTCGTCAACACCCAGGTGATGCGCGCCGAGCTCGATGGACGTCAGCCTTTCAGCCAGTTGCTCGACCAGACTCGCGCCGCGGCGCTGGATGCCCAGGCCTATCAGGACCTGCCATTCGAGCGACTGGTGCAAGCCCTGCAGGGCGAACGCAGCCTCAGCCACAGCCCATTGTTCCAGGTCATGTTCAATCACCAGCAAGCCAGGCCGGCTGGCGCCAGCGGTGTACTTGCTGGCCTGCGCGTCGAGGCACTGCGTGGCACCGCTCACACCACCCAGTTCGACCTGCAACTGGACACCCAGGAGCAGGGCGACCTGCTGTTTGCCAGCCTGACCTATGCCACCGATCTGTTCGACGCCGAACGCATCGAGCACTTTTCGCGTCACTGGCGCAACCTGTTGGCCGGTGTGCTGGCCAACCCGCAAAGTCCGCTTGCCGAGTTGCCTTTGCTGGACGCCGACGAGCGTCTGCGCATTCTCGACGACCTCAACCACACCGCTCAGGCCTATCCGGGCGAAGTCTGCGTGCAGCGGCATATCGAGCAACGCGTGGTTGAAAATGGCGAGGCCACGGCGTTGGTGTTCCAGGGCCAGTCCCTGAGTTACGCCGAGCTGAACCAGCGCGCCAACCGCCTGGCCCATCACCTGCGCGCCGAGGGCGTCGGTCCGGAAGTGCTGGTGGGAATCGCCTGCGACCGTTCGTTCGAGATGGTCGTCGGCCTGCTGGCGATTCTCAAGGCCGGCGGCGCCTATGTGCCGCTGGACCCGGAATACCCGCTAGAGCGGCTCACCTACATGATCGAAGACAGCGGCATCGCCTTGCTGCTGACTCAGGAACATTTGCTGGAACAACTGCCGACCCCGGACAGCGTGCGCACTCTGTGCCTGCAGGCCGCAGGCGATTGGCTCGGGGAGTTGCCCGGTACCGATCTGCCGAACCTTGCGGTCGCGGAAAACCTCGCCTACGTGATTTACACTTCAGGCTCCACCGGCAAACCCAAGGGCGCCGGCAACCGTCATGTGGCGCTGCAAAACCGTCTGCAATGGATGCAGCAAGCCTACGACTTGCAACCGGCGGACCGCGTGCTGCAAAAAACCCCGTTCAGTTTCGACGTGTCGGTGTGGGAGTTTTTCTGGCCGCTGATGACGGGCGCACGACTGGTCATCGCCGCCCCCGGCGAGCACCGCGATCCGCACCGCCTGGCCAGGTTGATCGTCGAGCAGGCGATCACCACGCTGCACTTCGTGCCGTCGATGCTCGCGGCGTTTATCGGTGCCGACGAAGCGCTGGCCTGCACCTCGTTGCAGCGGATCATCTGCAGCGGTGAAGCGCTGCCGATGGAGCTGCAACGCCAGACCTTGCGCAGCCTGCCGCAAGCCAACCTGTACAACCTTTACGGCCCGACCGAAGCGGCCATCGACGTGACGCACTGGACGTGTGTGGAGGAGGGCCGCGACAGCGTGCCGATCGGTCAGCCGATTGCCAACCTGCGCACCTATGTCCTTGACGACGAACTGTAGCCGGTGCCGACCGGCGTGCTCGGCGAGTTGTACCTGGCGGGCGTCGGTCTGGCGCGCGGTTATCACCAGCGTCCGGCGCTGACCGCCGAACGTTTTGTGGTCAGCCCGTTCGGCGCCGGCGAACGGATCTACCGCACCGGTGACCTGGCACGCTACCGCGCCGACGGCGTCATCGAATATGCCGGGCGAATCGACCATCAGGTGAAGCTGCGCGGCCTGCGTATCGAGCTGGGCGAAATCGAAGCGCGCCTGCAAGAGCATGCCCAGGTGCAGGAAGCCGTGGTGCTGGCCGTCGATGGCCCGGGCGGCAAGCAACTGGTCGCCTACATCGTGCCCCGGGAACGCGCCCTGATCAGCGCCGATGCCGGGCAACAAGGTGCCTGGCGCGAAGCGCTCAAGGCCCATCTGCTCACCAGCCTGCCGGACTACATGGTGCCCGCGCAGACCGTAATGATCGAGCAAATGCCCCTGAGCCCCAACGGCAAACTCGAGCGCAAACGCCTGCCGGCGCCAACCGCGCAGGTCAGCCAGCGCGCCTTCGAAGCGCCGCGCAGTGAGCACGAACAGGTGCTGGCGCAGATCTGGCAGGAGGTGCTGGGCGTTGAGCAGGTCGGCCGCCAGGACAATTTCTTCGAGCTGGGTGGCGACTCGATCATTTCGATCCAGGTGGTCAGCCGTGCCCGTCGCGCCGGCTTGAGCCTGCAACCGCGGGATCTGTTCCAGCAGCAAACCTTGCAGGCGCTGGCCGCCGTGGTCAAGGAACAGGCCGCTCCGCTGGCCCAGCAAGGACCGGTGTACGGCCTGCAAAAACTCACTCCCATCCAGCGCTGGTTCTTCGACGAGCCAATCGCGCAACGCGCGCACTGGAACCAGGCCGTCTTGCTGACCCCCGCGAGCCCCTGGAACTGCCGCGTCTGCAGGCCGTGCTGCAGCGCTTGCTCAAGCAACACGACGCACTGCGCTTGCGCTTCAGCCAGCAGGCCCCGCGTGTGACCGACGCCGCAAATCCCTGTGGGAGCGAGCCTGCTCGCGAGGGCGGTGGGGCAGGCGACCTCCATGTTGCCGGTGCTGAGCTCATCGCGAGCAGGCTCGCTGCCACAGAGTGGTCTGCGCGCTATGTTGGCGCGGACAGCGCCGATGTCGTCGACATGCTCTGGACCGCGCGCGTGGCCAGCGATGCATCCCTGGAGTCGGTGTGCGATCAAGCCCAGCGCAGCCTCAGCCTGCAAGACGGCCCGCTGCTGCGAGTCGCATTGATCGCACAGGCGGACGGCACCCAGCGCCTGCTGCTGGTCATTCACCATCTGGCGGTGGACGGCGTGTCGTGGCGGGTGTTGCTGGAGGACTTGCAAGCGGCTTATCAAGGGCAGGAGCTACCGGCGAAGACCAGCTCCTTCCAGGCCTGGGCTGAGCAGCTCGACACCTACGCACGTTCCAAAGCGGCTGCCAGCGAACTGGACTGGTGGCAGGCGCAACTCAGCCTCGGCAACGATTTGCTGCCAGCCGCCAACCCGCAGGCCAGCCAGGCCGGACATCTGCGCCAGGGCGTCAGCATCGGCCTGGACCGCGAACACACTCGCCAGCTGCTGCAGCTGGCACCGGCGACTTACCGCACCCAGGTCAACGACCTGCTGCTGACCGCACTGGCCCGCACCCTCAGTCGCTGGACCGGGCATGCCTCGGCGCTGATTCAGCTCGAAGGTCATGGCCGTGAAGAGCTGTTCGACGACATCGACCTGAGCCGCACCGTTGGCTGGTTCACCAGCCTGTTCCCGGTGCGCCTGACCCCAACCGCCGATCTGCCGGGTTCGATCAAAGCCATCAAGCAGCAGTTGCGCGAAATCCCCGGCAAGGGCATGGGCTACGGCCTGCTGCGCTTTATGGGCGATGCCTCGGCGCAAGCCGCGCTGGCCGCGTTGCCGCAAGCGCGCGTCACCTTCAACTACCTTGGCCAGTTTGACCAGAGCTTTGCCGAAGACGCACTGTTCACACCGGCTCGTGAATCCAGCGGCGCTGCGCAGGCCGCGGACGCGCCGCTGCCCAATTGGCTGTCGGTGGATGGCCAGGTGTATGGCGGCGAACTGAAACTGGACTGGACCTTCAGTCGCGAATGCTTCGACCTGCACGAAATCGAAACCCTCGCGGCGAATTTCCGTGAAGAGCTGTTAGACCTGATTGACCATTGCCTGAGCGATGGCGCAGGCGGCGTGACCCCGGCGGACTTCCCCCTGGCGCGCTTGAGCCAGGCGCAACTCGATGGCCTGCCGGTGCCACCGGCGCAGATCGAGGACCTGTATCCGCTGTCGCCCATGCAGGCCGGCTTGCTGTTCCATAGCCTCTACGAATCGGACAGCGGCGCCTACGTCAACCAGCTCAGCGTCGAAGCCCATGGCCTCGACGCCGAGCGGCTGGGCCGCGCCTGGCAAGCGGTGCTCGACAACCATGGGATCCTGCGCAGCAGCTTCCATTTCCCGGACGGCTTCGAAGCGCCGGTGCAGTTGGTCCATCGTCATCTGCAATTGCCGATGACCTGCCTCGACTGGCGTGGCCGCAGCGATCAGGTTGAAGCACTGGCGCAGCTGATCGACAGCGAGCGCCTGCAACTCGATCCGACCCGGGCACCGCTGATGCGCCTGACCCTGGTGCGCCTCGAAGGTGAGCGTCAGCAACTGATCTACACCCACCATCACCTGTTGCTTGATGGCTGGAGTAATTCACTGCTGTTGAGCGAAGTCTTGCAGCGTTATGCCGGACAAGACGTGCAGGCACCAACCGGGCGTTTTGCCGATTACATCGGCTGGCTGCAACGTCAGGATGCGCAGGCCGACGAGGCCTTTTGGCGCGAGCAACTGGCGACCCTCGATAACCCGACCCTGCTGGCGCAGAGCCTGGCCCACGGCGGCAGTAAAAACCTGTCGACAGCTGAGTTCGCTGACCATCGCCAGACCTTCGATGTCGCCACCAGCCAGCGCTTCAGCGAGTTTGCCCGTCAGCAAAAAATCACGCTCAACACCTTGGTGCAAGGTGCCTGGGCACTCCTGCTGCAACGCTACAGCGGCCAACGCAGCGTCGCGTTCGGCGCGACTGTGGCAGGCCGCCCGGTAGACTTGCCGGGGGCTGAAAGCCAGCTCGGCCTGTTCATCAACACCTTGCCGGTGATCAGCCGCCCGGATGCGGTAGAAAGCGTCGGCCAGTGGCTCATCCGTTTGCAGGCGCAAAACCTGGAATTGCGTGAACATGAATTCACCGCATTGGGTGACATCCAGCGCTGGGCCGGACGTGCCGGTGAGCCGCTGTTCGACAGCCTGCTGGTGTTCGAGAACTTCCCGGTGGCCGACGCGCTGCAACAGAGCGCACCTGCGGGGTTGAGCTTTTCGATTCCACAGAACCATGAGCGCACCAATTTCCCGCTGACCCTGGCGGCCACCGCCGAGAGTCAGTTGAGCCTGAACTGGAGCTTCCAGTGCGCCCATTTCAACAGCGAAGCGATTGTTCGCATGAGCGAACACCTGGCCGCGTTGCTGACGGCGATGGTCGCCGCGCCACAGGCTGCATTGAGTGAGCTGGACCTGCTGAGCTCACCTGAGCGCGCGCAACAATTGATCGAGTGGAACCCGGCATTTACCGCAGCGCAAAACCCGCTGTGTGTGCATCAGTTGATCGAGGCCCAAGCGTTCATTCGTCCGCACGCCACGGCGCTGATCTTCAACGATCTGGAATTGAGCTTCGACCAACTCAACCGTCGTGCCAACCAATTAGCCCATCGTCTTCGCGCACTGGGCATTGGTCCGGAAGTGCGGGTCGGCCTGGCCATGCAGCGTTCGCCGGAAATGATCATCGGCTTGCTGGCGATCCTCGAGGCCGGCGGCGCCTACGTGCCGCTGGACCCGGCCTACCCGACGGAACGCCTGCGCTACCTGATGCAAGACAGCGGCATTGCGCTGATGATCAGCCAATCTCGGCTGCGGGAAAAACTGCCGTTGCCCGAAGGCCTGCCGGTGCTGGAAATCGACCGCGAGCCGCTGGAATTCTTGGCGGACAGCAACCCGATCAACCTCACCTGTGGCGAAAACCTCGCCTACGTGATTTACACCTCGGGTTCCACCGGACAACCCAAGGGCGTGTGCGTGGAGCACGGCCCGTTGGCGATGCATTGCCAGGCCATCGGCCAGCGCTATGAAATGACCCCGGACGATTGCGAACTGCATTTCATGTCGTTCGCGTTCGACGGCGCACATGAGCGGTGGCTGACCCCGCTGGTGTTCGGTTCCGCAGTGATGCCGCGCGACGACGAGTTGTGGAGCGTGGAGCGCACCTGCGCCGAGATCGAAAAGCATGGCATCACCATCGCCTGCTTCACCCCGACCTATCTCTCGCAGATCGCCGATTTCATGGGCGAAGCGGGGCGTGATCTGCCGATCCGTTCCTACACGCCGTGCGGTGAAGGTATGGCGAAACATGCGTTTGACGAGGTCCAGCAGGTACTGCAACCCAAGCGCCTGATCAACGGCTATGGCCCGACCGAAACAGTGATCACGCCGCTGATCTGGCTGGCCTATCCGGAGACCGAATTCGACTCGGCGTTCATGCCAATTGGCCGACCGGTGGGCAATCGCAGTGCGTACATTCTGGACGGTGGCTTGCAGCCGCTGCCGGTCGGCGTGGCGGGCGAGTTGTACCTGGGCGGCGAGGGCGTCGCCCGGGGTTACCATCAGCGTCCGGATTTGACCGCTGACCGCTTCGTGCCGGATCCGTTCGTGCCGGGCGCCCGTCTGTATCGCAGTGGCGACCTCGCGCGGTTCCGTGCCGACGGCGTGGTGGAATACCTCGGCCGTATCGACCAGCAAGTGAAAATTCGCGGTTTCCGGATCGAACTCGGCGAAATCGAAGCTTGCCTGCTGGAACACGAAGGTGTGCGTGAAGCGTTTGTGATTGATCGCGAAGGCCCGGTGAGCCGCCAGTTGATCGGTTACGTGGTCCCGCGCGATCCGCTCGCCGATGAGCAGGATTTGCGTGAAGCGCTGACGGCCCACCTGCGCAGTCGTTTGCCGGCGCACATGCTGCCGGCGCATTTGATGTGCCTGGCCGCGTTGCCGCTGACGCCGAACGGCAAACTCGATCGCCAAGGCCTGCCGGCGCCGCAAGCCACTCGACAGCACCACGATCACGTGGCCCCCGCGTCGCCCGCCGAAGCCTTGCTGGTGGAAATCTGGCAGGAACTGCTGGCGCTGGAGTCGGTGGGTGTTACCGAAAACTTCTTCGAGTTGGGCGGTGACTCGATCATCTCGCTGCAAGCGGTAAGCCGTGCCGGGCAGCGCGGGCTGAAGTTCAGTCCCAAGCAATTGTTTGAACAGCAGACCATCCGTGCGCTCGCCGCCGTGGCCGGCAGCCGTGAAGCAATATTGATTGAAGCGCCAAAAGTCGAGGCGTTCTCGCTGGTACCGCACATCGACATCGCCGCGCGCGAAGGTCTGCAAGACCTGTATCCGCTGTCGCCGATGCAACAAGGCATGCTGTTCCACTGCCTCGACTCGCCGGAACTCAACCCCTACGTCAACCAGTTGAGCGTGGCGGTGGAGGGTTTGCAGGTACCACGCTTCCGTGCCGCGTGGCAGGCGCTGGTCGAGCGCCATGAAGTGCTGCGGGCGGCGTTCCGCTGGCGGGACGGCCTGGCCGATCCGCTGCAGGCGGTATTCGCCGAGGTCGAGCTGCCGATCGAAGAGCTCGACTGGCGTGAGCGCAGCGACACCGAACAGGCCCTGGGCGAACTGGCGGCAGCGGAACAGGCCAAGGGCTTCGACCTGAGCTGCCCGCCGTTGATGCGATTCATCCTGGTGCGCCTGGGCGAGGATCGCTACCAGATGATCTGGATCTATCATCACCTGTTGCTCGATGGCTGGAGCGCCTCACGGTTGCTGGGTGACATGCTGCGCCTGTATCACAACGACAGCCTGGCGCCCCTGACCGGGCGCTACGCTGACTACATCGCCTGGCTGCAACGTCAGGATGGGGTGCAGGCCGAAGGCTTTTGGCGTGAGCGCCTGGCGTTGCTTGAGGAACCGACCATTCTGGCCAAGGCTTCGGGTGCCGCAGGCTCCGGGCACGGCGTGATGTACAGCAACCTCGACGCCGAAGCGACGCGCAAACTGCACACCTTTGCCAAGCGTCAGCGCGTGACGCTCAATACCTTGGTGCAGGGCGCGTGGCTGCTGTTGCTGCAACGCCACAGCGGTCAGCGCAGCGTCGCGTTCGGCGCCACGGTGGCGGGCCGCCCGACCGGGCTGGCCGGTGCCCAGGACATGCTTGGCCTGTTCATCAACACTTTGCCGGTGATCCAGACCCTCGATCCGCAACAGCCGTTGGGCGAGTGGCTGCGGGACTTGCAGGACTACAACCTGATGGTGCGCGACTACGAGCACACGCCGTTGTCCGACATTCAGCGCTGGTCGGGGCAGGGCGGGCAAGCCTTGTTCGACAGCATCATCGTGTTCGAGAACTACCCGATCGACCGCGCCTTGAAAGGCGGCGAGGAGGGCGAGCTGCGCTTTGCCGAAGTCGGCAGCGGCGGGGTCACCAACTTCCCGATGGACCTGATGGTCAGCGCCAACGAGGAAGGGCTGGAAGTCGAGTACCTGTTCCTGCGCGATCGCTTCAGTGACGTTGAAGTCGAGCGGATTCGTGCGCAGCTCGAAGGATTGCTGCGTGCGTTGCCAGAGGACGCTTCGTGCCTGCTCGGCAATATTGGCTTGCCGCAAGCACGCATGAGCCTGCCGCAGGTGTCAGACGACACCGCTGATTTGCTGCAGTCGTTCAATCAACACGTCAAAGCGCAGCCGCAGAAAATCGCCTTGATCTGTGAGGATCGACAAGTCAGTTACGCCGAACTTGAGGCTCAGGCCAATGGGCTGGCGCAGCAACTGATCGTTCGCGGTATTGGGCCGGAGACCCTGGTGGCGGTGGCGTTGCCGCGTTCCGAACGCACCATCGTCGCGTTCCTCGCGGTGCTCAAGGCGGGGGCTGCTTACCTGCCTTTGGACCTGGCGTACCCGACCGAACGACTGGCGTACCTGTTGAGCGATTCGGCAGCCAGCCTGTTGCTGTGTGACAGCAACCTGGGGGATCGACTGACCCTGGCCGACAGCCCGCCACGTCTGCTGCTGGATCAATTGAGCGTTGCCGACAACGCGGCGTGCCCGGTTTCCCATCCGTTGCCGGGGCACCTGGCGTACCTGATTTACACCTCCGGCTCCACGGGGCAACCGAAAGGCGTGGCCGTGGCGCGCGGACCGATTGCCCGGCATTGCCGCAGCATCGTCGAGTGCTATGAACTGGCACCGCGCAGCCGCGAGTTGCACTTCATGTCGTTCGCTTTCGACGGTGCGCAGGAGCGCTGGCTGAGTGTGATGCTGGCCGGTGGCAGCCTGGTGATCCGTGATGACAATCTGTGGACCCCGGAACAAACCCTGGAAGTGCTGCAGCGTCATGGCGTCACCGTCGCCTGCTTCCCGCCGGCATACCTGCAACAGATGGCCGAAGTCGCGGAACGCCTGGGCAATCCGCCCGCGGTCGAGGTGTATTGCTTCGGCGGCGATGCCGTGCCTGAAGCCAGTTTCGAGCAGGTCAAGCGCGCCTTGCGCCCGCAGCGCCTGGTCAACGGCTATGGCCCGACCGAAACCGTCGTCACGCCTTTGTTGTGGCGTGCCGAGGTCAGCGAAACCTGCGACGCGGCCTATGCGCCGATCGGGCGCGGTGTGGCCGGGCGAGGCCTGTATGTGCTCGACGCCGACCTCAACCCTCTGCCGGTGGGCGTCAGCGGGGAGCTGTACCTGGGCGGTGAATGCCTGGCGCGGGGCTACCACCAGCGCCCGGGCATGAGCGCCGAACGCTTCATTCCCGATCCATTTGCAGCGGGCGGGCGCATGTACCGCACCGGCGACCTGGTGCGCCAGCGTGCCGATGGCTTGATGGAATACCTGGGACGGATCGACCATCAGGTGAAGATCCGCGGTTTCCGCATCGAGCTGGGCGAGATTGAAGCGCGCCTGCGTGAGTGCGCAGGGGTGCAGGATGCAGCCGTGGTGGTGCACGACACACCAATCGGCAAACAGCTGGTGGGCTACGTGGTGGCGCTCGGCACGGTCGGACTTGATCGGCGCCTGAAATCGCAACTGCAGGCGCAACTGCCGGACTACATGGTGCCCGCGCGGATCCTGGTCCTGGAACGCTTCCCGCTGTCGGCCAACGGCAAGCTCGATCGTCGTGCATTGCCTGTGCCGGAATGGGCCCTGGGGTTATCGCGCACCGCGCAACGCCCTGGAAAGCGCGTTGGCTGCGATCTGGCAAGCAGTGCTCGGCATGCCGCAAGTGGGTATCGACGACAACTTCTTTGAGCTGGGGGGCGATTCGTTGCAAGTGCTCAAAGTCATCTCGCGGGTGCGCAGCCAACCCGAACTGGGCTTCGAACTGAAACTGCGCGACCTGATGCAAAAACCCAGCATTGCCGAACTCTGCGGCTACCAGGCCGCCGAGCCCGCCGCAGCTGCGCCAGACCCGTTGCTGGCACTGAACTCGCGGCTGGCGCACAGGCCGGCGCTGTTCTGCCTGCACGCCGGTTTTGGCACGGTATTCGACTACGAACCGCTCGCGCGACGCCTGGAAGGACGGCGCACGGTGTACGGCCTGCAATGCCGCATGCTGCTCGATCCGCACTGGCAGGATCAGTCGCTGCTGGCTATGGCCCAGGCCTACACCCAGCGCATTCGTGCCCAACAGGCCAAGGGGCCGTATTACCTGCTGGGCTGGTCGCTGGGTGGTGCGTTGACGCAACTGGTCGCCCATGAGCTGGAGCAACAAGGCGAGACCGTCGCGTTCGCCGGCCTGGTCGACAGCTACGTGGCCGGCACCGCCGAAGCGGGGAACTGGCGCGAAGACCTGGGGGATTTCCTGAAGTTTGTCCTCGGTCATTCGTCTGAAGAAGCACAGGCGTTAATGGCGTTGCACGCCGCAGATCTGCCTGAGCATCAGGCCGCCGCCGCCGTCATCGAAGCCGCGCTGCATGGCTCCAATGAACAAGCCGCACTGGGCGCTGGAGAGCTCACGCAAATCTTCAACACCGGTTCACGCCTCAAGGCATTGGCCCTGGCCCAGCGGCAACTGCCGGCGATCAAAGTTACGGCGCACCGCTGGTGGGTAGCCGGGCGTGACGACGAGCGTCGAGTGTTCGAGGCCCAGGTCGGCCATCACGGTGTGGACCGTCTGCTGGCCGGCGGGCACTACGAGCTGCTACGCGGTGACGAATTGCTCGACGATCTCGAACTGCGATTGGAGTGCACCCTGGCCATCGCCTGACGACACGTGCAGCGCACCCTGGCCTTCGTCTGACAACACGGCCCCCTGCAGGAGCTGCCGCAGGCTGCGATCTTTTGATCTTGATCTTATCGGTGCATCGAACACCGCTAAAAGATCGCAGCCTGCGGCAGCTCCTGCGGGATACCGGTGTTTTCACATTCTGCGTTCCCCATCGATTATTGTGTAGAAGGATACCCCCATGCCCGTCCTGCCTGAACTTGAAGCCTTCCTCGAACTCGCCGAATTCGGCCGTCTCACCGGCAAAAGCCGCCCCATGCACGACCTCACCCCGGAACAGGCCCGCAGCGATTTCGAAGCCTCCTCAAGCTTCCTCGACACCCCACTGACCCACATCAACTGCGAACACTTCACCCTCCGCGCAAGAGACGGCCACAACCTTACGGCCCGCCTGTACCGCGACGCCAACCCGGTCGAAGGCTTGCAACCCGTCATCCTGTACTTCCACGGCGGCGGCTACGTCGTCGGCAGCCTCGACTCCCACGACGCCCTGTGCCGGCGCCTCGTCGCCCAAGGCGGCTTCGACCTCCTGACGGTCGATTACCGCCTGGCCCCTGAATGGCAATTCCCAACCCCGATCCAGGACGCCTGCGATGCCGCCAACTGGCTGGCCCGAGAAGGCGCCGCCCAGGGCCTGGACGCCACCCGCGCAGCCTTGGCCGGCGACAGCGTCGGTGCAACCCTGGCCACCGTCCTCTCGATTATCGCGATACAACCCCCGCAGAACTGCAACTCAAACCCAAGGCCCAGGTACTGGTCTACCCCGTCACCGACGCCACCACCAAACGCCCCTCCCACCGGGATTTCGCCGAAGGCTACCTGCTCGAAACCCCAACACTGGACTGGTTCTACAGCCACTACAGCCGCACCCCCGCCGACCTCGCTGACTGGCGCTGCTCGCCATTACTGGCACAAGACCTGGCAGGACTCGCACCGGCACTCGTGTACCTGGCCGGGCACGATCCGTTGCACGACGAAGGGCTGGCATACGCCGAACGACTGCGCGAGGCGGGAAATGAAATGACGCTGCTGGAACAACCGGGGATGACCCATGACTTCATGCGCATGGGCGGGTTGTTGAGCGAAGTGGAAGGGATTCACGCGCAAGTGGCGGGGTGGGTGCGGGCAAGATTGTGAGCTGCAGCTTCAACACTCGCGACCCCTCAAACGGGGATTGATTCTCCGGGCAAGTTTGTGTGGTGCGGCGACGAGTGTCATCGCGGGCAAAATTTCGTATGTCTTGAGGACACAACCCAATAGAGTTTTGTTCTTTAAACAGCGATTGATGCTGTGTGTTTAATCGTGCCCATGATTACTTCCTGCAGGCTACAACGCCTTGCGCCATTGCCTACAGGTACGTCAGAATCCGCCGACTTGTGCGCCTTGGGTGCGGGCGCTATCGTTGCGTGGTCGCTGGAAAACAGCGATCGGGTTTGGTAGCCCTCGTACATATGACGCATAACGTCACCTGATCAAGGTGCTTCTGGCATTTGAAATATGGTGGCCGTGCGCAGGGCGCTTTCGAGCGCGCCGGTTTTGCCATATGTACCGGTCTACCAACCCGCGCATGGCCGCCACCCATCGTTTGGTAGCGAGGGTGAGGGCTCCTATTTATTTCGATACGAGTTTCATCTATGTTCAAAGTAACGCCCAACCCGCCGGACACTGATCCGACAACAGCCCCTGATAATTCCGATTCACCTGGCCCCCACCAAACAGCCGCACCCCCGGCCCTCGATTGCCGACATCAAAGCCACCCCGCGCAAACTCTGCACGCTGTTCACCGTCAACCCCGAGCTCGACACCGAAACCTTGCTGGCCTATGCCTGCGAGTCGCTGGCGTCGGCCAATGTCATGGCCACCGATCTGGTGGATCAAATGGAGGGCAGTTCGCGCAATGCCTTATTAGGGATTGCGCAGCTGATCATGCTCGGGGAACTGGCGGTGAATCGGGCGCTGGATCAGCTTGGATGTTCTGAGTAGCTGCTGACGGTCAAAGATATTAAAGTCAAAATATCGTCCGAACGCGGCCCGAGCCTTCGGCAGCTCCTACGGGATGGTGGGTACACCTGTAGGAGCTGCCGAAGGCTGCGATCTTTTGATGTTGCTTTTAACAATAAAAAAATGCCCGCGTCGAAAGAAGCGGGCATTTTCATTTCAGCCTATCGCTCAGAAATCATACTTCGCGGTCAGCTGCAGGTTGCGCGGTTCGCCGTAGAACGTGGTGCCGAAGTTGCCAAGGCCCGACAGGTACTTCTTGTCGAAGACGTTGTTGGCATTGACGGTGAAGCTCAGGTGATCGTCGTAGTTGTAGCGGGTCATCAGGTCGACGAGGGTGTAGCCGCCTTGCTTGAGTGAGGTCTCGCCGCCTTCGCCGCCGCCCACGTCCGGGCTGTAGCTCTGGCCGTAGAACGCGCTCTGCCAGCTGATGCCACCGCCGACGGTGACCTGGTTAAGCGCGCCGGGCAGGCGGTAGGTGGTGAACGTGCGGATCACGTGTTCCGGCTTGCTGGTGGCCAGCGGGAAACCGTAGATGCGCTGATGATCCTTGTCGCGGGTGCGGGCGTAGGTGTAGCCGGCCGAAACGTTCCAGTCCGGGGCCAGTTCGCCGGCCATTTCCAGTTCCACGCCATTGGTGGTGGCGCCGTCGGTGGCTTCGAAGATGCCATCGCCGGTGTTCAGATCGGTACCGATCGATTGCGCGACGTTATCCTGCTCGATGCGGAAGAAGGCCAGGCTGGCGTTCAGTTGACCGTCGAGGTAGGCGGCTTTCAGACCGGTTTCGTAGCTGTCGCCTTCAACCGGTGCCAGGGTCGAACCGTTGATGTCCTTGTTGATCTGCGGCTGGTAGATCTTGGTGTAGCTGCCGTAGACCGAGTAGGTCTCGTTCAGGTCGTAGACCACACCGGCGTAGGGCGTGACGACCCCG
>NZ_JAEKEG010000081.1 GCF_016651255.1 Pseudomonas sp. TH10
GTCGGCATACTGCGCATGCCGCTGGGCAGCAAGTTGCGCGATGCGTTGATCGCCGCCTGCACTTCCCGCGCGGCGCCGTTGATATCGCGATCGAGGTCGAATTGCAGGATGACCCGCGTCGAACCCTGGCTGGAGCGGCTGCTCATGGTGTTGACGCCAGCAATGGCGCCGAACGAGCGTTCCAGCGGTGTCGCCACGGTGGACGCCATGACCTCGGGACTGGCACCGGGCAGACTCGCCTGCACGACAATGACCGGGAAATCCATTTGCGGCAGCGGCGACACCGGCAACAGACCGAAGCTGACACCACCGAGCAGCATGATCGCCAGGCTCAGCAGCATGGTGGCGACCGGCCGCTTGATGAAAGGTCCGGACAGGTTCATGGCTGCTCTACCGCTTCCACGGGTTCGGATTTATGGCCCCAACGACGACCCAGACGATCGAAATACAGGTAGATCACCGGCGTGGTGAACAGCGTCAGCACCTGGCTCACCAACAAACCACCGACCATCACCAGCCCCAGCGGTTGGCGCAGTTCAGCGCCGGAACCGGTGGCGAGCATCAATGGCACAGCGCCAAACAAGGCCGCCAGCGTTGTCATCAGAATCGGTCGGAAACGCAGCAGCGCCGCCTGATAAATCGCCTCCTCCGGGTCCAGCCCCTGATTACGTTCGGCGTCGAGGGCAAAGTCGATCATCATGATCGCGTTCTTCTTGACGATACCAATCAACAGAATGATGCCGATGATCGCGATCATGCCCAGGTCGTTGCCGCTCAACAGCAAGGCCAACAACGCGCCGACTGCCGCCGACGGCAACGTCGAAAGTATGGTGATCGGGTGGATGTAACTCTCGTAAAGCACACCCAGCACGATGTACATGGTCACCACCGCCGCCAGAATCAGCAGCAAGGTGCTCGAGAGTGAAGCCTGAAACGCTTCCGCCGCGCCCTGGAACTGGGTCTGCACGCCCACCGGCATGCCGATGTCCTTCTGAACCTGCTCGATCACGTCGACCGCATGCCCCAGCGCCACGCCGGGAGCGAGGTTGAACGACATCATCACTGCCGGAAACTGGCCGATGTGGGTAATCGCCAGTTGCGCCTGACGTTCCTCGACATGGGCAAGACTCGATAGCCGCACCTGCGCGCCGTCGGTGGTCTTGACGTGGATCTGGTTCAAGGCATCCGGGCCGATTTTCTCTCCCGACTGCGCCTGCAGCACCACGCGGTACTGGCTGGCCTGGGTATAGATGGTAGAGATCTGTCGCTGGCCGAACGCGTCATACAGGGCGTCGGTGATATTCGCTACCGAGACCCCTACCCGGGAAGCCGCGTCGCGGTCGATCACCAGGTAGACCTGCAGGCCCTTGTCCTGCAAGTCGCTGGCCACGTCCGTCAGCTCGGGTCGCTGGGCCAGGGCCTCGACCAGACGGCTGCTCCATTGGCTGAGCAGTTCAGAGTCCGGCGAGGACATGCTGAACTGGTATTGCGTGCGGCTGACACGGTCTTCGATGGTCAAGTCCTGCACCGGCTGCATGAACAGACGAATACCGACCAGTTTGTCCAGTTGCGGTTGCAGGCGTGCGATCACTTCAGTGGCAGTCAGCTCTCGCTGCCCGTGAGGTTTGAGGTTGATCAGCAAGCGCCCGCTGTTGAGCGTGGCGTTGTCACCGTCGACACCAATGTAGGACGACAGGCTTTGTACTGCCGGGTCTTCGAGAATGATTTTCGCCAGCGCCTGCTGCCGCTCGCCCATCGCCGCGAAGGAAATCGACTGCGGTGCCTCGGAAATACCCTGAATGACCCCGGTGTCCTGTACCGGGAAGAAACCCTTCGGCACGATCATGTACAGGAACACCGTCAGCGCCAGAGTGCCGATCGCCACCAGCAGCGTCAGCGGCTGATGCTTGAGCACCCACTGCAATTTGCGCCCATAGGCCGCAATCATCCAGTCGATCACCGCGCCACTGGCCCGATAGAAACGGCCCTGCTCATGTTCTTCCGGCTCACGCTTGAGCAAGCGCGCGCACATCATTGGCGTCAGGGTCAGCGAGACGACAAGCGAAATCAGGATTGCTACCGCCAAGGTGATGGCGAACTCGCGGAACAGCCGCCCGACCACGTCAGCCATGAACAGCAGCGGTATCAGTACCGCAATCAGCGACAGGGTCAGGGAAATCAGGGTAAAACCAATTTGTTTGGCGCCCTTGAGCGCGGCGTTCAACGGGGTTTCGCCCTCTTCGATAAAGCGCGCGATGTTTTCCAGCATCACGATCGCATCGTCGACCACGAAACCCGTGGCGATAGTCAACGCCATCAGGGTCAGGTTGTTGACCGAAAACCCGGCCAGATACATCACGCCGAAGGTACCAATCAGCGACAGTGGCACCGCCACCGAAGGAATGATCGTCGCACTGGCGCGACGCAGGAACAGGAACGTCACCATCACCACCAGCGCGATGGCGATCAGCAGTTCATGTTGCACGTCGGTAACCGAGGCGCGGATGGTTTGAGTACGGTCAGTCAGCACCGTCACTTCGAGACCGGCCGGCAGGTTGTCGGTGATGCTCGGCAGCAAAGCCTTGATCCGGTCGACCACTTCAATCACGTTTGCGCCCGGCTGACGCTGGATGTTCAGCAACACCGCCTGATTCAGGTTAGCCCACGCGGCCAGACGCTCGTTCTCCGCACCATCGACGATTTCCGCAACGTCCTTGAGCCGCAACGGCGCGCCGTTGGCGTACGCGAGGATCAGGTTGGCGTAGTCCGCGGGCGACGTCAGCTGGTCGTTGGCATCGAGCATCGACACCCGGGTCGGGCCGTCAAAGTTACCTTTCGGCTGGTTGACGTTGGATGCACTGATCAAGGTGCGCACGTCCGACAGGTTCAGACTGTTGGCGGCCAGGGCTTCCGGGTTGACCTTGATCCGCACCGCCTGGCGCTGGCCGCCGGCGATGCTGACCATGCCGACGCCGCTGATCTGAGCGATTTTCTGCGCCATGCGCGTATCGACCAGGTCATTGAGTTTGGGCAGGAGCATGGTTTTCGAGGTAATGGCCAGGGTCAGCACCGGGGTGTCCGCCGGGTTGACCTTGTTGTACACCGGCGGCGCCGGCAAGTCGGTCGGCAGCAGATTGGTTGCCGCATTGATCGCCGCTTGCACCTGTTGTTCGGCGACATCCATGTTGATGTCGAGGCTGAAACGCAGGGTCAGCACCGAAGCGCCACCGGAGCTGGTCGAAGCCATCTGCGTCAGCCCCGGCATCTGCCCGAACTGACGTTCGAGCGGCGCGGTGACGGCGCTGGTCATCACGTCCGGGCTCGCGCCGGGATACAGGGTCATGACGCGAATGGTCGGGTAATCGACCTGCGGCAGCGCCGAGACCGGCAGCAAGCGATAAGCGATCAGGCCGGCCAGAACAATGGCCAGCATGCTCAGGGTAGTGGCTACCGGACGGAGGATGAACAGCCGCGAAATGTTCATGCGCCCTTCTTGGCCTTGTCGGTCGCAGTGCTATCAGGCGTCGACGCCGCCGACTTGCCTTGCAGGTGTTCGGTCGGCGTGGTCGGCACCTGATTGCTGTCGTTGACCACTTCCACTTCGCTGCCTTCCTTGAGGCGGTCGGTGCCTTCCAGCACCACGCGATCGCCGGCGGCCAGGCCTTCGGTGATCACGGTGTTCTCACCGTCACTGGCGCCGATTTTCAGTTGTCGGATGGTGACTTTCTTGTCGCCGTCCAGCGCATAGACGAAGGTGCCGTTGGTGCCGAACTGAATGGCCGCCGACGGTGCCAGCACGACATTTTTCAGGGTGTCGGCCAGCAGGTGGACGTTGACGAACTGGTTGGGAAACAGCGACTGGTCGCGGTTGTCGTAGCGGGCCTTGAATTTCAGGGTGCCGGTGGTCACGTCGATCTGGTTGTCGAGGCTCTGCAGCACGCCGGTCGCCTGCAGTTTGGTGTCCCCCCGGTCCCAGGCTTCAGCAGGTAATTTGGCCCCCGAACGATAACGCTCCAGCACCACGCTCAGGTTGTTTTCCGGCAAGGTGAAGGCGACGCTGATCGGTTGGGTTTGGGTGATGATGGCCAAGGCCGTGGTGTCATTGGCGGCCACCAGGTTGCCGACGTCCAGTTGACGCAAACCTACACGGCCGGCGATCGGTGCACGAATTTTGGTGAATTCAAGATTGAGCTTGGCGTCGTTGACTGCTGCCTGATTGGTCTTGACCGTGCCCAGATACTGGCCGACCAGCGCTTCGGCGGTGTCCAGAGTCTGTTTGGCGATACTGTCCTCTTTGAACAGACCGCGGTAACGCTCAACGTCGACCTGAGCATTTTTCAGCTGTGCCTGGTTCTGCAGCAAGGTGCCTTCAGCCTGCAGCAAGGCATTCTGATAAGGACGCGGATCGATCTCTGCCAGAAGATCCCCGGCCTTGACCATCTGCCCTTCTTCGAAATTGATCTTCACCAACTCGCCGCCAACCCGGCTGCGTACGTTGATGGTATTGAGCGCCGTCACCGTGCCCAGTGCCTTGTAATACAGCGGGAAGTCCCCTGTGACCGCCGGCGCGACCCGCACCGGAATCGGCCCGGTGCCACCACCGAAGCCCGGCCGCATCATCCCCGAACGCCCGGTATGCCCGGCCGCCTTGTCAGCGCCCTCTTTGTGGGCCGAACCGGCGGGCCAGAATTTCCAGCACAGGACGGCGATAACCAACAAGACAAGCAGGCTGATCAGCCAGCGACGGGAGTTGCGTGGGGACGATTGCATGGATTGATTAACCATTGGGCGCGTGGGCTTCTTTTTACGGGAGGCTGAACGATAAGCACTGACGAGACTTAAGCAAAGCAGCTTTACCGGCAATTTACTTTCGGCTTACGTAACAGGATGTTTGTCCAAGACACTGATACAGATACACAAATGAAAACGGCCTGGACAGGGCCAGGCCGTTAACAATTGTAAAGCGCTTGTTTCAGAACACTTATTTCAACACAGCCAGTGCCGCGTCGTAGTTCGGCTCTTCAGCGATTTCCTTGACCAGTTCGCTGTGCAGGACGTTGTCGTTTTCGTCCAGAACGACCACAGCACGGGCGGTCAGGCCTTTGAGCGGGCCGTCAGCGATGGCTACGCCGTAGTTTTCGATGAACTCGGCACCGCGCAGGGTCGACAGGTTCTGGACGTTTTCCAGACCTTCGGCGCCGCAGAAACGCGCTTGGGCGAACGGCAGGTCAGCCGAGATGCACAGCACCACGGTGTTGGCCACTTCGTTGGCCTGAGCATTGAACTTGCGCACGGAGGTGGCGCAGGTCGGAGTATCGACGCTTGGGAAGATGTTCAGCACTTTGCGCTTGCCGGCAAAGTCTTTCAGGGTGACGTCGGACAGATTGCCGGCCACCAGGGAAAAGGCTGGCGCCTTGGAACCGGCTTGTGGCAACTGGCCGTTGACTTGAACCGGGTTGCCTTTGAGGGTGACTTGAGCCATGACTTGAGTCCTTCTGAACGTTGTTTTAGAAAATCACGCAAGGGCCGAAGTTAACCACGAAATGGGCTGGCGACCTATGCCCGGATACAAATTGTGGTGTATCAACCAGTGTCTCGTAATCGTTGACGTCGAGCGCCTGCACAAGCTGCGCAGGAGCTGTGTAGCAGCTGTCGGGACGGATGGTGCTTGTCACCAAATCCCAGTAGGAGCTGCCGAAGGCTGCGATCTTTTGATCTTGATTATAAAAAACAAGATCAAAGATCGCAGCCTCGTTTCACTCGGCAGCTCCTACAGGTGAGCCGGGATTCGAAACCGGCATCATGCCAGGCGCTGACACCGCAATCGAGATTCGTCGGGTGCATGCCGCAGAAGATTTCGGCACTGAAGCCACCACTGAATTACGCGAGCAGGAGGTAAGACTGCGGGCCCGGACGGACAGCACTGAGCCCTTTACGGAGGGCATTGCGCGTATTCAGGATGGACGCGTTATCGTTCGCGTCCATCGCCAGCAAGCTGGCTCCTACACGGGCTCGTACACAGTTACCATTGCTGCAGCAACGGACATCCAAGCAATCAAGGAAGGCCCCTCCCACATCACTTCGATTTGAGCTTCAAATAAGACTGATGCAGATCCGCCGCCCAGCCATCGATCACGCCTTTGACGTCATCGGCTTTCATCACCTGGCTATCGTTTTCCAGTGGCTTGCCGCTGCCCTTGCGCACCACTTGTGCCAGTACATGGTTATTGCCGCCGTCGAGGAACACCGCTTCAGTCGCCAGGTCGGTTTCCTGGTCGCGAATACCGCTGGCCGTGCTCACCGCAGCCGCCACCAGGGCAATCGGGATCACTTCATAAGGCTTCAGGCCTTCAGTCTTGCTGCTGACGGCGGTAATGGCGGCGCGCACCACGATCACACCCGGGCCAGGCCCTGCGGCCAGTGGCAAGGACTTGCCAATTTCGCGTTTGAGCGCCTGGTCGTAGTAACCGGTGATGCCATTGAGGGTGGCCTGGGGGATTTTCACCGTCGGCTGCGGCTTCGGATAGAGCTGGGTCGGTTCCACGTACACGCTGGTGTACTTGCTGATATCCAGCTTGGGGTCAACCCAGCGCATCACCGTGGCACCCGACGGCGATTGCGCCTCGCGCAGCTGGCTGTAGTCCTTGAGAAACCCCGAATACTGGTCCGGCTCCACGACTTTGCTGGCACAACCCACCACGCCAATCGAGGCAATGCAAAGCGTGCTGATCATTAACACTAACTTCATGCGCAAACTCCTGTAAGTGACCAACGAACATTAGGGAAGCAGTGCTACAGGTATAGCTAAAACATTGGTAATTGCGATTGAAAATCGCAAAATTCACACAAGACTGCGCGGCGCCTCACAACCGTCATTTGACAGACGCCGGGCATCCGGCAAAGCTGCACCAAGCTTGAACGCACGCCAGACGGCAAATGCACCTGGACTACGGAAGTCGCAATGCCCAAGCATAAAAATAAAGCTGCAGAGTCGACACCTGATTCGCCTTCCAACCCGACGGGTCGCTTGCTGTTTGCGGTCATCATCGCAACGCTTCTCATGGCTGTGGCGGGGATCGGCTGGTTTCTGCTGAGCAGCACACCAACCCCGGTTGCCCTCGCACCTGCTCCGACGGCCCAACCAGCCCAGGCGCGACCCGTCGCAATGGCCGCCGCGACCATGGTCGACGAAGTGCAATGCCAAGGCTGCCACAGTGCCCAGGTCAAGGACTGGCAAGGTTCCCATCACCAACTGGCCATGCAGGACGCCAATGCCGACACAGTGCTGGGTGACTTCAATAACGTCAGCTTCAAGGCAGAAAACGAAACCACACGCTTCTCGCGCAAGGACGATGCTTTCTGGGTCAATACCCCTGGCATCGATGGCCGGAATGCGGACTTCAAGGTGGCCTACACCTTTGGCATCGCGCCTTTGCAGCAATACCTGATAGAAGTTGGCGAGGGTCGTCTGCAGGCGTTGGGTGTGGCGTGGGATACTGAAAAGCATCGCTGGTTTCACCTGTACCCGGGACAGGGTGTGAACTTCAAAAACCCGTTGCACTGGAGCAAGCCGAGCCAGAACGCCAATTTCATGTGCGTCGAGTGCCACACCACCGGCTTCAAGCGCAATTTCGATGCCGCAAAAAACACCTTCGACAGTCAGTGGAATAGCCTCGGCGTCGGCTGTCAGGCCTGCCACGGCCCGGCGTCGAATCACCTGGAGTGGACGCAGAAAAAGGGCGACCTGATCCATCAAGGTTTTGACGTCGATCTGAAGGACAAGAACGCCACCGTCGAGATCGAAACCTGCGCACGCTGCCACGCTCGCCGCGCCCCGCTGGGCGATGGCTATACCGTTGGCAAGCGCTTGATGGATGATTACCTGCCAAGCACCCTCACCCGCGAACTGTATGCGCTGGACGGCAAGATCAAGGACGAAGTGTTCGAACACGGCTCGTTCCTGCAAAGCAAGATGTTTGACAAAGGCGTGCGTTGCAGCAACTGCCACTGACCCTCACAGTAACGAGCTGAAGGCCCCCGGCAATGGCGTCTGCCTGCAATGCCACAACACGGCGGGCAAGACCGCCGTCGCCCGGGTGGACGGCAAGGGCTTGCAAGCGAAGAACTACGATTCCATCGAACACACTCGCCACACCATGGGGCAATCCGGTTCGCAATGTGTGGATTGCCATATGCCCGGCAAGTTCTACATGGGCAACGACTTCCGTCACGACCACAGCTTCAGCATTCCCAACCCGGAGCGAGCAAAAAACTCGGCACGCCGGACGCCTGCCTGACCTGTCACCAGGGCAAGGCCGGTGACAAGGTGACTGAACAGTTCAAGCTCTGGAACACCGCCCCTGCCGCGCAGGCCTCGCGCTACGACGAAAGCCTATGGCTGATCCGCAATGGCCAGCCCGGTGCCGCCCAAGCCCTGTACGAGCAGTTGCAACGCAGCAATTTGCCAGCCATCCAGCGCGCGACGCTGCTGGCCGAGTTGGCACTGTACCCCAGCGAACAGGCCTTGAAACTGGCAAGCAAAGGCTTGAACAACCCGGCGCCCCAGGTGCGTGAAAGCGCCGTCCGGGCGATCAGCGCCTTCCTGCCGCCGGCCGAACGCCCCCCTGCTGACGCCATTGCTGGTTGACCCGGTGAAGGCGGTACGAATTGCCGCCGCGCGCGAACTGCTCGGCGCGGCCCGGGATGGTTTGGGCAACACCCGGGGCAATTGGAGCGTGGCGATCGGAGAGTATGAAACGGTGCAGAAAAGCCTGGCCGAACGTGCCGAAGCCAACCTCAACCTGGCCATGCTGTATCAGGCCAGCGGGCGCAGCGCTGAAGTCGAAGGTTTGTTGCGCACTGCGCTCAAGCGCGACCCCGACTTCTACCCGGCACTGGTCACCCTGGTGCAATGGCTGGAAGCGGCCGGACGCGGACAGGAAGCGCAGGCACTCCTCGACCAGGGCCTCAAGGACCATCCGGAAGCAGCGCTGCTCCAGCATTCCCATGGCCTGGCACTCATTCGCGCCGGCAGAACCGCCCAGGCCATGCCCGCCCTGCTCAGGGCGGCCCGACTGGAGCCGCAGAACGCGCAATACGGCTATGTGCTGGCCGTGGCGCTGCACGACAGCGGCAAGGTTGACGAGGCTTGCCTGGAGCTGGAACGGCTGCTCAAGGAACAGCCGGCCAATCGCAATGCACGGCTGTCGCTGATCCAGTATTACCTGGAGAACGGTCAGGAACCCAAGGCCCAGGTGCTGCTGCAAGGCTGGAAGAAAATGAACATGGGGGACCCGGCGTTGAAATAACGGCGGGCAGGTTCACTCCCCAGAGTCAGATCCCACAAGATCAGCTCGTGTGATCTGTCTCTCAGCCGCGCTCGCGGGGGATCAGGCTCTGCAGTTGCTGCGCGAGGAAATTCGCATCGAAGGCAAAGGTATCCGGGTCCTTCAGGCCGTTGGTCTTGCGCCACTGCCAGCTGTTGGAGGGCGGCAGGCAGACCAGCGAAACGCTGCCATAACGGGCAGCCGTCAGGCCCATTACCGCCAGGGAAATCTGCCCGCCCGTACCCATCACATCGGGAACGAATTCCACCGGTTTTCCAGCGATCACGATGCTCAGTTTCTCGGTTTTGAAGTTCGACGTTTCCACCGGAACACTCGGCCCGAATGCGACATAAGGCTCGCGACTGACTTCCAGCAGGTTGGGCGTCTTGACCGGTTCCAGCCACAGCTGGATCTGGTCGAACAACTCGCCTATACGCGTCGCCCACACGGCCGATTGCGCCTCAAACAGTTGCTTCTTGTGCGCTTCGCTATCTGCGTATTGGCGAAGCATCTGACCCAATTGCTGTACGTCGTCCATTGCGGTGTCCTTTGGTTGAAGCAGTACTGCGGACATTGAGCATGGCAGAAGCGAGCCGCCGGCGTACGACTAAACGCGCCAGCGGTGTTTTTTGCGCTGCCGGCCAATCAGCGGTAGGCGAGCGTGCGACGCAGGCGCGCCATGCTCAAGGTATCCACCAACACCCCGTCACGCACGGCGTAGTCACGAAACAGGCCTTCGGTCTCGAAACCGAATTTGCGGTACAGGCCAATAGCCGCTTCGTTGTCGGCATACACCGAAAGCTCGACCCGCTGCAGGTTCATCCAGTTGTCGGCGATGTCCAGGGCGGCGCTGAGCAATCTCGAGCCCACGCCCTTGCCCTGCCACGCTGACGCGACGCCCATGCCAAAGCTGCCCGCATGGCTGCGACGCACTCGCGAATACTGTTCAAGCCCCAGGTGGCCGATGACCGCGCCCTGATGCAGGGCCACCAGTTTCAGTGCGCGCTCGTTGCCTGCTTCAATGCGCGAGCGCCAGACCTCTACGGACTGATAAGGCATCTGCAGCACCTGGCGCGTGACCGCCGTTTCGTTGTAGAGCGCGGCGACGCCTTCGAGATGGGATTCGTTGAAACGTTCGAGGCTGATGACGGGATCGGTGCCAGACATGGGTGATTCATCCTTGATACAGACATGGCCTCCCACTCTATTACTATCCTGCGCCCATCAACAACTGGGCGTTTGACGGAAACTCACGGCCAGGCGATTCCAACTGTTGATGGTCGTGACGGCATGGTCAGGTCGACCATTTCAGCCTCACTGAATTGCTCCCGGGCCTGGGCGTAGACGTCATCCGGAACATGGCTTTCAGCGAGCAGCGTGACCGCCTCCGCCCAGGCCAGTGCGGCGCGCTCACGGGGGTTGAAGAAGTCACTGTCGCGCCAGACCACGATCGAATACAGCCGCCGATCGGTCTCGCCCAGGCGTCGCGCATCCACCGAGTGCATGTCAGTGCAGAACGCGCAGCCGTTGAGCTGTGAAGCGCGGATCTTGATCAGGTGCAACAACGGCGGTTCGATACTGAGATGGCTGGTAAGAGCCTCCATGGCGATCATGGCTTTCATCGCCTTGGGCGATGCGCTGTAGTAATCCAGGCGGGAATTCATGGCGAGCCTCGCGGGCCGATAGAGTCAGCCTACAGTAGGCGCGCAACGTGGGTCGTTACAGCTCCAATCCGGCGAATTAACCGTTGACCACTGCGGCGCCAGGCCAATCTGCGGTTTTTTACCCGCACAACTACTGCATGTTCGCTCATGGGGGTAATCTTGCGCGATCGCACACGCCCCTGAATCGCCCCCGGAGCCCCGCCGGTATGGAACTTCATGTCGTCATCAACGGCCGCAAGGACCTGGCCGGCCAGTTGTACAAGCAACTGCGCAGCGCCATCGAATCCGGTCGCCTGGCGGCTGGCACCCAGTTGCCGCCCAGCCGCTTGCTGGCAGAGCAACTGGGCATCTCGCGCAAGACCATTTCCGATACCTATGCCCAGCTGACCTACGAGAACTTCCTTACCGGCGTCATCGGCAAAGGTACGTACGTCAACGCCCGCCCGGCCAAAATCACTCGGAAACAGAGCCATTCGGACCTGGCCAGTGCGCAAATCATCGAATCCTGGCGCAGCTTGCCAGTGTTCTTGCGCCATCCGACGCTGGAAGGCTCGCTGCGCTACGACTTTATCGGTGGGGCGACCAGCAAGGGCCAGTTTCCGCAGGATGACTGGCGCCGCTGCGTCGCTCATGCGATGCGGCAGATGGGCCAGTCCAAAGGCTTCTACAGTGTTGCCGAAGGCCTGCCGGCGCTGCGCAATGCGATTGCCCGGCATATCGCGTTTTCCCGGGGTATCAATTGCCAGGACGAAGACATCGTCGTGTGCAACGGCGCGCAACAGGCGCTGGACTTGATCACCCGTGTGTTGACCCGCCCCGGCAGTCTGGTCGCCATGGAGGATCCGGGTTATCCGCCGGCACGCTTGCTGTTCGGCACGCACGGTGCCGAGGTGGTCGGTATTCCGGTGGATGCCGAGGGCATTCAGGTCGAACACATCCCCGATGGCACGCGCCTCATCTATGTCACGCCGTCGCACCAGTTCCCGCTGGGCATGCCAATGAGTCAGGCGCGCCGCGAAGCCCTGCTGGCTCGCGCCCACGAACTGGGCGCGATCATCATCGAGGACGATTACGACAGCGAGTTTCGCTACGAAGGGCGGCCTACCGATTCGCTGTTCAATCTCGACCAGCGCGGCATCGTCGCTTATGTCGGCACTTTTTCGAAAACCCTGTTGCCGGAGCTGCGCCTGGGTTACGCAATTCTGCCGCCGGCTATCCTTGAAGCGGTCATTCGCGCCAAACAGCTGACTGACCTGCACGCCTCGACCCTGCCGCAATGGGCGTTGGCGAAATTCATTGCCGAGGGTTGCCTGCTCAAGCATATCCGCCGCTGTCACGCGATTTATGCGCAGCGCCGCGAGCGGATTCTCGAACGCGCATGGCCACCGATCTGGCGCCATGGCTGGACGCGGTGCCGGCCAGCGCCGGCTTCCACATGGTGCTGATGTTCAAGGTGCCTATCGATATGCCATTGCTGGTGGAACTGGCGAAAAAAGTCGAAGTCGGTCTGTACTCCATCAATGGTTTTTATCATCAGCAGCCCGCGAAAAACGGCCTGTACTTCGGCTTTGGCGCCATCGAAACCCTCGACATCGATATCGCTCTGGATCGCCTGCGCGACATTCTGCAACAAGTTGCCTGAATGATTGGTCTGGGCGATTAACCGCCGATTGGTTATTGGTGATCAGCAGATGCAGGCCTATCCTGCAGGCGTTATCCCTCAGTGAGCAGGATTCGTCCGGCCTGATTCAGGAGTGTGAGCAATGTCCAACGAAGTGATCAATACGGTCCAGGTGCAGGCTGCCGCCGGGCGCTCGGATGAACTGGGCAGGCAGCTGCAGAGAATTGTTGAAACCCTGCGCCAGCAACCAGGCTGCGAGTCGTACATGGTCGACCGCTGCCCCGAGGACAGCAACCGCTGGAACGTCAGCGCCCGCTGGCAATCGGAAGCGGCCATGCAGATGCATTTCAACTGCCCTGAAGTACAGGGCTTTATCGGCCTGATCGACAACCAACTGGCCAACGCGGTGGACTTCAACAGTTTCCCCATCCGCTGAGATTGGTCACCTGACCTTCCGGGGAATTGGCTGTTTGCCTGGCCTCACCTGCGCACTAATGTGGGTTCGGACAACCCCACTCTTCCAGGTGATAAACATGAAGACCCTGCGTTTGATCGCTGCTCCCCTTGCGGCACTGGCCCTGACCGTTTCCGCTGCTGCACTGGCCCACGAAGCTGCGCCATCGGAAAAGGTCACGGTGCTGCAAGACCAGATGCTGAAAAACGTGCCCGGCAAAAAAGCCTTGATGATCGAGGTCGATTACCAGCCCGGCCAGGCCTCCATAGCTCACAAGCATGAAGGCACCGCCATGGCCTACGTGCTGTCCGGCGAGATCATCTCGCAGGTCAAAGGCGAACAAGCAGTGTCGTACAAGGCCGGTGAGTACTGGTACGAGCCCGCCGGCTCGGAACACCTGGTCTCGAAAAACGCCAGCGCAACCCAACCTGCGAAACTGTTGGTATTCATGGTGCTGTCGCCGGACGAGAAAGTGTTGATCCCGTTGAAAAACTGATAGCTGAGCGACGATGCATAAATAATCAGGCCCATTTTAATTATTTGGGCCTTTTTATTTCTCCGAGCGATGAGTCGCCAATCTTTACGCCGAACGAAACTAATGACTGTAGCCGTGGCATCACCGGCGCTATTTCATTAAATGCTGACAGGACTAATCTTTGAATGATTGCCGGACGTCGGCGATAAACTTCATGAATCAAGCTGTTTCACTGGAGTAAGACCATGAAATCAGTGCTGATCAGTACACTGGCAATGACGGTTACCCTGACGGGCTGCTCCGTTCCAACTGCACCCGAATCGGTTGCTTCCCTGCATGGGATATTCTCCCAACCGGTAGGCCGCAGCGCTTCCACCAAGGTGCCCAGCGGGCCCGACAAATCCGTAGGCATTGTCTACAGTCGCAATACCCAGACCAATCGCGCTTACCTCGATGATTACCGCGCCAGCGCGGGGACGGGCTTTGGCCAGAGCCTGTTGGTGCAGTCAATTCATGACGCCTATGTGGCCAGCTCTACACCGGACAGGGCTGTGGACTGGGTCAAGGCTTCGTTACAGCGCCAGTTTGGCTCGGTGACGCAATACCCGGACATGCAGAGCCTGCGCGCGGCGAAGCCTGATGTGGCAGCAGTCGTTGATGCCCGCAGCCAGTTGATTACCTCGCGCAGTTCGGATGTGGAAGCGGATGTCAGTGCGCACTTCTATGACCGCGACCTTAACTACATCGGCACCGCTCGCGGGTACGACACCAAGTCATTGAGCCCTTTATGGGCCGATTACAAGCGCAGCGAAGAGATAGTTGCGGATATCAACGAGCAGCAGGAAGTGCAGGTTCGGGCATTGCAGAAGTTTGACCAGTCGCTCAGTAATTTATTGACCGGACCGACAAGTAGTGTCTCGATGATTGATGATAATACAAGCGGTAAGTTGTATTGAGTCTAATGGCCCCTTCGCGGGCAAGCCCGCTCCCACAGGGTTCGGTGTAATGTGGAGATTATGTGCCCAACACAAAACTCTGTGGGAGCGGGCTTGCCCGCGAAGGGGCCCTGCAGATACACCCCAACAAAAAAACCCGCATCTCTCAATGCGGGTTTTTTTCATTCCGCGACTGATTAAGCCGCCGGTTCCAGCTCTGCGCTGACCGTTGCAGGAGCAGGCACTACGGCTTGCCCACTCAAGGCCAGATCCAGCAGCTCACGGTTGGCCACCGCATACATGGCGTAGTCCGTGCCGCTTGCCGCACGGATTTCCACCAGCATGGCGCGCCAGCGCGAGATCATGCCTTCGTGCTGTTCCATCCACAGCGCCAGACGTGCTTCCACGTCCAGAGTGCCGTCGCCCTGTTGCAGGACGGAGATGGTGATCGCACGTTGCTGCCAATCGACATCGTCACGGAACGCTTCACGGGCCAGAGCCTGCCAATTGTTTTCAACCGGCAGTGCGCTGATCTGTTGCAGGTACCAGGTGATGTCCAGTGCACTGCCCACGGCGAAGTAAGCTTTGGCCACTTCGGCAGGGTTCTGCCCGGTGACATCCGACGCTTCGATGATCGGCAGCAGGGTGTACAGGTGCGAGGTGCCCGCAACCATACGCGCCAGCAGTTCCGGTACACCGGCTTCGACATACGCCTGATAACGCGCCTGCCAGTTTTCACGGATTTCGCCGCTCAGCAGTTCGTCGAGCTTCAGACCCAGCTCTTTCAGGTGCGGACCGAAATGCGCTGTGTCACGGGCAGCGTTCTGCTCGTTGCGACGGGCACGCAGGAACCAGCGCGTAGCGCGACGGCCCAGACGCATCAGCTCGTCCATCAGCTCCAGCTGCACGTCAGCGGAAACCTGATAATCCAGCGCTTCGATCTGACGGAACCAGTGCGGGAGGTGGAAGATGTCGCGCACGATCACATAAGCGCCCGCCACGTTCGCCGGGCTCATGCCGGTCGACTCTTTGAGTCGTTGAACGAAGGTGATGCCCATGTGGTTGACCAGGTCATTGGCGATCTGGGTGCTGACGATTTCGCGCTTCAGACGGTGACGGCGCATGGCCGCAGAGAACTTGCTCACCAGGCTTGGCGGGAAAGCGGTTTCCATGTCGCGGGTCAGGTAGTCGTCGTCCGGCACCAGGGAGCCCAGCAACTGCTCCTTGAGGTCGATCTTGCTGTACGAGATCAGTACCGACAGCTCAGGACGGGTCAAGCCATGGCCATCGGCGATGCGCTCGGCCAGTTGTTCTTCGGTCGGCAGGAACTCGATGGCGCGATCCAGCTTGCCGCGGCCTTCCAGATCGCCCATCAGACGCTTGTACTCAGCGATGCGCTCGTAGGCACGACGCGCTGCCAGAGACAGGGCCTGAGTCTGCTTGTAGTTGTTGCCGAGCACCAGATTGCCGACTTCGTCGGTCATGCTCGCCAGCAACTGGTTGCGCTGCTTGTCGGTCATGTCACCGGCCTGAACCACTTCGTTCAGCAGGATCTTGATGTTCACTTCGTGGTCGGAGCAGTCCACGCCACCGGCGTTGTCGATGAAGTCGGTGTTGGAACCGCCGCCATTCAGACCGAATTCGACACGACCCAGTTGGGTCATGCCGAGGTTACCGCCCTCGCCCACGACTTTGCAGCGCAGTTCGTTGCCGTTCACGCGCAGTGCATCGTTGGCCTTGTCGCCAACATCGGCGTGGCTTTCGCTGCTGGCCTTGACGTAAGTACCGATACCGCCGTTCCACAACAGGTCCACCGGCGCCTTGAGCAAGGCGTTCAGCAGTTCGGTCGGGGTCAGCTTGTCTGCCTTGATGTCGAAGCGCTCTTTCATCTGCGGGGAAATCGCGATGCTTTTGGCGCTACGGGAGAAGATCCCGCCACCCTCAGACATGATGCTGGTGTCGTAATCGGTCCAGGCCGAACGCGGCAACTCGAACATACGCTGACGCTCGACGAAGCTGGTCGCCGGGTTCGGGTTTGGATCGATGAAGATGTGCAGGTGGTTGAAGGCAGCGACCAGTTGCAGCTTGTCGGACATCAACAGGCCGTTACCGAACACGTCACCGGCCATGTCGCCGACGCCCACTACGGTGATGCTGTCTTCCTGAACATTGATGCCGCGCTCGCGGAAGTGACGTTGTACGCCAACCCACGCGCCTTTGGCGGTGATGCCCATTTTCTTGTGGTCGTAACCGGCGGAACCACCGGACGCGAACGCGTCACCGAGCCAGAAACCATAGTCGATGGCAATGCCGTTGGCGATGTCGGAGAAGGTCGCAGTGCCCTTGTCCGCAGCCACCACCAGGTACGGGTCATCGTCATCATGGCGCACGACGTTGACCGGCGGTACCAGCGCACCGTCTTTCAGGTTGTCGGTGATGTCCAGCAGACCCGAGATGAAAATGCGGTAGCAGGCGATGCCCTCGGCCGCGATCTCGTCACGGCTGCCGCCCAATGGCAGGCGCCGCGGCAGGAAGCCGCCCTTCGCACCCACCGGCACGATGACCGAGTTCTTCACTTGTTGAGCTTTTACCAGGCCGAGGACTTCGGTACGGAAGTCTTCTTCACGGTCGGACCAGCGCAGGCCACCACGGGCGACGTTACCGAAGCGCAGGTGTACGCCTTCAACGCGTGGCGAGTAGACGAAGATTTCGAACTTCGGCACTGGCTTCGGCAGTTCAGGGATCGCGTGCGGGTTGAACTTGAAGCTGAAGTACGACTTGTTCTGGCCGTTGGCATCAGTCTGGTAGAAGTTGGTGCGCAGGGTCGCTTTGATCAGGTCAAGGTAACGACGCAGGATGCGGTCTTCGTTGAGCACCTGAACATCGTCCAGGGCGGTCAGAATCGCTTGTTCCAGACGCTGCTGCTTGTCTTCCAGATCGTCGCTGGTGAGCTTGCGCGCCAGGTAGAAACGGGTCTTGAACAACCGGGTCAGCTCACGAGCGATGTCGGTGTGGTTGTTCAGGGTGCTGGCGATGTAGCCCAGGTCGAAGCCCAGACGGATCTGCTTCATGTAGCGTGCGTAGGCGCGCAGCAGCGCCACGTCGCGCCATGGCAGGCCGGCGGTCAGTACCAGGCGGTTGAACGCATCGTTTTCGGCATCGCCGCTGACGATGTGAATGAACGCGTCCTGCAACGTGTCGTTGAGTTGCTGGATGTCGAGGTCCAGTCCTTCAGCGGCAGTGAACGCGAAGTCGTGAATCCAGAACTCGCGGCCATTGGTGTGACGCAGACGGTACGGGAACTCGCCCAGCACGCGCAGGCCGAGGTTTTCCAGGATAGGCAGCACGTCGGACAGCGCCAGCGGCGTGTCGGCGTGATACAGCTTGCAATGCAACTCGCGTTGGCCAGAGACCTGACCCAGCGGCTGATAGAAGCTCATCACCAGCGGATTTTTTTCGTTCAGGCTCAGCAGGTGCTGCATGTCGACCACGGCCGAATGCGCAGCGAAACGCTCGCGATAGCCAGCCGGGAAGCCTTTCGGGAAGTCCGCCAGCACGTTGGTGCCATGGGCTTCGCCGAAGCTTTCGACGGTCAGTGCGGCGTAGTCGTCCTGCCAGCTGCGGCAGGCCTGCACGACTTCTTTTTCCAGCAGCAGCGGATCGATGTCGAGACGGTTTTTCGGGTCAACACGCAGGATCAGCTGTACGCGAGCCAGCACGGACTCAGAGAAGAATGTCCAGAATTCGCAATCGGACGCCTTCAGGCGTTCCATCAAGACTTGCTGGATCTTCTGGCGGACTTCGGTGGAATAGATGTCGCGTGGCACATAGGCCAGGCAGTAGCAGAAGCGACCGTACGGGTCTTTGCGCAGGAACACGCGAATCTTGTTGCGTTCCTGGATCTGCACGATCGACATCACGGTGCTGAACAGTTCGTCGACCGGGGTCTGGAACAGGTCGTCACGCGGCAGGACTTCAAGCACCTGCGCCAGTTCCTTGCCCAAGTGCGCCTTGGACTGGAAGCCGGAACGGTGTTCGATTTCAGCGACCTTGCGGCGGATGAACGGGATGACCCGCACGCTCTCGCCATACACCGAAGAGGTGTACAGGCCCATGAAACGGTGTTCCTTGATGACCTTGCCGTCGGCGTCGATTTCACGGATCGACACGTAGTCCGGGTAGGCCGGACGGTGTACGCGGCTTGGGTGCGCGGCCTTGGCGAACGACAGCAGGGTCGGTTCACGCAGGTACTTCACGGCATAGTCTTCGATGCGCAGGTCGTCGTAGGTCAGGCCGGTGCGCAGCAGCTTGGTCAGGCCGAGGAAGGAGTTCTGGTCGTACTCGATATGGCCGCCATCGGCTTGATCGGTGACCACGAACTCTTCGTAGCCGAGGAAGGTGAAGTGGTTGCCCACCAGCCATTCCAGGAAGCTTTTGATTTCGTTCTTTTCGTCGGCATCGACGGCAAACGCGCTGTTGTCGAGCTGGGTGAGGATTTCCTGCACCTTGGCTTTCATCGGCTCGAAATCGGCGACCGCGACGCGGACTTCACCGAGAACCTGCTCCAGCTCTTTGCTCAGCACATTCAGTTCGGCCGCGTTGGCGCAGCGGTCGATTTCCAGGTACATCAGCGACTCTTGCAGAATGCCATCGCCCTGGGTGCCTTTCGGCAGAACTTCCAGCAGCTCGCCCTTGCTGCCACGACGTACGCTGAGCACGGTGGTTTGCAGGGTGTGGATGCTGTAGCCGCGGCGGTTCAGCTCGGTGCGGACCGAGTCGACCAGAAACGGCAGGTCATGGTGCAGGACTTCGACCGCGGTGTGGGTCGACTGCCAGCCATGACGTTCGTAATCGGGGTTGTAGACGCGCACTTGCGGTTGCGCGTGATCGAAGCGCTCAAGCAGGCGCCACGCAGAGAGAGTACAGCCAGCGAGGTCGGAGAGGCGACGTTGAGTCAGCTCGTCCAGAGAAATGATGCCGAAGAATTGTTCAGCGAACAGCGCCACTTGTGGCAGTGCCTGTTCACTGATGTGCTGCGCCAGTGCCGCTTGCAGTTGGTGCTGGAAGTCGGCTTTGCTGGCTGCGGTGAAGAACGCCATCTGTGGTACTCCGCTTAAGCTTGTTATTGATGGAAAGCGTCGCGTGCAACACCCCTTTCGGGGCTTGTGTCGCCCTGTTCCTGATTCTCGGGCAGAGGAAACAGGGGGACAGGTGGGTGAAGCTGGACGAGACACTCAGGTCACATTCACCTTCCATAGAATGGGCATCTGCAAAAACGACTGCCAGGGCTGCCGACAATGCCTTTACGGGTGCTCATCCGTTGCGCAGCTTAATGGGTGCGACAATGTGTCTGCTTGCGGTGCTGCGACATATTCGGTCATTGGCACGTAAACGAGGGCTTTCGCACCGGTAAACACTAGCACTCGTGGCGCAAAACGCTGGTCTGAATCCCCGTTTTTACGCTACATGCGTGCCAGAAATGACCATTGACCCACGTCTTGTTCACGACACATCCTCTGACACTCTCACATGCAGAAATTCCCGAGGGCTGGCAGAATCGCGCCCATTAGCGACCAACACGCCCCTTGAGGCAGGAATTGACCATGCAAATGACCACCGCCCTACTAATCGTCAACCCGTGCGACGACGAAGAAGACAACATGGCCATGCTCTGCTGCCATAGCGAGCAGGGCGAGATGTTCCTGATGACCCGCTACCCGGACGAAGACGCGCTGGACATCACCCTGGACGGTGAACCTTCGACCCTGGAAGGCGTAAAAGTGACTCTGAGCCCTACCCGCCTGCTGATCGAAATCGCTCCAGGGGATGTCGATGCGCTGAATGGGGATGATTGCCTGGAGATCATCCACAGCACCGCGGCGGGTGATCTGCCTGAGGTGGAGGAGACTTTGCAGAATATTCTCAAAGGGACCGGGACTTATATCAGCCAGATTGGCTGACAGACCGTATTCGCGGGCAATAATGATGAATGAGCAAGCTTGCTCGCGAAAAGCCCGAGAACGCCGCGAGGGGTCGGGCTTACGCATTAAATAATAGAACATTTCAACCAATCAACTGCCCACCGAAGATTCATCCTACAAAACAACAAGAAAAAACCTACAACTAAAAATCATGCTCCACCACCCTATATCATTGAACAACAGAAAAACCTCTGATATTAATAATCACTTGGGAAAAACTTCGCAAGTGAGTCGCACACTGACGAGCACCTTCAACTGTATTCTACAAGCGCCTAAATACGCAGCCCTTAAAAAACAGGCACCTCATGCAAACTCTTATCAGAACAACTTGCCAGAAGCATGCAGGGCTGCTGACCTCAACCATCACCACAATCATCGCGCTAAAGCTTATAGCTCTAGCGCCACCTTTGTTGCTTGGAAAAATTGTCGACGCGCTACACACTGACAATCACGCAGACCTCAATATACTTCTGCTGCTAACCGCCGGCTATACACTAGCGGGATGCCTTCAAGCGATTATAAACCCTCTACAAATATTCTTTTTATCCAAACTTGTGCAGCAAGTGACAATGAACGCCTCCATCGACTGGATTGCAAAATTAATGCGCAAAGAGTTCCTCCAGTTCAGCTCGTGGCGCATCGGGCAATTCATAAAATCAGTAGAGCGGGGAATTACAGCGCACGAGCAACTATTAACGTTTTTCGTTACCACTGGACTTCCGCTGTGCCTGGAATTCCTTATCGTAGGCGGTGCATTTTATTATATGGGTGGCGCTAAAGTATTCCTGGCGATGACCGGCCTTGGCATCGTTTACCTGTTCGTCACCCATCGAATCATCCGCTGGCGCAGAAAGCACATTGATGCCGTCAATGAGCAAGAGGATGAAGTCAGCGCACTGCTGTACAACACCTTGAGCTCCGGCAAATGTATCAAACTGGAAGGTGCTGAATTCTGCGCAACTGAACGGCTGAACCGCGCCTTCAATAACTACGCCAAAGCGGCGGTCACCGTAGCAAGCTCAGGTGGTTTCCTCACCGGGGCAAAAGTACTGTTTGTCAGTCTTTCAACGGGAGGCCTTCTCGGATGGGGCGTCTTCGATCAGTTGTCGGGAGAGCGAGGCATCAGCGTTGGGCAACTGGTCGCCATATTCTCAATTGCAGGTAGCTTTTTACTTAATATCACCGCGCTGAGCGAAGGCTATCGGGTGCTGGATCAGTTTCTCGCGGACCAGCGTCACCTCCAGCAGTTACTGGCATTGCCAGACTTTGACGACGACAGTCGCCGCGCCGAAAAAACCTCCGGTGAGCAATCTAAATTGGTGCTCGCACCCTGCGTGATCACCGACGGCGGCAGCGTCCGGTTGAGGATCGAGAAAGCTTTATTTTCACACAAGGCCAGTCCGTCGCCATCACGGGCCCCAGCGGCGCGGGTAAATCGACCTTTCTGGAAGCGCTGGTCGGTTTGAATGTGTCGGCAAGAAATTCGCTTAGCCTGGACGGCACGTGCGTTTCCAGGTTGAACGCCCAGGCACACTTGCAACTCCTGAGGTATTGCCCTCAATCACCGCAGTTCCTGGAGGGTTCCTTTGACAGATCAGTGCTATTTGGAATCGCCCCCTCTCCAGCGTTGAATCAGGCAATACAGCGACTCGACCTTGAAGATATCGTTTCCCAGCGCCACCTCACTGAAAACGCCTCCAATGTTTCTGGCGGCGAAGCTAAACGCCTGTCTCTGCTCCGGCTGATCAACCGGCCAGGGCGTTTTAATCTGTTCGACGAGCCCAGTGCGTCGATCGAGCCGAAAACTGGCCGGCCCGGTGTGGGATTTGCTTTTCGACACCTTCGCCGGGCGGGGATTGATTTGTGTGACACACGATGTCGGCCACTTGCACCGTTTTGATCGCGTGATCGTCATGCACAACGGGGCAGTCGTTGAAGATGGGCCATGGTGTGAGTTAGTCAACCGGGGGACGGTGACATCCTTGTTGAGCGACCTTCAGCCATAGAAAAGACACGCTGCGCATGAGCAACCGCCATTCAATTCCCCCATTTCACGCAAAAAGCCGTTAGTCGCCACCCCCACCATGCATTAAAGTAACGCCCCCAGCCCTCGGCGTTATCGCAACGTCTGCGGTCACCCTTTCCAGGAACAGTCATCGATGGAACATCGTGAAGCGCTGCTGGCGCTGCGAACCTTTCTTTCAACGCAGATTCTCGGCCAGGAAAAACTCATCGAGCGTCTGCTCATCGCCTTGCTCGCCGACGGCCACATGCTGGTCGAGGGCGCTCCGGGTCTGGCCAAGACCAAAGCGATCAAAGAACTCGCCGAGGGCATCGAAGCCCAGTTCCATCGCATCCAGTTCACCCCCGACCTGTTGCCGGCCGACATCACCGGCACCGAGATCTATCGCCCGGAAACCGGCAGTTTCGTGTTCCAGCAAGGGCCGATTTTCCACAATCTGGTGCTGGCGGACGAAATCAACCGTGCGCCGGCCAAGGTGCAATCGGCGCTGCTCGAAGCCATGGCCGAGCGTCAGGTCAGTGTCGGCCGCAGCACGTACGAACTGTCACCGCTGTTTCTGGTGATGGCGACGCAAAACCCCATCGAACAGGAAGGCACGTACCCACTGCCCGAGGCCCAGCTCGACCGCTTCCTGATGCACGTCAAAATCGGCTTCCCCGACGCTGCGGTCGAGCGCCGGATCCTGCAGCAGGCCCGCGGCGAAGCACTTAACGGTGAAACCAAACCCGAGCGCCGGGTCAGCCAGCAGGCGATCTTCGCCGCGCGCAAGGAAATCCTCGGTCTGTACATGGCTGACGCCGTGGAGGAGTACCTGGTGCAACTGGTCATGGCCACCCGCACCCCGGGCAAGTTCGATCCGGAGATGGCCGAGTGGATCGCTTATGGTGCCAGTCCGCGTGGCTCGATTGCCCTCGACCGCTGCGCCCGCGCCCATGCCTGGCTGGCCGGTCGCGACTTCGTCAGCCCGGAAGACATTCAAGCCGTGCTGTTCGATGTGTTGCGTCACCGCATCATTCTGTCGTTTGAAGCCGAAGCCGCCGGCATCGATCAGGACCGGGTGGTCCAGCGGATTCTCGACGTCGTAGCCGTCGCTTGACCTCGATGAACAGTCTCCCGCTGCCCGAGCCGGGCATTCGTGTCAGCCTCGCCGAGTTGATCGAAATGCGCCATCGCGTACGCGAAGTGCAGTTGTTTTCCACGCCGAGCCAGCGCAGCCCGTTTGATTGGCCTGCATCACTCCAAGCTCCGCGGCCGGGGCGTGGATTTCGATCAGGTACGGGTCTACCAGGCCGGCGACGATGTGCGCACCATCGATTGGCGCGTCACCGCGCGCACCCAGGAACCCCACACCAAGTTGTTCCATGAAGAACGCGAGCGGCCGATCTTTATCATGGTCGAACAGAGCCGCCGGTTGTTTTTCGGCTCCGGGCTGATGTTCAAGTCGGTGCTGGCTGCCCAGGCAGCGAGCCTGATCGGCTGGGCTGCGTTGGGCCATAACGACCGCGTGGGCGGCCTGGTGTTCGGCGACAATGAGCATTACGAGATCAAGCCGCGCCGCAGCAAACAGAGCCTGTTGCAACTGCTCAACCGCCTGGTGCGGGTCAACCAGTCCCTGCACACCGAGGGCGAGACCCATCGCGACGCCCTCAACCTGGCCCTGCGCCGCGCCCGGGAAGTGTTGCGTCCAGGCAGCCTGGTGATCGTGATCTGCGATGAGCGCGCCCTGACGGAAGGCTCCGAGCAACAGCTGAGCCTGTTATCCCGCCACTGCGACCTGCTGCTGCTGCCGGTGTCCGATCCCCTCGATCATGCTTTGCCCGCTGCGGGGCTGTTGCGCTTTGCCGAGCGCGGAGCGCAACTGGAACTCGACACCCTCAATTTCGAGCTGCGCCAGGCCTATCGCGCCCAGGCTGAAGCGCGCGTCGCCCGCTGGGAACTGCTGGCGCAGAAGTTGCGTGTGCTGCTGATGCCCCTGAGCACCCAAAGTGAAATGGTCGAGCAGCTGCGCGAGTACCTCAACCCGCAAAAACCGGGGAAAGGTCGATGAGCAGCCTCGATCAATTGCAACCGCTGATCACCCCCTCCCCGATCGGTTTCTGGCCACCCGCGCCCGGCTGGTGGCTGCTGCTGTTGCTGCTGCCACTGCTCGGCTTCGGCCTGTGGCAACTGCGCCGGCTGATTCCGGACAAGCGCCCGATCGTGCGCGCCGAGCAACCGCTGGACCCGGTACGGGTCGCCGCCCTGGCGGAACTGGCCATGATGCCCAAACCCTACGATGGCGCCCCGGCAGGCGCCTGGTTGCAGCAACTCAACGGGCTGCTCAAACGCCTGTGCCGAAACCACTACCCCTACAGCCAGAGCCACACGCTCAACGGGCGCAAATGGCTGGCGTTCCTCGATAACCGCTGCCCGGCTGCCGGCCTGACGCGCTGGATGGTGCTGGTCGAAGGTGCCTACAAGCCCGAGTGCAAACTCGATGACAAGGCCATCGCCGGCCTGACCCAGGCCATCGACACCTGGATTCGCAAACATGTTTGAGTTCGCCTGGCCGTGGATCTTCGCCCTGCTGCCGCTGCCCTGGTTGATGCGGGTGCTGCTGCCCGCGGCCGACAGTGGCGAGCCCGCACTGAAAGTCAGCTTTCTCAATGACCTTGAAGGCCTGGCTCGACGTCGTGCCCGCGCCAATCTCCCGGCCTGGCGCCAGCAGGCACCGTACATTTTGCTGTGGCTGTTGTTACTGATGGCTGCTGCACGCCCGCAATGGCTCGGCGAGCCGCTGCCCATCGCCGCCAGTGGCCGCGACCTGCTGGTGGCCGTGGACGTCTCCGGCTCCATGGATTTCCCCGACATGCGCTGGCAGGACGAAGACGTCAGCCGTCTGAATCTGGTCCAGCACCTGCTGGGGATTTCCTTGAGGGTCGCGAGGGCGATCGGGTCGGCCTGATCCTGTTCGGCAGCCAGGCCTACCTGCAAGCCCCGCTGACCTTTGACCGGCGCACCGTACGGGTATGGCTCGACGAGGCGCGCATCGGCATCGCCGGCAAAAACACCGCCATCGGCGATGCCATTGGCCTGGCCCTGAAACGCCTGCGATTGCGCCCGACCCACAGCCGCGTGCTGATCCTGGTCACGGACGGCGCCAACAATGGTGGCGAGATCGATCCGCTGACGGCCGCGCGCCTGGCTGCCAATGAGGGCGTGAAGATCTACCCGATCGGCATCGGCGCCGATCCCGAGGAAAGTGGCACTGCAGGTTTTCTCGGCGTCAACCCGAGCCTGGACCTAGACGAGCCGTCGCTCAAGGCGATCGCCGAAGTCACCGGCGGCCGCTACTTCCGCGCACGCGATGGCAAGGAACTGGAGTCGATCAAGGACACACTCGATCAACTGGAGCCGGTGACTCAGCAGCCGACCCAGGCGCGCCCGGCCCAATCGCTTTACCACTGGCCGCTGGCACTCGCACTGGTGTTGAGCATGTTGCTGGTGGCCCGCGAACGCTGGCCAAACAACCTGCTGCAACGCCTGTTCACCAAGGAACTGTTCTTGCAATCGCAACTGCCCGACTGGCGCAGACGACTTGAGCGCCTGCGCCTGCGGAGACGCCGATGAGCGCGCTCTGGCCCTTCTGGTTCCGTCCTGCCTGGCTTCTGGTATTACCGCTGCTGGCCTGGTTGCTGTGGCAGCTGTGGCACCGGCAAAAACGTGCGGGTCGCTGGCAGATGATCTTGCCGCCGGCCTTCCATGCGGCGCTGCTCAGTGGCGGCAGTGGACGCGATAGCAAGCTGCCTTGGGTGGCCCTCGGCCTGGCCTGGACGCTGGGGCTTGTGGCCCTGCTTGGCCCGGGCTGGGAGCGCGTCGAGCAAACCAGCCAGAAACCTGCCGACCCACTGGTGGTGGTGCTGGAGCTGACCCCGGAAATGCTCGCCACCGATGTGCCGCCAAACCGCCTGGAGCAAGCGCGACGCAAGCTGTTCGACCTGCTGCAGCATCGCAGCGATGCGCAAACGGCAATCGTTGTCTATGCCGGCAGCGCCCATACACTGGTTCCCCTGACCGACGACCTGGCCACCAGCCGCAATCTTCTGGACGCACTCAAGCCATCGCTGATGCCGCAACCGGGCCATCGCGCTGACCTGGCAGTGATCAAGGCACTTGCGCTGCTCAAGCAGGCGTCGCTTGGCGACGGACGCATCCTGCTGATTGGCTCAACCCTCACCGAGCAGGAGCGCCAGGGCATTCGCCAGGCGTTGGGGGGCCAATCCACGCAATTGCTGATGCTCGGTGTTGGCACCGCCGAGGGCGCGCCGATCACCCAGGAGGATGGCAGCTTCCTCAAGGACGACCAGGGCGCGATCCTGGTGCCTCGCCTCGATGAACCCGGCCTCAAAGCGTTCGCCAACGCCCTGGACGGCCGCTACCGCCACGCTCGCCTGGAGGACACCGACCTGCGTGCCCTCGGACTGTTTGACGGGCCACGGGCAATGCGCAACGACGGCCAGACACTGCGCCTCGACACCTGGGCGGATCAGGGTTACTGGCTGTTGTTGCCGCTGCTGTTGCTGGCGGCCTGCGCCGGTCGACGTGGCTGGCTGTTCTGCCTGCCGCTGCTGTTGCTGATGCCCCAGAAAAGTGATGCCTTCGAGTTCGAAGACCTGTGGTTGCGCCCCGACCAGCAAGGGCTGCACCTGCTCAAACAGAAACGCCCGGCCGAGGCCGCCCAGCACTTCCAGGATCCACAGTGGCAAGGTGTCGCGCTTTATGAAGCAGGCGACTACAGTGGCGCCGCCCAGCGGTTTGCCCGGGGCGACGACGCGCATGCCCACTACAATCGTGGCAATGCCCTGGCTCGCAGCGGTGAACTCGAAGCGGCGCTGGACGCTTACGACCAGGCACTGGAACGCCAGCCGGATCTGCGTCCGGCGCTGACCAACAAGGCGCTGGTAGAAGACCTGCTCAAACACAAGACCACCCCACCGGCGGTCGAGCCGCAGCAGGAACCCGACCAGCCGTCACCGGCTTCCGAGCCCGAGCCGGCCCCTGGCGCCGCGACCCAGCCTGCCAGCGAAGGCGAGTCCGCCAGCGATGCACCGCAGGCCAGCACGGAGCCCGGCGAAGATGAGCCGACTACCCCGCCAAAACCCGGGGCCAATGAAGTGCCCGGCAGCGAGCTGGGCGATGAACAGCACACCACGCCGCCGCAGCGTCCGGCCGACGAGGCGATTGACGGCGAGCAGCGCCAGGCCCTGGAGCAATGGCTACGCAAGATCCCGGATGACCCGGGAGAGTTGCTCAGACGCAAATTCTGGTACGAACAGCAACAACATCAGGATCAGGAAAACACTCGATGACCCGCTTCACCGCTCTCTTGCTGCCCCTGCTGATCTGCTCGGCCACCGCCCAGGCGGCCGAGCTGACCGCCAGCGTGGATCGCAGTCGCCTGAATTCCGGCGAGACGGTCGAGCTCACCCTCGAAACCAGTGATGTCACGCAGTTCGGCAAACCCGACCTGACACCGCTGGAACCGCTGTTCGAAGTGCGCGGCACGCGGCAGGTCAACCAGCTCAACACCCTCAATGGCGACAACCGGGCCACCACCCGCTGGATCGTCACCCTGCTGCCCCGGCAGAACGGCAGCGTGGTGATTCCGCCGCTGCAAATGGGTGATGTGCAGAGCCAGCCGATCACCGTGCAAGTGGTCGAGGGCGAAACCCAGGACGGCGCGAAAAAGCTGCAGCCGGTATTCCTCGAAGTCAGCCTGGATCAGCCCAGCGTGTACGTGCAGGCCCAGGCGATCCTGACCTTGCGCATTTATCACTCGGTGTCGCTGTACGACGACAGCAGCCTGACGCCCTTGCAAATCCCCGATGCGCGCATTGAGCAATTGGGCGAGTCGCGGACCTACGAGAAAGTCATCAACGAAGTGCGCCACGGCGTGATCGAGATGCGCTATGCCATCTACCCGCAGCACAGCGGCGAATTGACCATTCCGGCGCAGGTCTTCAGCGCCACCCTGGTCGATACGCAACCGGCCCCGGACGGCGACGCCCAGGCGCCGAAATCCGGAAAACTGATGCGCGTTGGCTCCCCGGCCATTCTGCTCGACGTCAAGGCCAAGCCCGCCACCTGGCCGGCCGACGTACCCTGGCTGCCTGCGCGCAGCATCAGCCTGAGCGAAAGCTGGAACCCACCTGCAGACCAGGCTCAAGTGGGCAACTCACTGACCCGCAGCCTGACCCTGAAGGCCGAGGGCCTGGCCAGTTCGCAGCTGCCACCGTTGCCGGCCACCGAGATCAATGGGCTACGCCGCTATCCCGATCAACCGGTACTGGCCAACCACAACGGTGAACGCGGCCTGGTCGGCAGCCGCGAGGAACGCGAGGCCCTGGTACCGACCCGCAGCGGTGCGATCGAGTTGCCTGCCGTCGAGGTGGTCTGGTGGAACACCTTCGAAGATCACCTGGAGCACACCAGCCTGGCCGCACAAACCCTGCAAGTGGCCAACAACCCCAGCCTGGTGGTGGACACCCCCGCGAGCACCCCGCAAGCCATGAGCAGCGCCGACAGCGAAACCCTGTGGTGGTGGAAACTCAGCACATTGCTTCTGGCCTGCACCACATTACTGGGGTTCGGCCTGTGGTGGCGTGCCCGCTGGCAACCGGCGATCCTGCGGGCTGCGCAGGCAGGCCCGAGCCCGCGTACCGTGCTCGACGAGCTCAAGCGCGCCTGCCAGGCCAACGATTCCCACGCCACCCGCCAGGCCCTGGATGCCTGGGCTCGACAACAACCGGAAACCCTGGCCGACATGGCCGCGCGCTTCGTCCCGCTGTCCGATGCCCTGGACGGCCTCAATGGCGCCCTGTACAGCGAAACCGGCCAATATTGGCAAGGCGATGACCTGTGGCGGGCGATCAAGGCGATCCCGATTGCCGAGCGGGTCCAGGACCCGGTGGGCGACAGTGGCCTGCCGCCGTTGTATCCCAAATAAGGTCAAAAGATCGCAGCCCGCAGCAGCTCCTGCAGATGTACGCCGTCTCTTTGTAGGAGCTGCCGCAGGCTGCGATCTTTCTGCCTTGGCCATTCCTGACTTTTTGCCAGTAAACTCTCCCCTTTCGCCGCTTTCATTGTTCACGCGGCCATCACCTCATCTCCAACGGAGTTTGCCTTGCGTCTGTTCCACACCTCCGACTGGCACCTTGGGCAAAACCTGCACGGGCAGGAACGCGATTTCGAGCATGCGTGCTTTCTCGAATGGCTGCTGGGCCAATTGAAACTGGCGCAGCCGGATGTGCTGTTGATTGCCGGTGACATCTTCGACACGGTCAATCCGCCGGTCAAAGCCCAGGAACGCCTTTACGATTTCATCGTCAACGCCCATGAACAGCAGCCGTTGCTGACCATCGTGATGATTGCCGGCAACCACGATTCCGGATCGCGGATCGAGTTACCCGCGCCGCTGATGCGCCGTTTGCGCACGCATGCGTTGGGTCGGGTGCTGTGGCTGGATGACGGCCAGCTCGATGCCGAGCGTCTGTTGCTGCCGTTGCCAAATGCCCAAGGCGAGATCGCCGCGTGGTGCCTGGCGCTGCCGTTCCTGCGCCCGGCGGAGGTGACCGGCGCGCACTTGGGCGACAACTATCTGCGTGGCATCGGTCAGGTGCATGAGTGGCTGATCGCAGCGGCCAACGCCAAGCGCCAACCGGGTCAGGCGCTGATTGCCATCAGCCACGCGCACATGGCCGGCGGTTCGGTGTCGGAAGACTCCGAGCGCAGCCTGATCATTGGCAACGCCGAAGCCCTGCCCGCCAGCCTGTTCGGGCCGAGCATCAGTTACGTCGCACTTGGCCATTTGCATAAGCCGCAGAAGGTCAACGGTGAGGAGCGCATTCGCTACAGCGGTTCGCCGATTCCGTTGTCGTTCTCCGAGATCAAATATGAGCATCAGATTCTCGACGTCCTGCTTGAGGGTGAAACCCTGATCAGCGTCGAACCCAAACTCATCCCCGGGCGGTCAACCTGCAACGCATCGGCCCGGCGCCGCTGGCGGACATTCTCCTGCAACTGGCGGACTTGCCAAACATCGACCTGCTCGCCGAACCCCAGCGCCAGCCGTGGCTGGAGGTGCGCGTAACCCTCGACGAGCCGCAACCGGACCTGCGCCATCAAGTGGAAAACGCCCTGCAAGGCAAAGCCGTGCGGCTGGTGCGCATCGCCGCTGAATACGCCGGCAACCGTGGCGCTGACGGCGAGGAGGACGGCAGCACGCTGATTGAACTCGACCAACTCACCCCGCAAGAACTGTTCAGCCGCGCCTGGCTCGACAACTACGGCAACGAGGTCGACGAACAGACGCTGAAGGACTTCGCCGAACTGCTGCAAGACGTGCAACTGGAGGGCGAGCAGCCATGAAGATTCTCGCCATTCGCCTGAAAAACCTCGCTTCCCTGGCCGGGCCATTTGAAATCGACTTTACCGCCGAGCCGTTGGCCAGCGCGGGTCTGTTCGCCATCACCGGGCCTACCGGTGCCGGCAAGAGCACCTTGCTCGATGCCCTGTGCCTGGCATTGTTCGGCGCCGTGCCACGGCTGAGCAATGCCCAGGTATCCGCCAAGGCCCCCGACGCCGACGGCGAAATAAGTACCGGCGACCCACGCACCCTGCTGCGTCGCGGAACAGGCGAAGGCTATGCCGAAGTCGACTTCGTCGGCATCGACGGCCGCCGCTACCGCGCGCGCTGGGAGGCCAATCGCGCCCGGGAGAAAGCCGGAGGCAAGCTGCAGGCCAGTCGCCAGAGCCTGCGCGACCTCGACCAGGATCAATTGCTGGCCAGTCAGAAAGTCGAATTCAAGGTCCAGCTTGAAGCCGTTCTGGGCCTGAATTTCGAGCAGTTCACCCGTGCCGTCCTGCTCGCCCAGAGCGAGTTCAGCGCCTTCCTCAAGGCCAACGACAACGAACGCAGCGAACTGCTGGAGAAACTCACCGACACCGCCTTGTACACCCGCCTCGGTCGTCGCGCGTTCGACAAGACCAGGGACGCCCGTGAGGCCCACAAGTTGCTGCAGGACCAGGCCACCGGCGTGACGCCGCTGCCGCCCGAAGCGCGCGCCGAACTCGATGAACGTTTCAACCAGGCGCAGCAGCAACTCAAGCACCAGCAGGCGCAACTCAAGCAGCTTGAGTTGCAGCACACCTGGCTCAAGGAACTGCGCCAGTTGCAGGACGAACAACGGGGCGCCACCGAACAATTGACCAGCGCCCAACAGGATTGGCAGCACCTGGCCGGCGATCGTTTGAAGTTGACCCGCCTGGAGCAATTGGCGCCACAAAGGCACCAGTTCGCCCGCCAGAGCGAACTCAAGGCGCGGCTTGCGCCGTTGGCTGCGCAGATTCAGCAGCAGACCCGGCAACAACAGGATCTGCAGGCGCGGCAGGCGGAACTCGAACAGAGCCTGGGCAATGCACAGGCAGCGCTAAGCGAAGCACAGGCTCGGCACACATCTGGCGCGCCGTTGCTGCGCCAGGCCTTCGAAGCGCAAAGCAGCCTCGCCCGCCTGATCAGGGACACCGGCCTCAGCGCCGAACGCAAGCAGCAAGCCGAACAGGCCTGCAGCGAAGGTCAACACACCCTCCAAGGGCTGCTCGATCAGCAGCAACGAGTGGTCGAACGCCTGGAGCGCATTGGCGCCGAGCTTGAGCAAAGCACTCACCTGTCACCCCTGAGCGATGCCTGGAATGCCTACCGCGACCGCTTGCAGCAATTGATGCTGATCGGTAATCGCCTGAACAAGGGCCAGGCGGAGCTGGCGTCCCTGGAGCAACAAGCCAGCCAGGCCGCTGCGCAGTGGGCCGGGCAAAAACACAATCTGGAAGTGCTCTACAAAGAGGCTGGCGCCGAGCCGGAGGCGGTGGCCGAACAGATCCAGTTGCTCGGCAACCTGTTGCAGGACAACCGCAAGCAACTGCGTGCCTTCGAAGAACTGACGCGACTGTGGGCCAGCCAGCAGGCGCTCGACCAACGCGTCGCCGAACTGCAGCAGCGCCAGGGCGCAGCCCAGCAGGAACGCGAGCGGCTGACCCAGGACGGGGTCAAGACCAGGAACGAACTGGCTGTCGCCGAACAGACCCTGACCGTCACCCGTGAACTGCTCGAGCGCCAGCGCCTGGCCCGCAGCGCCAGTGTCGAAGAGCTGCGCGAGCAATTGCAGGACGATCAACCCTGCCCGGTCTGCGGCAGCCCCGACCACCCCTATCATCAGCCCGAGGCGTTGTTGCAAAGCCTGGGTCGTCACGATGAGAGTGAACAGGCCAACGCACAGCAAGCGGTCGATGCGCTCAAGGAAAAACTCACGGACCTGCGCACCGAGGTCGGCGCCGTCATCGCCCAGCAAAAGGAGTTGCTGCAACAGCAGGAGCAACTGGTCGCGCAACAAGGCAGCCTGGCGCCGAGCCTCGAAGCGCACCCGCTGTCGACCCAGCTGTTCAACCAGGACAGCGGTCGGCGCGATGCCTGGCTGGCCCAGCAAAACAGCCAGTTGAACCAGAGCATCAGCCAGGACGAACAGCGGCAAACCGCCCTGCTCACCCTGCAACAGGACGCCGCGCGCCTGCAACAGCAGCTGCGCAACGCCGAGACCGCGAGCCAGCAGGCGACCCAGCACCTGGCCAACCAGCAACGCGAGCTGGGCAACGACCGCCAGCGCCTGGATGAGGAACTGACCGCCTTCAGCAGCCTGCTCCCTGCCGATACACTGGACGCCTTGCGCAATGAGCCGGCCGCGACCTTCATGCAGCTGGACCGGCAGATCACCCAGCGCCTGGAACAGCTTGATCAGCAACGCGACGAACTCAGTGAGCAGCAACAACGCCAGCAGACGCTGGAGAAGGAACAGGATCGCCAACTGACGCGCGTCCAGCAGCTGGAAGCGGCGCTGCAGCAGTTCAACGCCCTCGCCGAACAGCAACAGGCCTGCGAGCAGCAGCTGGCACAGTTGTTGGGTGCCCATGACAGCGCCGAACACTGGCAGCAGCAACTGGATCAGGCGGTTGAGCAGGCGCGCAATGCCCAAGCGGCAGTGAGCCAGGCGCTGCAATCGGTGCGTACGGGCCTGGTGCAGTTGGCCGCCGAGCTCAAGGCGCAGCAGGAACACCTGATCGCCCTGGAAACCGAAGAGCGCGAGCTGAGTGCGAAGATCGTCGACTGGCGCGCCCGTCACCCGGAACTGGATGACGGTGGCCTCGAAGACCTGTTACGAGTCGACGATACGCAATTCGCCGATCTGCGCCAACGCTTGCAGCAAAACGAAAAAGCCGTCGAGCAGGCCAAGGTGTTGTTGCAGGAGCGCGATCAGCGCCTGCTGGATCATCAGGCCCAGCACAACGGCAACCTCGACGCCGAGCAACTCGCCAGTGCCCTGACTGATCTGCAAAACCAATTCACCGTCAGCGAGCAGCACTGCGCCGAATTGCGCGCTGAACAGGTCGAGGATCAACGCCGGCAGAACGCCAATCAGGCGCTGGCGCAACAGATCGCTGATGCCTACGCCGAGTTTCAGCGCTGGGCGCGACTGAGTGCCTTGATCGGCTCCGCTACCGGCGACACCTTCCGCAAGATCGCCCAGGCCTACAACCTCGACCTGCTGGTGCATCACGCCAACGTGCAACTGCGCCAATTGGTTAAACGCTATCGCCTGAAACGCGGCGGCAGCATGCTCGGCCTGTTGGTGATGGACACCGAGATGGGCGATGAACTGCGCTCGGTGCATTCGTTGTCCGGCGGCGAGACGTTCCTGGTGTCACTGGCCCTGGCCCTGGGCCTGGCATCGATGGCCTCAAGTACGCTGAAAATCGAATCGCTGTTTATCGATGAAGGCTTCGGCAGCCTCGATCCGGAGTCGCTGCAACTGGCGATGGATGCGCTCGATGGCTTGCAGGCCCAAGGTCGCAAGGTCGCGGTGATTTCCCACGTGCAGGAAATGCATGAGCGGATTCCGGTGCAGATCCAGGTCCGCCGCCAGGGCAATGGCCTGAGTACACTGGAGGTGAAATGACCACGCTCTACTCCTTCCGCCGCTGCCCCTACGCCATGCGGGCACGCATGGCCCTGCGCTACTCGGCGGTTGCCGTGGACATCGTCGAGGTCAGCCTGAAAGCCAAGCCACCGCAGATGCTGGCACTGTCACCCAAGGGCACGGTGCCGGTGCTGAGCATCGACGGCGCGGTGATCGATGAGAGCCTGGCGATCATGCGCTGGGCACTGGAACAGGGCGATCCGGCGGACTGGTCGCTCAAGGATGATCCTGCCGGCCAGGCGCAGACCTGTGCGTTGATCGAGGAGAACGACCAGGTGTTCAAGGTGCACCTCAATCACTACAAGTACGCCGAGCGTTATCCCGAACAGCCGATGGCGTTTTACCGGGCCGAGGGTGAGAAATTCTTGAGCAAACTGGATGAGATGCTGGCGCGTAATGAATACTTGCTGGCCGATCATCCATGTCTGGCGGATGTGGCATTGATGCCATTCGTGCGGCAATTCGCGCACGTGGACAGGGAGTGGTTTGCGCAGACGCCGTATGTCCGGTTGCAGGCCTGGTTGCAGCGCTTCATCGAATCAGCGTTGTTCACCTCGATCATGCAAAAATGACCCCCGTGTGCCGGTATGCCCGTGTACCCGTATGCCGGTATGCCGGTATGCCCGTGTACCCGTATGCCGGTATGCCCGTGTACCCGTGTACCCGTGTAGGAGCTGCCGAAGGCTGCGATCTTTTGATGTTGCTTTTCAAGATCAAAGATCGCAGCCTTCGGCAGCTCCTACGCGGGTTCGGTGAATCAGGCCAACACTTCGCACATCCGCAGCGCCGAGCAATCCACCTGGAATGGCCCGAAAAAATCACCAGCGCGCTTGGCCGGAGGGTTTCCAGCCATCAACCCCAAGGACTTCGCGGTCTGAATATTGTGAGCCATATTGTGATTGGCTTCGATTGACCGTGCTACACCGCCAGCCGAGCCGTGCCCCACGCCTGCCAATGACGTGCCATTGGTCATGAATGCCAACAAAGCCACGACTCCGAGTTTGCTGCCTTTCATGACCCTGCCACTCCCGCCACGTCCTGGTGATCGATCACGGCGTTCTGCACGCGGTGTTCAAACTGGATAGCGGGATAAGCGACCTGAATCGGTGCTTCGAAATCGTGCTGCATGTGCGCCGAGATACTGACAAACGACACCAGGACCACGTAGAGACCGATGGCCAGGTAGGCGCCGTGTTTGGCGGAGGTAAGAATTGCGCTGGCCATGGTGTTCTCCCGTGGGCATGTTTCAGAGCCCACAGGATCAATCAGAAAACCCGGACTAACCACTCAGGGTTTGCCATAGTGAACATCAGCTTCGTTGATTATTAAAGCCGTCTATCGCGATGCTTGATAAAACCAATGAGCATTGAAAATACACACACGTGTAGGAGCTGCCGAAGGCTGCGATCTTTTGACGTTGAAGATCAAAAGATCGCAGCCTTCGGCAGCTCCTACAGGGGAGTGTTGTGCAGACTTTCAGTGTTGGGCTTTGTGATCCAGGGCGGCGTAGAAGTTGGCGCTCTGTTGCAGGTATTTCTGGGTGTAGCTCTGGGTATGGGATTTTTTGCTGCTGATTTCAACGTTGGCGCTGGCTGGCAGAACCACGGTGGCAGAGATGGCGGAAGCGGCAATAACGGAGAAGAGATTGAAGTTCATGGCGGTAACCCTCGTGTTCGGTTGGCTTGCTTGCCCGGTCGGGCCGTGAAGCAAACTTAACGCTCGACGGTTACTTGCTTGAAATGCTTTGTAGCACTTCCAGATATCAGCCTCATTGATAGAACAGCGTAAGCCCCGTAAACCGGGGCCTGTGGCTTATTGTCGCACCAGGAACTTGAGGTCGCTCGGCGCGTCCATCGGCAGTTTCTGCACAGTTTTGCCGAGCAGACCGGTCTTGCCATCGCGCTCGACGACGACAATCTGGTTGCTCTTCTGGTTGGCGATCAGCAGGAATTTGCCACTCGGATCGAGGCTGAATTCGCGCGGGTGATCGCCTTCCACCGAACGCCTTTGCAGCTCTTTGAGCTGAGCGGTCGCCGGATCAATGCTGAACACCAGCAACTGATTGGCAGTGCCACGGTTACTGACGTAGAGGAACTTGCCATCCGCCGAGGCGTGCAGCGCTGCGCCAGCCTTGTCCGAAGTTGGCTGACCGGCAGCCAGATCGACCAGTTGCGTCTGGGTCAGCACGCCGTCGTGGTAGTCGAACACTGCGACTTGCGCACTCATTTCCATGGTCAGCCAGGCGTGTTTGCCGTCAGCGCTGAACAACAGGTGACGCGGGCCGCTGCCCGCTGGCAACGCAACAGAGGGCGTTTTCGCCGGGGTCAGCGGCAGATCCGGGTTGGCCTTCGGGTCAAATTGGTAGATGAAGACTTTGTCGGCACCGAGGTCGTTGGAGAACACATAGCGTCCATCCGGCGAGGACACGGTCGAATGCACGTGGTTCGACGCCTGGCGTTCGGGATTGACCCGACTCGCCGGGTGCGCACTCATCTGCACCACGGGTTTGAGTTTGCCATCAGCCCCCACCGGCAAGACCGCGAGGGTTCCGCCCGGATCTTCGACCACCGAATAGTTGCTGACGAACAGGTGACTGGCGTCACCACTGAGGCTTGAATGAGTTGGCTCGTTGCCCAGGCTCTGCACTTGATTGATCAAGGTCAGGGCGTGGGTTTTCGGATCGATTGAGTAGCTGCTGACGCGCCCGACCGGGTCTTTCTGGCCGGGGCCGTTTTCGTTGACCACGAACAGGTGACGCTGGTCTCGGGACAAGGTCAGCCAGGAAGGATTTTCACTCTCAACCACCTGCAGCGGCTTCGCGTCGATCTGGCCGGTGGCGCTGTCGAAGTTCAGGCGGTAGATGCCCTGACTCGCGCCGGCGGTGTAAGTGCCAACCAGCAACTGGTAATCCGCCGTGGGTGCCGCCTGCACACCCATGGCGCCCACACTGCCAGCCATCAGCAACGGCCAGAAATTACGCATCCGCATGCTCGTCGTCCTCCTCGTTGTCACCGCCGATGGCTTCCATCGGCACCAGGCGGTGCTCGCCGGAGTCGCCGGTGATGATCCAGCTCTTCAAGGCCGCATCAAACGTCGCCGCCTGGATTTGCGCCATACTGAACGCCCACCGCTTGAGCGCCCGGCCGTCCATGCACTCGATATGCAGGTTATCGTCGTCATCGAGAGAGAAATCGAAGGCATGCAGCCCGTCGATTTCCAGCATGTCGCAATGTTCGAGGGCGTTGAGCAAGGTATCGGTCATGGCAGTCAATCTTCAAAAGAAAGACGCAATGATAGCTCAATGCGGTGGTCGGGATTATCCCTACCCGCCACCCCTATATCACACACCCTCCCTGTAGGAGCTGCCGCAGGCTGCGATCTTTTGATCTGCTTTGTCGCAACCTCAAAGCATTCAAAATCAAAAGATTAGAAGATCAAAAGATCAAAAGATCGCAGCCTGCGGCAGCTCCTACGGGGAATGTCAGAGGGCGTCGCGGGAAGGCTGGCCATCCACCAGGCGTTGAATGCCCAATGGGTTGGCATTTTTCAGCGCATCCGGCAGCAGGCTGTCCGGGTAGTTCTGGAAACACACCGGCCGCAGGAAGCGGTCGATTGCCAGCGTACCGACCGAAGTACCCCGGGCGTCGGAAGTCGCCGGGTATGGCCCGCCATGCACCATCGAATCGCAGACCTCGACACCCGTCGGGTAGCCGTTGAGCAGGATCCGTCCGACCTTCTGTTCCAGCAACGCCGTCAGCTCGCCAAACTGCTCAAAGTCAGCAGGTTCGCCGATGATCGTTGCCGTCAATTGTCCACGCAGCCCACTGAGTGCGGCACCGAGTTGCGCCTGGTCCGCCACTTCGACAAACACCGTGGTCGGGCCGAAGACTTCTTCCTGCAAGACTTCATCACCGTCGACAAGCAGGCTGGCATCGGCCTTGAACAATTGCGGCCGCGCCTGGTTGCCCTGCTGCGCCTGGCCCGCCAGGTGCGTCACGCCCGGGTGCGCGAGGAGTTTCTGCAAGCCTTTACCATAGCTGCTCAAGGTGCCGCTGTTGAGCATGGTCTGTGCCGGTTGGTCAGCGATCAAACCGCCGACCTGTTGCATGAAGGCAGTGAATGGCGGCGATTTGATGCCAATCACCAGGCCAGGGTTGGTGCAGAACTGACCACAGCCCTGGACCACTGAAGCGGTCAGCTCACGGGCGACGTTGTCTGCGCGCACTTGCAAGGCCTGGGGCAGGACGATCACCGGGTTGATGCTCGACATCTCGGCAAATACCGGAATCGGCTGTGGACGCGCCGCCGCCATGTCGCACAATGCTCGCCCGCCTTTGAGCGAACCGGTGAAGCCCACCGCCTGGATCGCCGGATGCTTGACCAGCGCCTCACCCACGCCGCCACCGTAAATCATGTTGAAAACACCAGCGGGCATGGCGGTTTTCTCTGCCGCGCGAATCAGCGCGCAGGCCACCAGCTCGGCGGTTGCCATGTGGCCGCTGTGGGCCTTGAACACGACGGTGCAACCGGCAGCCAGGGCCGACGCGGTGTCGCCGCCGGCCGTGGAAAACGCCAAGGGAAAATTGCTCGCGCCGAACACGGCAACCGGTCCCAGGCCAATGCGGTATTGACGCAGGTCGGGGCGTGACAACGGCTGGCGATCCGGCAACGCCTGATCGATTCGCG
>NZ_JAEKEG010000082.1 GCF_016651255.1 Pseudomonas sp. TH10
CGCTGGTAGGTTCCAATGGCACCGCGTCGCTGGAGCTGGTATCGCTGGAGCGCAACATATTCAGCAGCACCGCGCATTACCGACCTCAAGGGTGAAGGCGAGATGTTCGGTGAAGCCCCGGTGGAGTTACTGTTCGTCGACCACATCGAGCACGGCCCTCTGCCATTCTCCCGCCTCGTGTCGCTGAAGTGGCTGCCAGTCATGGCCACCAGTCACTACGAACTGGAAAAAACCCCACTCACCGCCAAATGGTTCGCCGCGGCCAAGGACAAATCCCCGCTCACCGGCGTGGTCAACATCGGCTACGACAAATCCACCAACGGTAACCTCCAGTTGCTGCCGCTGGACGTCGCCCTTGACGACAAGTCCCAGCTGAAGTTTTCCGGATTGAACGTCGACGTCGATGCCAGCGCCCAGGCGAAAAAGGTCAAGGCCAACGGTTACATGGACAGCCTGACCCTCACGACCGTGGCTGAGGACCTGACGCCGGTTAAAGTCGAACTCGGCGGCCTGACCTTCGCCAGCAACCTGACCAAGGGTAGCTACGGGTATTACGTCGGCGAAAACACCGTCGAGCTGACCGACAACAAGACCACCTTCGGTGCCGGCCAGTCAGTATTGGGCCTGAAGAAGTTTGAAATGAAGAACCAGACCGAAGAATCGGGCACCAGCGCTTCAGGCCGTGCCGATTACAAGGTGGGCGAGGTGTCGCTGAACGGCAAGACCATCGGCTCCGCGCAGATGGCCATGAGCCTGAAGAACCTGGATATTCCGGCGACCATGTCGTTGATGCAGGTTTACCAGACCAAACTGCAACCTTACGAAAAGGCCGCAGCTGAAGCAGCAGCGGCAGGTTTGCCGGCGCCGGAGCTGGTGCTGACCCCGGCTGAAGAGGCCCAGGTAAAAACCGGCCTGGAAAAACTGCTGGCCGCCGGGCCGCAGGTTGCACTGGAAAACCTCTCGCTGAAAACCGCCAACGGCGAAAGCAAGGCCAACCTGGTGCTCGACCTGACCAAGCCGAAATCGATGGACCTGCCGCCGGATCAGTTGACTCAGCAGCTGATCGCTCTGCTGGACCTCAACGTGCAAGTGTCCAAGCCGATGTTGGTTGACCTGTTCAGCGTGCAGTCACAAATCGATGGCCAGACCGATGCCAAGCTGATCGCCGACCAGGCCACGGCCACAGCGGACATGTTCGGCAGCATGGCGGTGGGCAGCGAGTTTGCCAAACTCGATGGCAACAACGTCGTCACCAAGCTGCACTACGCCAACAACCTGGTGGAGTTCAATGGCCAGAAGATGACCGTTGAAGAGTTTGTCGGCTTCATCATGAGCAAAATCAGCGCTCCGGCACCCGTCGAGTAAGCTCCCGCGCTGGCGGATGAACCGCTGACCTCGTAGGAGCTGCCGAAGGCTGCGATCTTTTGATCTTGTAAGTCAAAAGATCGCAGCCTCAGGCAGCTCCTACGGAGAATGTTGCAGCAACTAATTCAATGAGCATCGCGAATCAGTGACCAGGCTTCTTCCATCGGCAATGGTTGTTTCATGCGTTCGGCCAGCATGGCCATGGCGCGTTCTTTTTCGCAGGCGACTGCCGCGACCAGCACACCATTTCTGCCGAACAGCCCAATAAACGGCGGGTGCTCGGGATCGCCGAGAAACTCGACCTCATCCCAATGTTCGGCGTGACCGAGATAGTCGTAGTTCTTGCCAAAATGCCAGGTCCAGAAAAACGCTACGTCGAGGTAGTGCTCTTCGCCTCCGAGCATGTTCGCGGCGGCGATTCGCGCATGTTGCTGGGCCAGGCGCCAGTGCTCGATGCGCTGAGGCTGGCCGTTGAGCGTGAAGGTCGCGATATCACCGACTGCCCATAGACCCTCGGCTAGGCGCATGCCGCCGTCGACTAGCAAAGACTGATCTTCGGCTCTGGGCAGATCTGAAAATGCCTCGGTCGCGGGAGTCACCCCAATCCCCGCCAGCACCAGGTCTGCGGGTAAGCGCTGGCCGTTGTCCAGCAGCACGGCTTCGACTTTTTCGCTGCCTTCGATTCCGGCGGCTTCACCGTCGGTATGAAGCTGCACGCCGTGGGCCTCATGTCGGGCGCGAATGGCTTTGCCGACAGTGTCGCCGAACTGCCTGGCGAAGGGCACTGTATGGCGGGCCAGAATCGTTACGTCCAGGCCGTATTCACGCAGGGCCCCTGCACACTCCAGGGCAATGAAACTGTCGCCGATGATCACGGCTTTCTGTCCGGGTTTTGCCGACTGCATGATCTCTTGCGCCTGATTTCTGGAGCGCAAGACGAAGACCTGTGGCAGGTCGGCGCCGGGCAGCTTGAGCGGATTGGGGTGCCTCCGGTGGCGAGCAAGGCGGCGTCGTAGGCAAGGGTCTGTCCGTTTGTGAGCTCCAGAGTCTGGTTGTCGGCGTCCAGGCGTGCTACTTCGCCGGTCAATCGCTCGATCCGCTGCTCTTGGTAGAAGTGCTCGTCGCGCAGGGGCGGGACTTCTTGCGGCGACATTTCAGCGGACAACACAAACTTGCTCAACACCGTCCGGTCGTAGCCCGCTTCTGCTTCGCGATCGACCAGCTGGATTCGGCCACCGAAGCCTTTTTCCCTCAGCGCAGCCGCAGCCGCTGTCCCTGCGGCACCCGCACCGACTATCAAGAAGGTTCGCTCATCGTCGGCGGGTGGGGTATTGGCGGCTGGTAGCGGTTGATCATCGACCCACACCTGATCATCGCGCATTTGCAGTGGGTAACGCTTGAGGCTGTCGAGGGCAGGCGGTTCGCAGAGGGCGCCATCTTCCATTCGGTACGCGGCTTTGTGCCACGGACAAATCAGCCGCCCGTTGCACAGCGCTCCCTCCGCCAGCGGCGCCCCGGCATGTGGGCACTCGCCCTGGTAGGCGCGCAACTCATCGCCAACCCGCAGCAGAACGATTTTCGTCCCCGCGACCTCGACTTCCAGACCACGGTGTTCCGGTATATCGGCGAATTGGGCAACGCGTTGCAAGGCCATGATCGCTCTCCAGGCAGGCATTTCCATTAAGACTGGGCGGCCGATCGCGAGGTTCAGCCAAATCCCTCTGCCACGGCGCGAACGGTGCGGCTATAGTTCGCAAGCCGACGTTGGCCCCACCCGCACCAGGTGCTCCGCAATGACCCGATTGACCTCTTTGACCCCTTGGCTGGCGGCCCTTGCAGTTGCCTTTTGCGTACAACTGCCGGCCCAGGCCCAGGAGCGTTTCACCGTTAACATTCCGGGCGTCTCCGATGACCGGCTGTTCACTGCCGCGGCAGCCAGCGACGCCGAAGGCTGCGGCGGCCACAACGTTTCCCCGGCACTGAGCTGGAATGCCGGCCCGGCCGGCACCTTGAGCTACGCGATCGTGATGCATGACCCCGACGGGCAAAAAGGCCAGGGCGTCGATCATTGGCTGCATTACGGCATCAAGGCCTCTACCCATCAGATTGCCGAAGGTGCGGGCACCAAGTCCACGCTCGACGGAGTCGGTGGCCTGAACAGCAAGGGCACCAAGGCCTACGTCGGTCCTTGTCCGCCTGTCGGCGACAGCGCCCACCACTACATCATCCAGCTTTACGCCCTGGACCTCGCTCCCGACGCCTTGCCCGCCGGCCTGACGCGTACCCAGTTGCTGGAAAAGATCAAAGGGCATGTGCTGAAGAACAGCAGCGTAGTGCGCCGTTATCACCGCTGAATATTTTTTCCGGTGAGTTAACCCGAACCTGCCGGGCTGCCCGTCTCAAAGGATGAATGGATCATCTTCCTTGAGGTCAGCCCCCATGTCCCTCCCTCTGCATTTCCTCCGCCCGGCCGCCCATGGTTTCGCCGCGGGCCTGCTGCTGGCGACGGCCGGCTGCGGTGTCTCGTCCACGCCAGACTCCGCTTCGATTGCCTCAGCACCCGCGCAAGCTGAGTTGAAGACCGAAGCCTTGGTCCTTGGCGATGCTGCCGCGGCCAAGCGCGCTGTGCGAGCAGCGCCGCTGGCGACTTTTGCCCCAATGCCAGAAGCATCCCCTGCGGGCTACCAGGACCAGCAGCGCGAGCAGTATCAGGCGCTGGCCGATAACCCGATTCACAGCGTGGCTCAAACGCCGCTCTCAACCTTCAGTGCCGACGTCGACACCGGCGCCTACGCCAATGTCCGGCGCTTGCTCAACCAGGGGCGCCTGCCGCCCGAAGGAGCGGTGCGCCTGGAAGAAATGGTCAACTACTTTCCCTACGACTACGCCTTGCCCACCGACGGCTCGCCCTTTGGCGTGACCACGGAGCTGGCGCCAACCCCCTGGAATGCGCACACCCGGTTGCTGCGCATCGGCATCAAGGCGTCGGACCGTGCCGTGGCGGACCTGGCCCCGGCAAACCTGGTCTTCCTGGTGGATGTGTCCGGCTCGATGGACCGTCGCGAAGGCCTGCCGCTGGTCAAGAGCACGCTGAAACTGCTGGTCGATCAACTGCGCGACCAGGATCGCGTGTCGCTGGTGGTGTACGCCGGTGAATCTCGTGTGGTGCTGGAGCCCACTTCCGGACGGGAAAAAGCGAAAATTCGTACAGCTATCGATCAGTTGACGGCGGGCGGTTCGACCGCGGGAGCCTCAGGCATTGAGCTGGCCTACCAAATGGCCCAGCAGGCGTTCATGCCCACAGGCATCAACCGCATCCTGCTGGCCACCGATGGCGACTTCAACGTCGGCGTCAGCGACTTCGACAGCCTCAAGCAAATGGCTGTGGATAAACGCAAAACCGGGATTTCCCTGACCACCCTGGGTTTCGGTGTGGATAACTACAATGAACACTTGATGGAACAACTGGCCGACGCTGGCGATGGCAACTACGCCTATATCGACAACCTGCGCGAGGCGCGCAAGGTCCTGGTCGACCAGCTCGGTTCAACCCTCGCGGTCGTCGCGAAAAACGTGAAGCTGCAAGTGGAATTTAACCCGGCCCAGGTTAGCGAGTACCGCCTGTTGGGCTATGAAAATCGCGCCTTGAAACGCGAAGATTTCAGCAACGACAAGGTCGACGCTGGCGAAATCGGCGCAGGCCATACGGTAACCGCCCTGTACGAAATTGTTCCAAAGGGGGAGAAAGGTTGGCTGGAGCCGCTGCGCTACAGCCAGGCCGCCAGCATTGATGCCACCAAGACAACGGAAATGGCCATGCTGCGCGTGCGTTATCAGCTGCCGCAAGGTGGGAATAGTCGCTTGATTGAACGCCCGATCGTTGCAGGCCAAGCCGAAGCCGCCTCTGACGATCTGCGATTCGCCGCAGCCGTGGCAGCTTTTTCCCAGCAGCTGAAGGACGGGCGCTATACCGCCAGCTTCAGTCTGAAAGACACTGAGGCACTGGCCCGTGGCGCTCGGGGCGAAGACCGGTTTGGCCTGCGAGCGGAGTTCGTGCAGTTGGTCGAGCTGGCGCAAAGCCTGCAAACCACCGAACATCAGGCAATGATCCAAGAGAACCACTGACATGACTGCCCCGCCTCCAAGCTCGGCCACCAGCAGCGACGAATCGCTGCTGTCGCGCTATCGCGAGGGCGACGGCGCGGCGTTCGAGATTTTGTACGCCCGCCATCGTCAGGGCCTGTATCGATTTTTGCTTGGCTTGAGCGGCAAACCCGAGCTGGCCGACGAGATTTTTCAGGAGACTTGGCTGAGCCTGATTCGCAGCGCCAGTCAGCCACAAGGCCGGGCGACTTTTCGTACGTGGCTGTTCCAGATTGCCCGCAATCGTCTGATCGATCATTGGCGCAAGCACGGAATTCGTAACCCTTTGCACGACAGCTATGACGAACAGGTCCACGCCCTGCCTGATGACGCCGCCGATCCTGCACAATTGCTGAGCCTCAGCCGCGACAGCCAGCGTCTGGAAAACGCCCTGCAAGCCTTGCCCGCCGAACAACGCGAAGTGTTCCTGCTGCGCGCCCACGGCGATCTTGACCTGGCACAAATCGCCAGCCTCACCGAAACACCGCTGGAAACCGTCAAAAGCCGCCTGCGCTACGCCCAGCAAAAACTGCGTCGGCTGCTGGCCGAGGAGGTACTGACATGACTGACGCCCGCAAGACACCCGAAGAGGAAGTGGTAAAACACTTTCGTGAACAGTCTACCGACGAGCCACCGGCACACCTGGATGCGTTCATCCTCGCCGCAGCGCATCGAGAAACCCCGGCACCCAAGGCAAGCCTCTGGCAGCGGTGGTCGCAAGCCTGCCAAAAGCCGCGCTGGCAAGTCGGATTCGCCAGCCTGGTCGGCGTCGCGCTGATGCTGGCGCTGGTACAACCCGGTCCCGAGCGGGAGCCCGCCTACGACTTCGCGCCAACCCCCAAAGCCTCCGCCCCGGCACCTGCAGCGCCGATGGCCGAACTCGCCGCGCCTGCGCAGCGTGAATCCATGCGGGCGCAAATGGGCGACGAAGCCAAAGTCAGCAAACGCATGGCAGCGCCGGCAAAGAGCCTGGATGAGCAGTTGCTTGAGGTGATGCGCCTGCAGCAAATCGGTCAGAAACCAGCGGCGGACAAGTTGTTAGAGTCGCTGAAGCAACGTTTCTCCAACGAAAACCTGGACGACCGGCTCAAGGAACTGCAGAAAAACCAGCACCGATAACGGTCCGCCATTTGGCAACCAACCCTGAAAGCGCGCACTATCGGGCCATAGCCGATGCGTTGGAGGAAGCCATGGCGAAAAAATCGACCGCATCGCCCAAATGCTCAACTGCCCGGTGAAGGGAGAGGAACTAAGGCGGGCAGTGACCGAGAGCCGCAAGGAATTCCTGTTGGCTCAGGAGAAGGAGCAGGCCTTGGAGGAGGATGACCTTGATGATGAGGTGTTCGAGGATGAGGAGGGGGATGATGAATATGATGAGTTTGATTGGACTACGGAGTGAGGGAGCTGCGGAGTCAACCTGATTCAGGTCGAGACACCACCCACAAAAAAGCCCCAGACCTTAAGGCCTGGGGCTTTTTCGTTTCTACTATGGTGCACCAGGCGGGATTCGAACCCACGACCACTGCCTTCGGAGGGCAGTACTCTATCCAGCTGAGCTACTGGTGCAAGCGGGCGCCATGATACTCATAAGCGCTGCGGGCGTCCATGCTGCTGAATCGCCTGTGTTTTTTGGCCGCCGAACGGACGGTTGTCACGTTGATCAGAAAAAATGGGCAAATGAACGGTTTTTGTTCTTTTTTTCGAACGACCTATTGTCCTTTACCCCCTTTGATCCTACGATCCGTTTGAGATTTCAAACGCTCTTTGCTGGGTGTTGCAGCGCGCGAGTCCAATCCGTGCGCTATTTATGTGCTTCAGCCCGGTCACTGATTTCCCTGACGGCAGCCTTGCGAGGCGCCTTTCTACAATCATAATTTGCTCCGCGCAGGCCGCGGTGCTGTTAAGGAAAGCCGACATGCAGCTTAAAGACACCCAGTTGTTCCGCCAGCAAGCCTTCATTGATGGCGCTTGGGTTGATGCGGACAACGGTCAGACGATCAAGGTTAATAACCCGGCCACCGGCGAAATCCTCGGTACCGTGCCAAAAATGGGCGCCGCCGAAACCCGCCGTGCCATCGAAGCCGCTGACAAGGCGCTGCCGGCCTGGCGTGCACTGACCGCCAAGGAGCGTGCAGGCAAGCTGCGTCGTTGGTTCGAACTGATGATCGAGAACCAGGACGATCTCGCTCGCCTGATGACCCTCGAACAGGGCAAGCCGCTGGCCGAAGCCAAGGGCGAAATCGTTTACGCCGCTTCGTTCATCGAGTGGTTCGCCGAAGAAGCCAAGCGCATCTACGGTGACGTGATTCCTGGCCACCAGCCAGACAAACGCCTGATCGTGATCAAGCAGCCAATCGGCGTGACCGCAGCGATCACTCCGTGGAACTTTCCGGCGGCGATGATCACCCGTAAAGCCGGCCCAGCGCTGGCGGCCGGCTGCACCATGGTGCTCAAGCCTGCTTCGCAAACTCCGTTTTCCGCTTTCGCCCTGGCCGAACTGGCTCAGCGTGCCGGCATTCCTGCGGGCGTATTCAGCGTGGTCTCCGGCAGTGCTGGCGACATCGGCAGCGAGCTGACCAGCAACCCGATCGTGCGCAAACTGTCCTTCACCGGTTCGACTGAAATCGGTCGTCAACTGATGGCGGAATGTGCCAAGGACATCAAGAAAGTCTCGCTGGAACTGGGCGGCAACGCGCCGTTCATCGTGTTCGACGACGCGGACCTGGATAAGGCCGTCGAAGGCGCGATCATTTCCAAGTACCGCAACAACGGCCAGACCTGCGTCTGCGCCAACCGCCTGTACATTCAGGATTCGGTCTACGACGCGTTCGCCGAGAAGCTGAAAGTGGCAGTCGCCAAGCTGAAGATCGGTAACGGTCTGGAAGACGGCACCACCACTGGCCCGCTGATCGACGAAAAAGCCGTGGCCAAGGTGCAGGAACACATCGCTGACGCTGTGGCCAAAGGCGCTACCGTACTGGCCGGTGGCAAGGCGATGGAAGGCAACTTCTTCGAGCCGACCATTCTGACCAACGTGCCGAAAAACGCAGCCGTGGCCAAGGAAGAAACCTTCGGCCCACTGGCGCCGCTGTTCCGCTTCAAAGACGAAGCCGAAGTGATCGCGATGTCCAACGACACCGAGTTCGGTCTGGCTTCGTACTTCTACGCTCGCGACCTGGGCCGTGTGTTCCGTGTGGCGGAAGCGCTGGAATACGGCATGGTTGGCGTCAACACCGGGCTGATCTCCAACGAAGTCGCGCCGTTCGGCGGCATCAAGGCCTCGGGCCTGGGCCGTGAAGGCTCCAAGTACGGCATCGAAGATTACCTGGAAATCAAATACCTCTGCCTGGGCATCTAAGCCGAGAAAGAGATCGCTGCAAACGCAAAGGGCACGAGAGCGCTGTCCCTTTGCGTCGTTTCAAACCGGAATTTTCTCTGCGGCCGGGAACGCCGTGGCAGTCGATCATCGCATGCTGCCACCGTCGCTTCCTCCCGCTTAATCCTTGAACCACGCCGCCCGATGAGCGGCGAATGAGGACTGTAATGAGCAAGACTAACGCTGAACTGATGGCCCGTCGTACCGCTGCTGTACCACGTGGTGTTGGCCAGATTCACCCGATCTTCGCCGAGTCCGCGAAGAACGCTACCGTGACTGACGTTGAAGGTCGTGAGTTCATCGACTTCGCTGGCGGTATCGCGGTACTGAACACCGGCCACGTACACCCGAAAATCATCGCCGCCGTGACCGCGCAGCTGAACAAGCTGACCCACACCTGCTTCCAGGTTCTAGCCTACGAGCCGTACGTAGAAGTGTGCGAAAAGATCAACGCCAAGATCCCGGGTGATTTCGCCAAGAAAACCCTGCTGGTCACCACCGGTTCCGAAGCCGTAGAAAACGCCGTGAAAATCGCCCGTGCCGCCACTGGCCGCGCTGGCGTGATCGCCTTCACCGGCGCTTACCACGGTCGCACCATGATGACCCTGGGCCTGACCGGTAAAGTCGTGCCTTACTCGGCCGGCATGGGCCTGATGCCAGGCGGCATCTTCCGCGCGCTGTACCCGAACGAACTGCACGGCGTGAGCATCGACGACTCGATCGCTTCCATCGAACGCATCTTCAAGAACGACGCCGAGCCGAAAGACATCGCCGCGATCATCATCGAGCCGGTACAGGGTGAAGGTGGTTTCTACGTCGCGCCGAAGGAATTCATGAAGCGTCTGCGCGCACTGTGCGACCAGCACGGCATCCTGCTGATCGCTGACGAAGTACAGACCGGCGCTGGCCGTACCGGTACGTTCTTCGCCATGGAACAGATGGGCGTTGCTGCCGACCTGACCACCTTCGCCAAATCCATCGCTGGCGGCTTCCCGCTGGCCGGTGTTTGCGGCAAGGCTGAATACATGGACGCCATTGCTCCAGGCGGCCTGGGCGGCACCTACGCCGGTAGCCCGATCGCTTGCGCCGCGGCCCTGGCCGTGATGGAAGTGTTTGAAGAAGAAAACCTGCTGGATCGCTGCAAGGCAGTCGGCGAGCGTCTGGTAACCGGCCTGAAAGCCATCCAGGCCAAGTACCCGGTCATCGGCGAAGTCCGTGCCCTGGGCGCGATGATCGCGGTCGAGCTGTTTGAAAACGGCGACAGCCACAAGCCGAACGCTGCTGCAGTAGCGTCGGTTGTGGCCAAGGCGCGCGACAAGGGCCTGATCCTGCTGTCCTGCGGCACCTACGGCAACGTTCTGCGCGTACTGGTACCGCTGACTTCGCCGGACGAGCAACTGGACAAAGGCCTGGCGATCATCGAAGAGTGCTTCTCGGAGCTTTGATCTAAAGTGCTCTTATGAAAGTGTGAGCTGATCGACAAAAAAACCCGCTTCGGCGGGTTTTTGTACATGAAACCCACAGCGCTGTTTCCTGTGGCCTGCATTGACTATGGTGCATGCATTGAGAGGAGAGCCTGTTTGCATGAGAGCCGTTGAGTTACCCGCTGTACCTCGAGTGCTGATTGCCGAGGCGGATCCCTGGTCGCGGGATTTGCTCCAGCAAGTGCTGCTGAACGTGCGCTGCGATGCTCGCATCGATCTCTGTGCCGATGGCCAGGACGCGTTGTCGCGACTGGCGGAAAACGCCTACGACCTGGTGATCGTCGACTGGGCGTTGCCTGGTGTGGATGGCTTGAATGTGTTGCGCAGCGTTCGCCAGCGCAAGCGCAATCCGCCGTTGCCGTTCATTCTGATGAGCAGCCGCAATGACAGCGCCAGCGTGCGCGAAGCCTTACCGTTGGCGCCTACGGCTTACCTGACCAAGCCGTTGAACATGGAAAACCTGACCGACCGCTTGCAGGGTTTGCTGCTCAATGCTGGGCAGGAAGTTTTTTGTGAAGTGCCGGCCCTGGCGGCGGGCATGACCTTGGCGGTGTATCTGGAGCGCCGGCGGACGCTGGCTGACGGTGCACCACTGATGACCGATGTGGAGGTAGCGGTCAAACGCAGCCTTAACCCCGGGGGCTTGACCTGACCGTCCTCGAAGAGGAAACGCGTACCGATCCGCAGATCACGGCCGTGTTGATTGCCGCCGCCAATAGCGCCGCGCAACACCATGGCGCGCCGGTGCAGACCCTGGCGCAGGCACTGCAGCGCTTGGGCACCGGGCAGAGCATGAACCTGATTCTGGGGCTGGCGCTCAAGCGCAGTGCCAGGCTCAGCGACCCGTGTCTGGCGGACTATGCCGAGCGTTACTGGGGACTGTCGCTGCACACCGCTGAATATGCGCGGACCCTGGCCCGTCTTCTCGACCTGGACCAGGAGCGCTGTTATTGCGCGGGCATACTGCATCGCCTCGGTGATCTGGCATTGCTGCGTTGTTTACAGGAATGGCAGCAGGCCGGTGGAGAGCTGGATGAGTTGGAGGAAGTCGGCGAAGCACTGGCAGAATTTGGCGCGGCCTATGGTTCGGCGCTGCGAGCCCGCTGGCGTTTGCCGCTGGAGTTGCGTGAATTGATTGCCGCGGTCTACCAGCTCGGTGGCGGGGTATATTCGCGTGAGGCGCTGGTGATGAACATGGCGGCGCAGATGGCCCATCTGACCGAGCACGAAGGCATAGAGGAACTGGCCAAGAGCCGCACGGCACGGCTGCTCAAGATCGGCTTGCCGGAGTTGATACGAATGCGCAAAAATAGCCGCCTCGCCCGTAGGAGCTGCCGAAGGCCGCGATCTTTTGATCTTGTAATCTTTGGTTAGCCCCCAATCAAAAGATCGCAGCCTCGTTTCTCTCGGCATCTCCTACAGTGGGCGAATCAGCCGGGGATGATCCGGTTCTTGCCCTGGCGCTTGGCTTCGTACATCGCCGCGTCCGCACGGGCGAACAGGCTGTCGAGGTTTTCATCTGCCTCGGTGAGGCTGGTCAGACCCTGGCTGACGGTGATGCCGAACGTCTGGGCGTCATGGCTGAAACTCAAACGCTGAATCTCCTGTTGCAGCCGCTCGGCCACCTGCATGGCCACCCCGGGCTCGCAGCCTGGAAACACTGCCGCAAACTCCTCTCCGCCGATGCGCCCGAACACGTCACCACGACGCAATGCGGCGCGACCGCACTCAGCGATGCGTTGCAATACGTTATCGCCTTCCTGGTGGCCATAGGTGTCGTTCACGGTCTTGAAATCATCGATATCCAGCATCAGGAACGACAGCGGGGTGCCCTGGGTTCGCGCCCGCTCGAACTCGTGGTTGGCGCATTCGAAAAATGCCGGCGGTTGCTGCTCTCGGTCAATTCGTCGGTAGTGGCCAGGCGTTGCAATTCGGTTTCGAGGTGCTTTTTTCGGTGATGTCTTCGGCAATGCCGACGATGATCAGAGGCTGGCCCGGCTCGCCCTGGCGGTTGATAAAGCACTTGTCGCTCAGCCAGCGTACCTGGCCGTCGGCGGTAACGATTCGATATTCACGGTCTTCGACCGAGCCTTTGTCCAGCACGGAGGCCAGGCTGCGCTCGGCTTCTTCCAGGTCATCCGGGTAAACGCTGTCGCGCCACTGGTTGTAGTCGGCCAGCAACGGGTCGGTGGGGCGCCCGAAAATCCGTTCGTAGGCCGGGCTGACATAGAGCACCTCGCGGGTTTCCCAGTTGAATGCCCACAGCACCGCATTGACGCTCACCAGCAGCGAGCTCAACAGCTGTTCGCGTTCACTCAAGCGCGCGACCTCGCCTCGGGCCTGCATCAGCGCCATCAGGGTCTGCGCGGCCTCTGGCCATTGCGGCGGGGAAGAATCCTGCAGGTTTTTATCGACCATCGACACTAATCTCAAAGAGCGTGCCGCGAGTTCGGCAGCGGCTGCAGCGAAGACCGCCAGGGTGGCGAAGTGCTTTTGAGATAGGGGATTTGGAACTAAGTTCCCGGGGTGGGGAGAGCAGGGGGATGCGCCCGCCGGGCGGTAAGCGAAGGGGTTTATCGCGTACAGCGGTTGTTCAGGGGCGTGTGCTGCGCAAAAACGAGCGGGAGCAAGCTTACTCGCCACAGGAGCGCGGCTTGCTGTCCCAGAGCACCTCGGGCGAGGTGCTCTGCCTGGGCTCAGGCGTTGGCGGGGCGCAGCGAGTAGGTTTTCAACTGGTCAGCAAAATCGCGCAGGGACTGGATGCCACTGGCCTCGGCCTCGTGAATCCACTCTTTGATGGCCGCGAGCATGTCGTGGCCATTTGCGCTGGTCTTGACCCAGATCTGCTGCAGGGCGAGGCGTTTTTCGTAAATTACCTTCAGCGCCTGGCTGTGCTCGAGCATGTTCTGGATGCGCAGGTGATGACGATCTTCCAGCAGGCTGGTTTCCCGCGACAGCAGGCGTTTGGCCCGATGGAACTGGTGGCGCACCGAATGATCGACCTTGGCCAGCTCTTGCTTGACCAGTGGGCCGATCACCAACTTGCGGTACTGGGCCATGATCTGGAAGCGGTTGTTAAGGATCGCCATTGCAGTGTCCATGTCCAGGCTGCCTTTGCCTTCCACACGGTGGGCAATCGGCGCGACACGCTGCACCTTGGCCAGACGCAGAAAACTGAAGACTTTGATCCATGCCCAACCGAGGTCGAACTCCCACTTCTTCACCGACAGCTTGGCCGAGTTAGGGTAGGTGTGATGGTTGTTGTGCAGTTCTTCACCGCCGATCAGGATGCCCCATGGCACCAGATTGGTCGCCGCGTCGCGGCATTCGAAATTGCGGTAGCCAACGGCATGGCCCAGCCCGTTGATCACGCCGGCGGCCCACACCGGGATCCACATCATCTGGATCGCCCAGATGGTGATGCCGATGGTGCCGAACAGCAGCAGGTCGATGACGCCCATGATCGCGACGCCCAACAGCGGATAGCGACTGTAGACGTTGCGTTCGATCCAGTCTTCCGGGCAGTTCTTGCCGTAGATGCGCAGGGTTTCCGGGTTCTGGGCTTCGGCACGGTACAGCTCGGCGCCGGTACGCAGTACTGTGGAAAGACCTTTGATGACCGGGCTGTGCGGGTCATCTTCGGTTTCGCATTTGGCGTGATGCTTGCGGTGGATGGCAGTCCACTCGCGGGTGTTCTGCGCCGTGGTCAGCCACAGCCAGAAGCGGAAGAAATGTTTCAGGCCGGCATTGAGCTCAAGGGAGCGATGGGCTGAATAGCGATGCAGATAGACAGTGACGCCGATGATTGTGATGTGGGTCATCAGCAGGGTGACTGCGACCAGTGACCAGGCCGACAAGCCAAGAAAACCTTCGTACCACATAGGCTATAGGGCCCTCGATAAAGATAAAAACAGCCGTTGCATTATCACTAAGCACACAGATAAAACCAGTCGCCCTTTCAGATAAGAGTCGCTGAATGTTTCTTGACCTATAATTCCAACCTTTTTGTAGGGACATGGACAGCCGAATGTCTGCCACTTATCGCGATGCCTTGCGTGCAGCGCTGCTCTATCTCGTGCTTGCCGTCCTCTGGGTTTCGCTCAGCGGTTTTGCATTAAACAGTTTCTTCGATGATTCGGCCGAGGCGTTGCACTGGCAAACGATCAACGGCTACATCTGGCTATTGCTGAGCGCGGGAATTATTTTCATTGCCCGCACGCGTTTGTTCCGCTGCCTTGGGATTGGTGCGCAGTTGGCTGAGCGTTCTGCGGATAGAGAGCGGCTGCGTCAGGCCGCAGCCGTGTTTGATTGCACCCGCGAAGGCGTGCTGGTCACAAATGAAAAAGGATTGATCGTTCACGTTAACCGGGCGTTCATGCAGATCACCGGCTATCAGCGCGAAGAAGTGATGGGCCAGCAACCGAGCCTGTTCAAATCCGGTCGCCATCCGGCGAGCTTCTACCAGGCCATGTTCAAGACGCTCAACAGTGTTGGCGAGTGGAGCGGTGAAATCTGGAATCGGCGCAAAAGCGGGGAAATCTATCCGCAATGGCAGACGATCCGTATCGTTCGTGACGATGATGGACGGGTCAGCCAATACGTGGCGGTATTCTCCGACATCAGCGCAATCAAGAATTCCGAGAATGTGCTGACCCATCTTGCCCATCACGACCCATTGACCGACTTGCCCAATCGCCTGCTGTTCACCGACCGTGCCGAACAGGCGCTGGCTTCGGCGCAGACTCATAAGCGTGGTTGTGCGCTGCTGATGCTCGATCTGGATCACTTCAAGATGATCAACGACAGCCTCGGGCATAACGTTGGTGATCGACTGCTCAAAGCGGTGGCGGCGCGCTTACAGGCGTTGTTCGGCCCCGGTATTACCTTGGCGCGGCTCGGCGGCGATGAATTCGCGGTGCTCTCTGAAAGTTGTCCACAACCCGGACAAGCAGCGGCATTGGCTCAGCGCATTATCGATGCACTCAAGGAGCCGTTCGGCATCGACGGCCACGAGTTATTCATCAACGCCAGCATCGGCATCAGTCTGTTCCCCAGCGATGCGCTGAGCGCGGAGCAGCTGTTGCGCAATGCCGATGCCGCGCTATTCAAGGCCAAAAGCAGCGGGCGCAACGGTTACGCCTTGTACACCGAAGAACTTACCGCGCACGCCCAGCAGCGGGTCGAAATCGCCTTCGAACTGCGCCGCGCGCTGGAACAGCAGGAACTGCGGGTCTATTACCAACCGGTGCATGACCTGAAAACCAGTCGTCTGATCGGCGTTGAAGCCTTGGTGCGCTGGCAGCATCCGCAGCGTGGTCTGGTGTCGCCGGCGGAGTTCATCCCGATTGCCGAGCGCACCGGGTTGATCGCCGAAATCGATGCCTGGGTGATGCAACAAGCCTGCCTGCAAATGTGCCGATGGCAGCAGGCCGGGGTGGTGTTGTCGTTTGTGGCGGTGAATGTTTCGTCGCGACTGTTCGCGCGACGTGAGCTGTATCAACAGGTGGCGCAAGTGCTGCGCGACACTGGGCTGGACCCGGCGTATCTGGAATTGGAAGTCACTGAAAGCGCGGTGATGGATGACCCGGAAGTGGCGCTGGAGCAGATGCATCGCCTGCGTGAGCTGGGCATTCGTCTGGCAATCGACGATTTCGGCACAGGCTATTCGTCGCTGCTGCGGCTCAAGCGGCTGCCGGTGCAGAAGTTGAAGATCGACCAGGGATTTGTCGCTGGCTTGCCGGGGGATGAGGATGACGCGGCGATTGTCCGGGTGATTATCGCGCTGGCGCAGAGCATGGGCATGCAGGTCCATGCCGAAGGGATCGAACAGGTCGAGCAGGCCAGTTTCCTGCTCGAGCACGACTGCGATCTGGGCCAGGGTTACTGGTTCGCGCGACCGATGCCTGCTGCGCAGCTCGACTGGGCGCGGGCGCCGCATATCGGTTAAACCCTCTCGTGGTCTGCTTGAAAGATCGCGCAGCATCAATCGCAGCCTCGTTTCACTCGCCAGCTCCTACGGGGTGGAGGATGGGCGGTGTTCATGAAGTTCACTTCTGGTTATATAAACATTCTTAAATAGTCTTTTTAAGAATATCCATGCCTCTCTTATATTGCTCCCACGCCGAACGCAGTGCCGCCCACTGCCAGGCATATCCCATTCAAAGGAGCAGCACCATGAGCGCATCCCTTCGCAGCGTTGACGGTCAGGACGAAAGCACCATCTTGCGTGAAATCCAGAGCGCCCTGCGCGATCTGCGTTTCGGCGCGGTGGAGATCACTGTGCATAACGCACAAGTCGTGCAGATCGAACGCAAAGAGAAATTCCGCTTGCAGCAACCCGGCAAACAACCGGGCTAAAAGATCGCAGCCTGCGGCAGCTCCTACGGGGGATTTATGTAGGAGCTGCCGAAGGCTGCGATCTTTGAACCGGCAACACGATTTCCGAAATACATAAGAAAAAGCCACCACCAGAATTCCAGGAGCTTTCACCATGTCGTCGATTCGCCGTTACGCTTTGGCCGCGCTGGCCAGCGCTGTGTTTGCCGGTTCCGCGGTTGCCAAGGATTACGAACTGCTCAATGTGTCGTATGACCCGACGCGCGAGCTGTATCAGGACTACAACGCCGAATTCATCAAGTTCTGGCAGAAGGATCATGCCGGCGACACCGTGAAAATCCAGCAATCCCACGGTGGTTCGGGCAAGCAGGGCCGTGCGGTCATCGACGGCCTGCGTGCCGACGTCGTGACCCTGGCCCTGGCCGGCGACATCGACGAAATCGCCAAACTCGGCAAGACCCTGCCCGCCGACTGGCAGAAGCGTCTGCCGGAAGCGAGCACGCCGTACACCTCGACCATTGTGTTCCTGGTGCGCAAGGGCAACCCGAAAGGCATCAAGGACTGGGGCGATCTGGTCAAGAACGACGTCTCGGTGATCACCCCGAACCCGAAAACCTCCGGCGGTGCGCGCTGGAACTTCCTCGCCGCGTGGGCCTACGGCCTGAAAGCCAACGGCGGTGACGAAGGCAAAGCCAAAGAATACGTACAGACCCTGTTCAAGCATGTGCCCGTGCTGGACACCGGTGCCCGTGGCTCGACCATCACCTTCGTCAACAACGGTCAGGGTGACGTGTTGCTGG
>NZ_JAEKEG010000083.1 GCF_016651255.1 Pseudomonas sp. TH10
GACTGGCCCCCGGGCGAGGCCAGGAAGAAATCAGCGCCCTGCAAAAACAGATCGACCTGTGGGACGACAGCTACCATCGCCAAGGCCAGTCCATGGTCGCCGACGAACTTTACGATCAAGCCCGCGCTCAACTGACCAACTGGCAGCAATGCTTCAATCTGGACGCGCCGGCAGATCCACTACGCACCGCTGGCGGCTCGATTACCCATCCCATCCCGCACACCGGCCTGGCCAAACTCATTGATGTCGCAGCCATTGAAGACTGGCTGAAAAATCGTAACGAAGTCTGGGTTCAACCCAAGGTCGATGGCGTGGCAGTGAGCCTGGTGTATGAGAAAGGTGTACTGGTGCGCGCGATCAGTCGCGGCAACGGGGTGCAGGGCAAGGACTGGACCGCATCGGCGCGGCGGATTGGCGGCATCCCGCAACAGCTTTCGCAACCCCGGGACCTGGTGGTGCAAGGTGAACTGTATTGGCGCCTGGATGGCCACGTTCAAGCCAGTGCCGGCAGCCTCAATGCTCGGGGCAACGTCGCCGGGCTGATGGCGCGCAAGCAACTAAGCGCGCAGGACGCCGCAGGCATCGGCCTGTTCGTGTGGGAATGGCCAGAAGGCCCAGCCAGTCTTTCCGCGCGCATTGCCGCCCTGGACGCATTGGGATTCGATAGCACCGCGCCCTTGAGCCACCCGATCGCGGAACTGGCCGACGTCGTGCGCTGGCGTGAGCATTGGTACCGCTCACCCCTGCCTTTCGCCAGCGATGGCATTGTCCTGCGCCAGGACGAGCGCCCCTCTGCCGATCGCTGGCAAGCCAAGGCGCCCTACTGGATCGCGGCCTGGAAATACCCTTTCGCCCAGGCGCTGGCCGAAGTTCGCAAGGTCCATTTCAACATCGGACGCACTGGCCGGATCACTCCAGTGCTGGATGTATCGCCGATATGGCTCGATGATCGCCAGATCAAGCGCGTCAGCGTCAGTTCCCTGCCACGCTGGCAAGCGCTGGATATCCGCCCTGGCGACCAGGTGTCCATCAGCCTGGCCGGCCTGACCATTCCAAGGCTGGACGGCGTCATACTGCGTAGCGTCGAGCGCGTTCACATGGAGGTTCCAGAAGCTGCGGATTTTCATCAGCTCAGTTGCTGGCAACCCACTCAGGGCTGTCAAAGCCAGTTTCTCGCGCGACTGACCTGGCTCAGCGGCAAGCAAGGGCTGGACATGCCAAACATCGGCCCGGGCACCTGGGAGAAACTTCTGGAAACAGGCCGACTGAAGGGACTGCTGGATTGGTTGACCCTCGATGCTCAAGAGCTTGCTAACATTAACGGTTTCGGCGAGCGCAGCACGGCTCAGCTTTTAAACAGCTTCAACAGCGCCCGACAACTTCCGTTCGCACGCTGGCTCAATGCGTTGGGCATGCCGCCAATCGGTCAGGCACAGCTTGCTGATTCGTGGCGGGAACTGGCGCAACGTGAAACCGAACAATGGCAGGCCCAGGCCGGTATAGGCCCGGGACGCGCGGCGCAATTAAGCGCGTTTTTCCGTGACCCGCAGGTCCTGGCCTTGAGCGAAACATTACGTATGGCGGGAGTTGACGGTTTTTAGCGGCCGGCAATACCGTGCATACGGGAACCCATAGGTGCCGATCCGGCTCAAACGGCCCGTCGTCACACCGACCCGAATGCCTTTGCACATGGAGCTTTTATGAAATTTCTCGCACCGCTCGCCATGCTGACCCTCTGCGGCATGATGGCCGCTCCACTGATGGCCGCCGAAGACGCCCCGGGGCTGACTGGCTGCGCGGCCAAGAAGCAGGGCATCATCAACCAGATTGAACAGGCCAAGTCGCGCGGCAATGCCGATCAGCAAGCCGGCCTGGAAAAAGCCCTGAGCGAAGTGAGCGAACACTGCACCGACGCCGGCCTTAAGAAAGAACGCGAAAACAAAGTGCTTGAGGCCAAACACGAAGTCAGCCAGCGCCAGGCCGATCTCGACAAGGCGATGAAGAAGGGCGACCCGGAGAAGATCAACAAACGCAAAGACAAACTCGCCGAGTCGCGCAAAGAGCTGCAGGACGCGCTGGATGAGCTGGATAAATAAATATAAGGAATGACCGAAGCTTTCGGTTGCTCTGACTGGCCTCTTCGCGATCAAGTCAAATCGTCAGCCAGAGCGCTGCAAATCAATGATCCCGAAATTCTTTATGGCACGCACTGCAGGCATCTTCGACTTTCTGCACCGCCGGCCCCAGGTTGCTGGCCTTGTAGGGTTGAACCTTGCTGGCAACCACCAATTCACCGGTGGCGGCTTCAAGCGTGCGAGCCATTTCCTGGAAGCGTGCCTGTTTCTGCCAGACATCATCTTTGGCGCTGGTGTGATCTTCTTCGCGCACCTGCGGGAAATGTTTCCAGGGCTCATGGGACAAGGCATCGAGCTTCGACGGCACCGTCAGCGAACTTCGCGCCATCGAATGCAATGCGACCCACGCAACATGCCACCCAGGTCTTCAGCCGGTCTTGAGCATCTGTTTGAAAATCGCCTTGCGCTGGCCCAGCGGCGAATCCGGGTCGACGCCGCCACAAGCAGTCAACGTCAGGCAGGCCAGCAATACAACGGAAAGTCTTTTAAGAGTCATGGTGGCTTCTGGTTACGGGAACGGCGGCCAGTATCCTCGCGTCATCCGTAAAGACCAATAGCCCTATTATCAATATGGGTTGTTCGAGCGCATGGAGCACTCAGGCAACCGGCAAAGGAATTACTCCATGATCAGCTGCATCAAGGCATGGCGCCCTCGCCTGTCCTGGACTCTCCCGGTAGTCGCCGTGCTCGCTGGCTGCACCGGGGGCGAAAACACCCCACCCAAAACCCACGCGCTGGCGACTTACTCCAGCGCCACCTGGGAAGCGTTGCCAACGGTGTCGGACAACGACCTGATCGCCGGCTTCGGTTCGTGGCGCAGCGCCTGTAACCGACTCAAGGCCGACGCGGTCTGGGGCGCCACTTGTGCGGCCTCCGCCAACGTCCCGGCAACCGCCAACGAGATTCGCGCGTTCCTCAAGCAGAACCTCGACGTCTACGGTCTGCGTGCTGAAAACGACAATCCCAACGGTCTGATCACGGGTTACTACGAGCCGGTTTATCCCGGCAGCCTGACGCCCACCGACACCGCCAATGTGCCGGTGTACGGCGTACCCGAGGACATGATCATTGTCTCGCTGGACAGCATTTACCCGGAATTGAAAGGCAAGCGCCTGCGCGGTCGCCTCGAAGGCCGAGTGCTCAAACCTTACGACGACGCAGCGACCATCGAATCGAAAGGCGTAAAAGCCCCGGTAGTGGCTTACCTCACCGACCCGATGAATTTGCAGTTCCTGCAGATCCAGGGTTCCGGGCGTATTCAGACTCAGGACGGCAAACAGCTGCGCATTGCCTACGCCGATCAGAACGGCCACCCCTACCGGCCGATTGGCCGCTGGCTGGTTGAGCAAGGTGAGCTGAAGAAAGAAGACGTGACCATGGGCGCGATCAGCAATTGGGCCAAAGCCAATCCGTCGCGTATCCCGGAGTTACTCGGCAGCAACCCGAGCTACGTGTTCTTCACCCGTAACCCGGACAGCAACGAAGGCCCGCGCGGCTCGCTGAATGTGCCATTAACGGCCGGCTATAGCGCAGCGGTGGATCGCAAGGTGATTCCGCTGGGCAGCCTGTTGTGGCTGTCGACCACGCGCCCGGACGGCACGGCACTGGTGCGCCCGGTTGCGGCGCAGGACACCGGTGGCGCGATTGCCGGCGAGGTTCGCGCGGATCTGTTCTGGGGCACCGGTGATGCCGCCGGACAACTGGCGGGGGATATGAAACAGCAGGGGCAGATCTGGATGCTTTGGCCCAAAGGCGCAGCACTGCCGCAAGTGCCGCAGGTGGCCGACAAACTCTAGACGATGACAAAGATCGCAGCCTCGTTGCACTCGACAGCTCCTACACAGCTCCTACACAGCTCCTGCAGGGATCTGCGTAGGAGCTGTCGAGGGCGCCGAGGCTGCCTGATCTTACGCCGACACCACAAACAAACTGATAATCAGGCCCATCCCCACAAACCACACCAACGACCGCAAGATCGCCCAATCTGCCAGGTAGCAGATGATGTAGAGCAAGCGGCTGGTGATAAACAACACCGACAGCACATTGATCGTCACCAGTTCCGCATTGCCGGCCAGGTGCGCCACGATCACCGCAGCTGCAAACGCTGGGGTCACTTCGAAGCTGTTCAGTTGCGCCGCGTGCGCGCGTCGACCAAACCCATTCAACGATTCAAGAAAGTCCCGAGGGTCGTGGTTGTCTTTCAACCTGTACCCACCACTGATCTTGGCCACGCCGACGCAGACGTAGGGCAGAAATATCGCGATCAAGATGCACCACAGAGCAACCGTCATAAAGCAGTCCCTTTTCAAGTTCCAGAATTGTTATCAGCGTTAAAACTTCATCACCAGCATGCCGATCAGTACCAGCCCACAGGCTAAGAGCCGCGGTCGGCCGAAAGGTTCTTTGAGATAGCGCATGCCGAACAGCACCACCAGGATCACACTGATTTCGCGCAACGCCGCAGCTTCTGCAATCGAGCCCAACTGCATCGCCCACAGCACCAGAGCGTAGCTGGCCAACACGCAGAAACCCACCGCCAAACCCAGCTTCCATTGCTCACGCCAGAACAGCATGAACGCCGGCCGCTTGGCGACCCACGCCAGCAACGGAAACGGCCAGGCGCTGAGCAACGTCACCCAGACCAGATAATCCAGCGGATGCGACCAGCGTCGCAATGCCTGGCCATCGATGTAGGTGTAGCAACCGATGCACAGCCCGATCAGCGCCACCACCGGCAGCATCGACCACGGCAAGTGTTTTCCGCCGCCGCCCTGCCAAAGCAGGCAGATCATGCCGAACGGGATCAGCATGATGCCGAAGATTTGCTGGGTGGTGAGCACTTCACCGGCGAAGATCAGGGTCAACGCCAGCACCACCAGCGGTGACAGACCGCGCATCAGCGGATAGACCAACCCGAGATCGCCGACCCGATACGCCTGAATCAACAGGTAACGATAGAGCAGCTCAAACGCCGCCGACGCAAGAATCCAAGGCCAGATCTCCTGCGGCGGCCACTCCACGAAAGGCAACATGACGGCCACGAACAACAGGGCCACGCTGTCCATACAGGCAACTACCAGCAGCCGTTCGGCGCTGAATTTGATCAATGTATTCCACGCCGCGTGCAACAGCGCCGCCACTAACACCAAAGCCGTTGCAAGCACGGCATGCTCCTTTGTTACCCACTCCCCTGTAGGAGCGAGCTCGCGATGGACGTCAACGATAACGCGCGCCTTCTGGATCAACGCATCGCCATCATTTTTGCGAGCAAGCCTCTCCTAAGGGAAACGGGAGAATTGATTCGCCATATGTCAGCAGCTGTTTATACTGCAAGCGACCACGCCGCACTCAGTTGCGCACAGACTAATTCCAATAATTTTTGCCCGCGCCCCACTCTGTTCCAGAGCGGTCTCTGGCATGCGTATGCCTGATCACAGCGTCAAGACTACCGACAGAGAACTTGCGCATGCCACTCGCCTTATTCGCCCTCGCTGTTGCCGCATTCGGCATCGGCACCACTGAATTCGTCATCATGGGGCTGCTGCCCGACGTCGCCCGCGACCTTGCAGTAAGCATCCCCCACGCCGGCCTGCTGATCACCGGGTACGCCCTGGGTGTGGTGTTCGGCGCGCCGATCCTCGCGATCGGCACCGCCAACATGCCGCGCAAGGCGACGCTGCTGGGCATGACGCTGATGTTCATCCTCGGCAACATTCTGTGTGCCCTGGCGCCGAACTACGCGACGCTGATGGCCGCTCGCGTGGTCACAGCCCTGTGCCACGGGGCGTTTTTCGGCATTGGTTCGGTGGTCGCCGCCGGCCTGGTAGCACCGAACAAACGCGCCCAGGCGATTGCCATGATGTTTACCGGCCTGACTCTGGCCAATGTGCTGGGGGTACCACTGGGCACCGCCCTCGGACAATACGCCGGCTGGCGTTCGACGTTCTGGGCAGTCTCGGTGATTGGTGTGATTGCGGCCATCGCCCAGTGGGCGTGGCTGCCTAAGGACATCGCCATGGACAAGGCCAACCTTGCCAGCGAGTTCAAGGTGCTGGGCAAGGCCAATGTATTGATGGCGCTGGGCATGAGCGTGCTGGCGTCAACCAGTCTGTTCAGTGTGTTCACCTACATTGCGCCGATCCTGCAGGACATCACTGGCGTCAGCCCCCATGGCGTGACCATCATGCTGCTGTTGTTTGGCGTCGGCCTCACGGCAGGCAGCATGCTCGGCGGCCGGCTGGCGGACAGCCGCCTGCTGCCGTCATTGGTGGGCATGGCACTGGCGGTAGTGGTGGTGCTTGCAGCTTTCACGCAGACCAGCCACTCGGTCATCCCGGCAGCCATCACGCTGGTGTTGTGGGGCATTTTCGCTTTCGCGCTGTGCCCGATCCTGCAACTGCTGATCATCGACCAGGCCCATGAGGCACCGAACCTGGGTTCGACCCTGAACCAGAGCGCATTCAACCTGGGCAACGCCGCCGGCGCCTGGATCGGCGGGCTGGTGGTCGCCAGCGGCGCCGACCTTGCCGACCTGCCCTGGACCGGCGCGCTGGTCAGTGGCCTGACAGTGGTGATGGCGCTGTACTTCATCTATCGGCAACGACGTGAAGTCCGGCTGGCCAACGCCACCAGCTGATAACGGGAGTCTTCAGCCGAACAAATCCCTGCACGAACTCACCGAAAAACCGACTACCGCCCAGCGCTCGACTCAGCCAACGCGGCCGCCACCTGCCGCTCGATGTCCCGCTCATCGAGCCCGCGGCCGAAATGCTTGAGGTAGCGGCCCTGGCTGTCCAGCAGAAACAGGATGGTCGAGTGGTCCATCATGTACTGGTCCGGTTTATCGCCAGACGGCACTTTCTTGTAGTAGACGTGGTAGGCGTCGGTGATTTTTGCGATCTGCTGCGACGTTCCGGTCAGGCCGACAAAGTCATTGGCAAAATATTTCACGTACACCTTGAGCTTGTCCGGCGTGTCGCGCTCCGGATCCACCGTCACGAAAACAGGGCGCACCTTGATGCCCTGCTCCTGCTGCAGCTGCCGACTGATACGCGCCATTTTCGCCAGATCGGTAGGGCAAATGGCCGGGCAGGTCATAAATCCGAAGTAGAGCAGTACCGGCGCCCCAAAGCTCTTTTCGGTGACCCGCTGGCCATTTTGATTGGTCAGTTGAAAGGGCCCGCCGATGTCGGTTCGGGCTGCGGCAACTACATCGGCCGTGAGCCCCATCAGCAGCAGGACGCCGGCCGCCATTAACAGCTTCATTGATCAGAACCCTCCCGAATAAGTCAGCGCCAGGCCCACCAGTTCGGACATTTCACCGTCCTGTTTCTGCGTGCCGGCGGACAACCCGAGCTTGATCTGGCCGGTGATGTCGTAGGTCACGCTCAGTTCGTTGAGGTAATCCTGGCGACTCGCGCCGCCCGTGGAAGGCCGATGCTTATCGGTGCGCGTCGCACCCATCGCCCAGTCGCCGAAATCGAAGGTCAGGGAAGTGGTCAGGTAGCGCGTGTCATTGCCCTCGATCGCGTCTTCGTTATCGACGTCGGCAAACTCGATAAAGGGCACGATATCGAAGTAGTGACCGGCCAGCGTCGGTGCCAGCTCGGTGCTCGGCGCATAGGCCCAGATGTAGCGAGCGGAGGCGATCTTGATTTTCTCATCCGCCGCACCGCCAAAGGGTGGCGAGGTTTGCTCCACATCATCCCCGGCCTTGTTGAGCATGTAGCCAACCTGCATTTCCAGGAACGGGATAGCCGGTATCGCCAGCCAGTTTACCGACACGGCATACGAATCGAGCTTGCCGGTGTTCGAGGGACCGCCGTCAGAACGCTGCAGCTTCTCACCATGGCGCAGGTAGGGTCGCCCGAGGAACGAATTGTCAGCGGTATAGAGGCTGACATTGGGCTCGATCATCCCCAGTTGCTGATCGAAGAAACGATAGGCCACTGTGCCACCGAGCATGCCGTCCAGGTCGTAGGTGCTGACGAAATCCTCGGTGTAGAGGCCTGGCGCCTGGTCCTGGGCGCGTCCGAACGGCACGTGGTATTTGCCGATCATGAACGCGGAATTGGCATTGTTCTGGTAGTAGTTGAGGTCATTGATGACCAGGCCCACGTCCTCGAAAAACGCTTTTGACCTGGCTCGGGCCCCTGGACCGGATTGATCTCGGTGGACAGCTGGATCTGCTGGTCATGGGTCAAGCGAAAGTAAAACGTGCTGTTGATATCCGGGTAGGCATCCGTGCTGTTGCGATTGCCACCCTGGGGCGAGTCGCCATGCACATGGTCATATTGGAAGGTTGCGTCGTAATCCATGCCAACATTGGGATACTGCCCGTCATCGGCCGACACCAGATCGCCGCCGCACACCGACCCCAGCAGCACGACAGCCAATCGATAGTTACTCATGGCGCCCCCTCTTATTTAGCTGACGGGACCAGCGGGCTGGACGTTTTCGGGTCCTGTCCGGTGTTGCGCAGGTAGGTGCACAACTGGTTGTTTTCACCATAAAGTCCGCCCAGGGGTTCGAGCTTGACCGCCTGCTCATAATTCACCGGCCTGACCACCTGAATCGCCTGCATCATGCCGCCGTCTTCATGCTCGAGGATGTGGCAGTGGTAGACGAACTTGCCAAGAATCACCGGGTCCCGGAACGGAATGCGCACGGTGATTGAGCCGGTCGCCGGGATGAAAACATTGTCCCGGTAGCCGCTGAACTGCACTGGCTTGCCGTTGATCTCGGTGACCTGGAAGTCCACCTGGTGGATATGGAACTGATGCAGTTCCTGGGACGGATTGAGCAGTCGCCACTCTTCGACGTCACCGAGTTTCACCGTGGTATTGACCCGATCCAGCTCGAAGCGGGTGCCATTGATCAGGAACGCGCTGGAGTCTGTGGCGGAGTCCTGGAACACGAACTGCCGGGTCTTGTTCACCGCCTGTTTGCTGAAGTCTTCGGCAGGCGGATAGGCGCTGGTGATCTGGCGGGTGGCGACCGGCTGCCCGCTGGAGCGCAGGATGGCCAGTCTGGCTGCGGGATAGCTATCACCCGCTGGCCCGGTGTCAGCGTCGCCCGACTCAATATTGTAGGAACCCGCCGGCGGCCCGACCACCAGCACACTGAAACGCGCCGAGGGCCCAATCAGTACTTCGTCATCATCCACGCGGCGGGTCACGGTATTGCCGTCCCGGGACAGGATCTGCATGGTCTGGCCATTGATACGAATGCGGAAATACTGGTTGGCGGCGATATTGATGAAATGCCAGAGCTGGGTTTCGCCCGGCTTGATGTCGATGGTGGGCACTTCCTGGCCGTTGACCGTGCGGATCGAGGGGGCGCTGGTGATGATTTCGCTCGCTACCTTGCCAGTCAGGGTTTTCTGGAAGTTGCGCAGCACCAGCACCTGTTCCTTGATGCCTTTGAGTTCGGGAAACGGATCGAGCATGCCGTCCACCAGAATGGGCCCCGCGATACCCGCCGAGACCTGACGCTGGGAGCCGCCGTGAAAATGACTGTGGTACCAATACGCCCCGGGGCTGTGGGCCATCGGCAGCTTGACGTTGTATTCGCCGACCTGATGCGGCCTGGTGATGCGGAAGATGTTGTCGCCAGTGTCCAGGGGCGAAACCTGCATGCCATGGAAATGCAGGTTGGTGATCTCGTCCATGCGGTTATCCAGGCGGATCGCCATGGTTCCGCCCGGTCGCGTGCGAATCAGCGGTGAATCGTAATCGCCGTTGAACACCAGTGACACGTAGCGCTCATTGCCCACATTGACCTGCTGCTCAGCCGCCGTCAGCGTCGCGTGGGTGACGCCGCTGGCATCGTAGGAAAACTCCGGATTTTTGCGTAGCGGCTGGGAGACTGGTTCGTTTTCACTGTGGTTCGCACAACCGGCCAACGCCAGGACAACCAGGCTCGCGTAAAGCGAAAAGGGACGGACGCTGGTGGCTCGAGGCATGATCGCGACCTTCAGTGGCGTGGCTGGGATGACACATGTAATTCAATCCGCCTGCGCGTTACCGAAGATGACAGGGCACATCCCTAACCGCTCAAAGCCAAGCTCTACAGGGCTTTCGGTCATTTTCGTGCAACTTTTGGAGTTTAGGACAGGTCTAGTTGCGCGCAAGTTTTCCGGATCCAGGAACGCCATCCAGGCGATAATCGGTCTGATTTCGATCACGCTTTCCTTTTAAACAGTCTTTCCACCCCTCATCCAAAGGACCCCGGATGCTTGAACTCGTCGCCGCTTTCATCTGCCTCACCACCCTCCTCACCTTCGTAAACTTTCGCTTCATCGGCCTGCCGCCAACCATTGGTGTAATGGTCACCGCGCTGATGTTCTCCTTGCTGCTGCAAGGCCTGAGCCTGCTCGGCTACCCCGGCCTGGAAGAACGCATTCAACAACTGATTGGACAGATCGACTTCGGCGATCTGCTGATGAACTGGATGCTCTCGTTCCTGCTGTTTGCCGGCGCCCTGCACGTCAATCTCAATGACCTGCGCAGCTATCGCTGGCCCATTGGCCTGCTCGCGACTTTCGGCGTCCTGATTGCCACCGCAGTGATCGGTAGCCTGGCCTATTACATCTTTGCCCTGTTCGGCTGGCACGTGAGCTTCCTGTACTGCCTGCTGTTCGGCGCGCTGATTTCGCCGACAGATCCAATCGCGGTGCTTGGCGTATTACGGACGGCCAACGCCTCCAAGCCGCTGAAAACAACAATCGTCGGCGAGTCGCTATTCAACGACGGCACGGCGGTGGTGGTGTTCACCGTACTGTTGGGTATCGCGCAACTGGGGGAGACCCCGACCGTCGGCGCCACCGCCATGCTGTTTGCTCACGAAGCGATTGGCGGCGTGCTGTTCGGCGGGCTGATCGGTTATCTGGTCTACCTGATGATCAAGAGCATCGAGCAGCACCAGATCGAAGTGATGCTGACCCTGGCGCTGGTAATCGGCGGCTCGGCAATGGCCTCGGAGTTGCACGTCTCGGCACCGATTGCGATGGTGGTCGCCGGTCTGATCATCGGCAACCTCGGGCGCAATCTGGCGATGAACGACATGACTCGCAAATACCTGGACGGTTTTTGGGAGCTGCTCGACGACATGCTCAACGCCCTGCTGTTTGCCCTGATCGGCATGGAGCTATTGCTGCTGCCATTCAACTGGCTGCACGTGCTGGCAGCCAGTTTGCTGGCCGTGGCAATTTTGCTCTCGCGCCTGCTGACCGTGGCGCCGGCCATCCTGCTGCTGCGACGCTGGCGCACAGTCCCGCGCGGGACGATCAGGATTCTGACCTGGGGCGGGCTGCGTGGGGGGTTTCGGTAGCCTTGGCGCTGGCGCTGCCGCTGGGGCCGGAGCGCGACCTGTTGCTGAGCATCACCTACATTGTGGTGCTGTCGTCAATTCTGCTGCAGGGCCTGAGCATCGGCAAACTGGTCAAGCACGTCACCCGTGATGAGCCTGCGCCAGCGGCACAGGCTGGTCATCACTGATTACTTCTTGAGCTTTTGCGAATCAGGCTGCTGATCCGCATCCTGCTTGGGCGGCCCGCTTTCGCTGCGAATCTGCGCATGGCTCAGCAGTGCAAAAATGAAGCTGCCTCCGATGATATTCCCCGCCAGCGTCGGCCCGGCAAACACCAGCCAGAAATCACTCCACGACAACTCGCCGGCAAACACCAGGTACGACACTTCGGCCGAGCCGACCACGATGTGGGTGAAATCCCCCAGCGCCATCAGGTAAGTGATCAGAATGATGATCCACATTTTCGCGCTTTCCATGGAAGGGATCATCCAGACCATGGTGGCAATCATCCAGCCCGAGACGATGCCCTTGGCGAACATCTTGCTCGCGTCGTTCTCCATCACCTTGCGCCCGATGTCGAGAAAGGCCATGTCGGTCTTGGTGTCGAAAATCGGCAGGTGGAGCATCACATAAGCCACCAGCAAGGTACCGCACAGGTTGCCCACCAGCACCACCGTCCACAGCCGCAGCAGCCGCCCGAAATTGTTAAGGGTCGGCTTGGTCATGACCGGCAGCACTGCCGTCAGGGTGTTTTCGGTAAACAATTGCTGACGGGCAAGGATCACCGCGAGGAAGCCGGCGCAGTAACCGAAGCTGGCGATTACCTTGAATCCTTCTGCGTCCGGCAGGCGAGAGTTGAGCAAGCCCATGGCCATAAGGGACAAGCCCATGGTCAGGCCGGCCGCCAGGGCGGACCACCAAAGGGCGGCGACGCTGCGTTCCAGCTCCTGATCACCCTGGGTGCGGATGATTTCATGCAGCACGGCAGCGCGCGGCGGCTGGTTTTTGTCGACGTCGTGTTTTTCCTGGGCCGAAAGGTTCGGGGTCTTGCCGTCTTTTTGCGTGTCCATAGTGCTCCGGAACCGGTGGCGTGAGATGTACGTACGACAGGCGCGGTTCGGAGCTGTTCACTGCTCACACTAACGAAACATCAGCCCTGTGGCAGTGCGGCCTGTGGGAGCCATGTGTGGCGCCTGTGGGAGCATCAATCTGTGGGAGCAAGGCTTGCCCGCGACGGGGTCATTAGCGACACCGGGAACCGAGATGAACTCGGATTTTTTGCGGTGATGCTGACGACGGCATCGCCGGCAAGCCGGCTCCCAAGAACTCGTGTTACTCGTCCTGGAACTGATCTTTGACGTATTTGATTTCGGTCCGGCCGTGCGGGGCCGGCAAGCCGTCTTCGCCGAGGTTGACGAACACCATTTTCTCCACCGTCAGGATGCTCTTGCGGGTGATCTTGTTGCGCACTTCGCAGGTCAGGGTGATCGAGGTGCGGCCGAAATCGGTGGCGGTGATGCCCAGCTCGATGATGTCGCCCTGGCGCGAGGCGCTGACGAAGTTGATTTCGGATATGTACTTGGTCACCACGCGCTGATTACCCAACTGGACGATGGCGTAAATCGCTGCTTCCTCATCGATCCAGCGCAGCAAGCTGCCGCCGAACAGGGTGCCGTTGGGGTTCAGGTCTTCGGGTTTTACCCACTTGCGGGTGTGGAAATTCATGTTCACTCCTGAGCGTTTGCCGAAAGATGGGTGCCATCTTGGCAGACCGAGCGGTCATGCTCCATGAGGCTTCGACTATGGTCGCTATTAGCGATCTTCATTTGCCCGACAGAAACCCTTTGGAAGATCAGTTTAGACGGCTATAATCGCCCCCGTTTCAAAACGGTAACGTTCACTTGCTACCGTTTTCCCGCCACCTGTCCGAGGGGCGCTGCAGCAGGTTCAACCTGTCAGGCTCGGATGGGGCGTTGACTGGCTCAGGCCGGACACTAAACGCACAACGGCGCCCATTCGCATACATTACGAATGGAGGCTCTTCATGAGCGCTGTTATCACGCCTGCAGATTTTAACGATTACAAAGTTGCCGACATGTCCCTGGCTGCCTGGGGCCGTCGCGAAACCATCATCGCCGAATCGGAAATGCCGGCTCTGATGGGTCTGCGTCGCAAGTACTCCGGCGAACAGCCGTTGAAAGGCGCCAAGATCCTCGGCTGCATCCACATGACCATTCAGACTGCCGTGCTGATCGAAACCCTGGTTGCCCTGGGTGCCGAAGTACGCTGGTCGTCCTGCAACATTTTCTCGACTCAGGATCAGGCTGCTGCCGCTATCGCTGCTGCCGGTATCCCGGTTTTCGCCTGGAAAGGCGAAACTGAAGAAGAGTACGAGTGGTGCCTGGAACAAACCATCCTGAAGGATGGCGCGCCATGGGACGCCAACATGATCCTCGACGACGGCGGCGACCTGACTCAGCTGCTGCACGACAAGTACCCACAAGTACTGGATCGCGTTCACGGCGTGACCGAAGAAACCACCACCGGCGTACACCGTCTGCTGGACATGCTGGCCAAGGGCGAGCTGAAAATCCCGGCCATCAACGTCAACGACTCGGTGACCAAGTCCAAGAACGACAACAAGTACGGCTGCCGTCACAGCCTGAACGATGCGATCAAGCGTGGCACCGACCACCTGCTGTCGGGCAAGCAAGCACTGGTTATCGGCTACGGCGACGTGGGCAAGGGTTCGGCCCAGTCCCTGCGTCAGGAAGGCATGATCGTTAAGGTTTCCGAAGTTGACCCGATCTGCGCCATGCAAGCCTGCATGGACGGTTTCGAGCTGGTTTCGCCGTTCATCGACGGTATCAACGACGGCACCGAAGCAAGCATCGACAAAGCGCTGCTGGGCAAGATCGACCTGATCGTGACCACCACCGGTAACGTCAATGTTTGCGACTCGAACATGCTCAAAGCCCTGAAGAAGCGTGCTGTTGTCTGCAACATCGGTCACTTCGACAACGAAATCGACACCGCTTTCATGCGCAAGAACTGGGCATGGGAAGAAGTGAAGCCACAGGTACACAAGATCCACCGTACCGGTCCTGGCGCATTCGATGCCCAGAACGACGACTACCTGATCCTGCTGGCCGAAGGCCGTCTGGTGAACCTGGGCAACGCCACCGGTCACCCGAGCCGCATCATGGACGGTTCGTTCGCCAACCAGGTGCTGGCGCAGATCTTCCTGTTCGGCCAGAAGTACGCCGACCTGTCGCCAGCCCAGAAAGCCGAGCGTCTGACCGTTGAAGTACTGCCCAAAAAACTCGACGAAGAAGTGGCCCTGGAAATGGTTCGCGGCTTTGGTGGTGTTGTGACGCAACTGACCAAGCAGCAGGCTGACTACATCGGCGTGACTGTTGAAGGTCCGTTCAAGCCGCACGCTTACCGCTACTGATCGGTCCTGCTCCGCTCCCCCATGGGGAGCGGATTAATGCAGATCTGTGGGAGCAAAGCTTGCTCGCGATGGCGTCGCCATGGTCTCACTGAAGACCGCAGCGTCTCAATCGCGAGCAAGCTTTGCTCCCACAGGGTGCACGGTGCCTTCCAGGCTTATGCGTTTCCAAGGATATGACCATGTCCCAAGACCGTCGCTACAGCTTCGAGTTCTTCCCTACGAAGACCGACGCTGGGCATGAAAAGCTGCTCGCCACTGCCCGCCAGCTGGCTGCGTACAACCCCGATTTTTTCTCCTGCACTTACGGCGCAGGTGGTTCGACGCGTGATCGCACCCTCAACACCGTTCTGCAACTGGAAAGCGAAGTCAAAGTACCGGCCGCACCGCACCTGTCGTGCGTCGGCGACAGCAAAGACGACCTGCGCGGCCTGCTGAACGAGTACAAGGCTGCCGGCATCAAGCGCATCGTTGCCCTGCGTGGCGACCTGCCGTCCGGCATGGGCATGACCAGCGGTGAGCTGCGTCACGCCAATGAACTGGTTGAATTCATTCGTGAAGAAACCGGCGATCATTTCCACATCGAAGTGGCGGCTTACCCGGAGATGCATCCGCAAGCGCGCAATTACGAAGACGATCTCGCCAACTTCGTGCGCAAGGCTCGCGCCGGCGCCGACAGCGCGATCACTCAGTACTTCTTCAACGCCGACAGCTACTTCTACTTTGTCGACCGTTTGCAGGCACTGGGCGTGGATCTGCCGATAGTGCCGGGGATCATGCCGATCACCAACTACAGCAAGCTCGCGCGCTTCTCGGATGCCTGCGGTGCGGAAATCCCGCGCTGGATTCGCAAGCAGCTGGAAGCGTATGGCGATGACAGCCAAAGCATTCAGCGCTTTGGCGAGCAAGTCGTCAGCGAGATGTGCGAGCGCCTGTTGCAGGGCGGCGCACCGGGGCTGCACTTCTATTCCATGAACCAGGCTGAGCCAAGCCTGGCGATCTGGAATAACCTGAAGTTGCCGCGCTAAGCAAAGAGCAAGATCAAAAGATCGCAGCCTTCGGCAGCTCCTACCGGGAATAAACACACCCGGCGTACGAGCTGCCGAAGGCTGCGATCTTTTGCTTTTAGCGCCCTTTTTTGTGCGCTAATCCACGGAGATAGAGCTTCTCCATGCAGTTTCTGGCTCTTTCGCGTTTCTCGTCGTAATCTCAAGCCATGCCTTTGATCGCGCAATTATTCACGGTGCTGGTTTTTGCTTGCCTGAGCTTTGCCGCTCGGGGCGAGAAGTTGCGTATTGTCACCGAGCCCTGGGCACCTTACGTCTATGAAGAGAACGGCAAGGCGCTGGGGCTGGACTATGAAACCACCGCCATCGTCTTCAAGCGCCTGGGCATTGAAGTCGAATGGCAATTCCTGCCCTGGAAGCGCTGCCTGTCGATGCTCGAAACCGGTCAGGCCGACGGTGCACTGGACATCTTTCACAGCGACGAACGCGACGCTACTCTGCTCTACCCCGTCGAACCGCTGTCGGACGTCGAGTTCGTGATGTTCTATGCCAACGACCGACCGCACCCGTTCAGCAAGCTCGAAGAACTCAAAGGCCTGACCATCGGCACCTCGCCGGGTTATCTGTACAGCCCCGACTTCAGTGAATCAACGCTGTTCACCCGTGAACCTGCACCGACACACGAGGCCAATTTCGGCAAACTGGTGCGCGGCCGCATCGACTTGCTGATCACTGATCGCCGCGTTGGCCAGCATTTGCTCGATGAGTTGAATATTCGCGATCAGATCAGCGAAAACCCCACCGTCATCAGCCGTCAGAGCCAATTTTTAGCAGTTCGGCGCAATGCCGGAATGGATTTGCTGGTGCAGCGCTTTGATGCCGAACTCAAGCGTTTCAAGCGTGAACCGGCCTACGCCGAGCTGAGCGCGCGCTACGGCGCGGGACCTGCCGTCGAAGCACCCGCAAACGGCCTCACTACCGTACGCGGCAAAACCGTTGAGCAGCAGGAAAGCAGCGCGCAGTGATTGCTCTGTTATACTCCGGCGTTCCCGCCAGGCTCACGCCCGGACGCCCGGAACCGTAACAGGCCTCTCGACCCGCTACAGCGCAGCTTTGCAGCCCGCGCGAGCGCTCCTGACGTGCCTTCGGAACCGCAGCAGGACCGGACGGGATTGCGTCCTCTTAAACGTGATTCGCGCCAGGCAAGACTCCCATTGGGCCAAGCCCTAACTAAAACAGGATTACTCATGTCCTTTGCTTCCCTCGGTCTCTCCGAGGCTTTAGTCCGCGCCATCGAAGATGCGGGCTATACCGAGCCTACTCCGGTGCAACAGCGGGCCATTCCCGCCGTGTTGCAAGGTCGCGACCTGATGGTTGCGGCTCAGACAGGTACTGGTAAAACCGGCGGTTTCGCCCTTCCGATCCTGGAGCGGTTGTTCCCGAATGGTCACCCGGACAAATCCCAGCGTCACGGCCCGCGCCAACCGCGCGTACTGGTCCTGACCCCGACCCGCGAACTCGCGGCCCAGGTTCACGAGAGTTTCAAGATCTACGCCCGTGACCTGAAATTCGTCAGCGCCTGCATCTTCGGCGGCGTCGGCATGAACCCACAGGTTCAGGCCATGTCCCGTGGTGTTGACGTGCTCGTTGCCTGCCCGGGTCGTTTGCTCGACCTCTGCGGCCAGGGCAGCGTTGACCTGTCCCACGTTGAAATCCTCGTCCTCGACGAAGCCGACCGCATGCTCGACATGGGTTTCGTGCACGACGTGAAGAAAGTCCTCGCGCGCCTGCCGTCCAAGCGTCAGAACCTGCTGTTCTCGGCGACGTTCTCCAAGGACATCACCGACCTCGCCGGCAAGCTGCTGCACAACCCGGAACGCATCGAAGTTACGCCGCCCAACACCACGGTCGAGCGCATCGAACAACGCGTCTTCCGTCTGCCGGCCAGCCACAAACGTGCGCTGCTGGCGCACCTGATCACCGCCGGCGCGTGGGAACAGGTGCTGGTGTTCACCCGTACCAAGCACGGCGCCAACCGTCTGGCCGAGTATCTGGACAAACACGGCCTGCCGGCTGTGGCGATCCACGGTAACAAGAGCCAGAACGCGCGCACCAAAGCGCTGGCCGACTTCAAGGCCAACCAGGTGCGCATTCTGGTCGCCACCGACATCGCCGCACGCGGTCTGGACATCGATCAGTTACCACACGTGGTCAACTTCGAACTGCCGAACGTCGATGAAGACTACGTGCACCGTATCGGCCGTACGGGCCGTGCCGGTCGTTCGGGCGAGGCGATCTCGCTGGTTGCCCCGGACGAAGAAAAACTGCTGAAAAGCATCGAACGCATGACCAAGCAGAAAATCGCCGACGGCGACCTGATGGGCTTCGATTCGAGCACCATTGAAGCCGAGAAGCCGGAAGTGCGTGAGCGTCCGGATGTGCGTAACCCGCGCAATCCACGTGGCCCACGCGGCGATGGCCCGAATGGCGGCGGCGGTGGCGGCGGTCGTAAAGACAAAGGCAAAGACAAGGGCAAGGAAAAACCTGCCGGTGAACGTGGCGAGCGCCCTGCCCGTCAGCAGAAACCTCGCGAAGGTACTCCGGCCCGTGAACAGCGTCAGCCATCGCAGCCGCCACGCGCCGCTGCCGATCGCGCACCGGACGAGTTCCTCGACGACGATATCGATAACTTCGGTAACCGCGTTGATTACGTGCCGCAAGCCAAGCCGGCTCAGGGCCGTGGCCGTCGTCCAGGTGCTCCGGCACCGGGTGCGGCAGCCGGCGCAGGTGCCGGTGCACCGCGCAACGGCGGTAAGCCACAGGGTCGCCAGAGCGGTCCGCGCAGCAGCGACGGCGCCACCACTGGCACTCCGCCGGCCAAGCGCAGTGGCCCACGCAGCGGTGCTCCACGTGACGGTCAAGCCCGTCGCGAAGAAGGTCGCAATCGCCGTCCGGCGCGTGACGATCAGCCTCGCTCGGAACCAGCGGTGCAGAACCCGCGCGGCCCGGCACCGAAGATCATTCACAAGGAGTCGAAAACCGATCGTTTCCCGACACCTGAACAGCTTGATCAATTGCCAGGCCGTCCTCGCGGCGAAAAGCCAGCGCTGCTGACTCGTAATCGCTGAGTTGACGCTGCAATAAAAAATGCCCCGGATCGTGAGATCCGGGGCATTTTTTCTGGCTAACGCAAACCCTGCGGGAGCGGGCTTGCCCGCGATGGCGTCAGTCCTGCAGACATTGATATTGACTGACACGCTGCCATCGCGGGCAAGCCAGCTCCCACAATGGATTTCACCACCTGTATGGATTGCGCCAGGCAATAAAAACGCCCCGGATCGCGAGATCGGGGGCGTTTTTTGTGTCAGCGGCGAATGTTATTTCGCTTTCACACCTTCAAACGAAATGTACAGCTCGACTGCATCGGACTTCGGACCCAGGTCTTTCTGCTTGCCGAAATCGGAACGCTTGATGCTGGTGGTGCCTTCGAAGCCGGCACGGTAGCCGCCCCATGGGTCCTTGCCTTCGCCCAGGAAAGTGGCCTTAACCACGATTGGCTTGGTCACGCCGTGCAGAGTCAGGTCGCCGGTCACGTCAGCAGTGTCTTTACCCGCGGCGTTCTTGCCGGTGGATTTGACGCTGGTGGAGACGAACTTGGCGTCAGCGAATTTGCCCACGTCCAGGAAGTCTTTGCTGGCGATGTGCTTGTCGCGTTCGGCGTGGTTGGTGAACACGCTGGCGGTTTTCACGTTGAATTCGATTTTGCTGTCTTCAGGCTTGGCAGCGTCGAAGCTGAACTTGCCGTCGATGTCCTTGAAGGTACCGGTGATGTAGCTGTAGCCCAAGTGGCTGATCTTGAAGTCGACGAAGGCGTGCTGGCCTTCTTTGTCGACGGTGTAGTCAGCAGCCATCACGTTTGCCGACAGCACGGCAGAACCGATTGCCAGAGCGGCCAGAGTCTTTTTCAACATGCTTTCTTTTCCTTTGAGTCGAGGTTGAATTTCAGGCTTTGCGACCGAGCATTCGCGTCAGGGTCGCATCACGATCGATAAAGTGGTGCTTCAATGCTGCCAACGCATGGAGGCCGGAAAAAATTACCAGCGCCCATGCCAGCCAGAAATGAATCAAACCGGCGGTATCTGCCTGGTCCGGTAGCCCGGAGACCAGTGCAGGCACTTCAAACAAGCCAAACACCGGAATCCCGACACCGTCTGCGGTGGAAATCAGGTAACCGGCAATCATCACAGCGAACAAACCAAGGTACAGGAACGAGTGGCCAAACCTGGCGCCAAGGCGCGTCATGCGGCTGTAGCTTTCCAGGGTGGGCGGCGGTGGGCTGACGAAACGCCAAAGCACCCGCAGCAACATCACGGCGAACAGCACCAGGCCAATGCTCTTGTGCAGCTCCGGCGCGTCTTTGCGCCAGGTGCTGTAGTAGTCCAGGTCGATCATCCACAAGCCCAGCGCAAACAATCCAAAGACTGCCAGTGCCACACTCCAGTGCAAGAAAATGCTGACCCAACCATAGCGCGAAGAAGAGTTACGTAGCTGCATTGCCCAAATCCTGTGAGAACTGCGAACCAAGACTAGCGAGTTATCTATCGAATTAAAGCGGAAAATTTCGCTTTGAAATATCGAGAAATACGATCAAGAGTCTGTAAGTGGCTTGTTAAGGAAAGATTAAAGGGAAAAGTGTGGCGGGATGTTAGTGGCAGACCGGAAATTAAATGGTAATCGTGAGGACGCTTTCGCGGGCAAGCCCGCTCCCACAGTAAATGCGTAAACCGAGAAATCACGTACGACACAAAACCCTGTGGGAGCGGGCTTGCCCGCGAAGGCGATAGTGCGGGCAAAAAAAGCGCGGCCATTGAGCCGCGCTTCTGGTCAACAGCAAATTTTACTGAGCCTTGGTCTCAGTGGTTGCTGCCGGTTTAGCCGCTGGCTTCCTGGCCGGTTCAGCCTTTTTTGCCGGGGCTTTGGCCGGGGCTTTTTTGGCCTCGGTCTTGGCTGCCGGCTTTTTCACCGGTGCTTTCTTTGCAGGCTCGGCTTTCACCGGTGCCGCAGGCTTGGGCGCTTCAACCGGAGCCGGCGCAGGTGCTGGTACCGGCGCCGGGGTTGGGGCAACCGGAGCGGCGGGGGCTGGCGCCTTAGCAGGTTCCGGCTTTTTCTCATCATCCGAACCACCAAACAGGTTGGTGAAGAAGTTGCCCTTCTTCGCCGCAACCGCGCCTGCCGCCGCAGCAGCCGCCACTGGCACAACCTTCGCTGGCTCAAACGACTTGCCTGCCGCCAGGTCTTCAACCTGACTGGCCGCACGCTGACCGGTGCGCAGGGCGCCTTCCAGCGTGCCCGGGTACAAGGTGTCGGTGTGTTCGCCAGCGAACGCTACGCGTTGCAGCGGACGTTCCCAAATGCGCCAGAACTTGCTGATCTGGCCCGGGCCGTAAGCCAGGTACGCGCCGCCCATCGACGGGTCGGTGCTGTAGCGACGGATTTCATAACCGGTGAACGAACCACGGGCCTGTGGATAAAAAGCGTGCAGACGGATCAGCACCTGATCGACCATCTGCTTGTCGCCGAACGCCTGCATTACGCGAGCGTTGTCGCCGGACAGGTTGATCACCACGTTGGCGCCGCCCTTCAGCGCCGGCTCGATCCAGAGCATGCCCAGACCGGCGTTGCTGTAGATCTCGCCGGACATACGCGCCTTGGGTTCCCACACTGGCGTCTTGAACTTCAGCATGATCTGGTCGCGCCAGCCGTAGTTGGTGCCTTTGATCGCGGCCATGTGCTGAGCATCCAGCGCCGGCGTCAGCGCAATCTTGTTCAAAGCACGCAGCGGTACGGCCACCACGACGTAGTCAGCCTGATAGCCAACGCTGCCGACCTTGACGGTCACGCCATCCTTGTCCTGGACAATGGACGAGACCGGGGAGCTGGTCTTGATGGTCTTCAGTTGCTTGACAAATGCCTGTGCCAGCACCGGACTGCCACCGATCAGGCGCGACGCGCGCAAGTCACGGTCGGAAACGCCCAGGTAAACGCGGCTCTGCTGCGCGAAGTACAGCAGTGACAGGCGCGACGGCTCGTCGTAGCGGGTACGGATTTGCTGGTTGATCAGCTGACGGGCCGTGGCAGGCAGTGTCAGGCGGTCGAGCCAGTTGGAGACGTTGATCTGGTCGAGGGCGTGCAGCGTGTTGTTCGCGGCCGGGTTCTGCGGGTCCTCGATCGAGCGGGCCAGGTCGTCGACGGTCTTCTCGTAGCGTCTGAGCGCTTCGGCAGTGGTCGGGTCCTTGATCGCCAGGTCGGCAGCGCTGTAATACACGCCATCGATCAGGTAGCTCGGGGTGCGCACGAACTCCGGGGCCGGCGTGGTGCCAAGCTTGAACGTCGACACGTACTTGTTCAGTACCGGCTGGGTCTTCTCGTTGCCAATCCACTCACTGGTGGCCATGCCGGAGCGACCACCCAGGCTCGGCTTGGCTTCCAGCAGGGTGACCTGCCAGCCTTTGTTCTGCAGCTCGTAAGCCGCCGTCAGGCCGGAAAGCCCGCCGCCGATCACGATCGCTGTTTTATCCTTGGCCAGCGCAGACACGCTGAACAGGCCCAACATCACCAGCGCACAGGCGCGCAGCCAACCAGCAGACATTCAGCGAACTCCGGAAATACACGAGGAAAAATCAGTTTTGCGAGTCAGACGACCCAAAGAACCGCGAAGAATACGTCAGCCATCAAAACGCCGCCAGCGACGTCTATCGGCCCATACAAAGTAGCTCAATCGACACAATGGGTTGTCCCGACGCGACGCATTGCATAGGCTTGCCCGATTGTTTGCCCGCGCCTGACGCGAGCCGCCTCGAGGAGACTGTAAATGGGCCTTAATAATCAGTGGATGCAACGCGATCTCGCGGTGTTGTGGCATCCCTGCACCCAGATGAAAGACCACGAACAGCTGCCGCTGATCCCGATCAAGCGCGGTGAAGGCGTCTGGCTCGAAGACTTCGAGGGCAAACGCTACCTCGATGCGGTCAGTTCCTGGTGGGTCAACGTGTTCGGCCACGCCAACCCGCGGATCAACCAGCGCATCAAGGATCAGGTCGACCAACTGGAGCACGTGATACTTGCCGGCTTCAGCCATCAACCGGTGATCGAACTGTCCGAGCGTCTGGTGAAGATGACCCCTGAGGGCCTGAATCGGGTGTTCTACGCCGATAACGGTTCGTCCTGCATCGAAGTCGCGCTGAAAATGAGCTTTCATTACTGGCTCAACCGCGGTCAACCGAACAAGAAACGCTTCGTCACCCTGACCAACAGCTACCACGGCGAAACCATGGCGGCGATGTCGGTCGGCGACGTGCCGCTGTTCACCGAAACCTACAAAGCGCTGCTGATGGACACCATCAAAGTGCCGAGCCCGGATTGCTACGGGCGCCCTGAAGGCATGAGCTGGGAGGCGCATTCGCGCAACATGTTCGCGGCCATGGAACAGACCCTGGCCGAGCATCATGACAGCGTCGCGGCAGTGATCGTCGAGCCGTTGATTCAGGGCGCGGGCGGTATGCGCATGTACCACCCGGTATACCTCAAGCTGTTGCGTGAGGCCTGTGATCGCTATGGCGTGCACCTGATCCACGACGAAATCGCCGTCGGTTTCGGCCGTACCGGGACGATGTTCGCCTGCGAGCAGGCCGGCATCCGTCCGGACTTCCTCTGCCTGTCCAAGGCCCTGACCGGCGGCTATCTGCCGCTGGCCGCGTGCCTGACCACCGACGAGGTCTACAGCGCGTTCTACGACGACTATCCAACCCTGCGCGCCTTCCTCCACTCACACAGCTACACCGGCAATCCGCTGGCGTGCGCGGCGGCATTGGCGACGCTGGATATCTTCGAGCACGACAACGTTATCGAGAACAACAAGGCACTGGCTCAGCGGATGGCCTCGGCCACCGCGCACCTGATCGATCATCCGAACGTGTCCGAAGTGCGCCAGACGGGCATGGTGCTGGCGATCGAGATGGTCAAGGACAAGGCCACCAAAGAAGCCTATCCGTGGCAGGAACGACGCGGCCTGAAAGTGTTCCAGCATGCGCTGGAACGCGGGGCCCTGCTGCGGCCCCTGGGCAGCGTGGTGTACTTCCTGCCGCCGTACGTGATCACGCCTGATCAGATAGACTTTCTGGCTGAAGTGGCCAGCGAAGGGATCGACATTGCAACGCGCGACAGCGTCAGTGTGTCGGTGCCGGAAAACTTTCACCCGGGATTCCGCGATCCGGGTTGATTGGCCGGAAAATGAAAGCACTGTGGGAGCGAGCCTGCTCGCGATAGCAATCGGCCAGCCAGCACTCATCGCGAATGCGAGATCGAATCGCGAGCAGGCTCGCTCCCACAGAAGGCACCACCTTTTATGATTCACTCCCTTTCCAGAGAACCCGCATGAGACTGTCCCGCTTCTTTATCGACGCTCCCCTGAGCACCGGCGAACACGAATTGCCGGAAGCCCAGGCGCACTACATCAGCCGCGTGCTGCGCATGGCCGAAGGTGATGCGTTGCAGCTGTTCGACGGCTCGGGACAGGAGTTCCGCGCCCGACTGGTAGAGGTCGGCAAGAAGCGCGTGGTGGTGCAGATCGATGAGAGTTTCGCCGGGCAGGTCGAATCCCCCTTGCAGATCCACCTCGGCCAGGGTTTGTCCCGTGGCGAGCGTATGGACTGGGCGATCCAGAAAGCCACTGAACTGGGCGTGAGCGAGATCACCCCGATCTTCAGCGACCGTTGTGAAGTGCGCCTCAAAGACGAACGTGCCGACAAACGCCTGATGCACTGGCGCCAGGTGGCAATCAGTGCCTGTGAGCAATGCGGACGGTCGAGGGTCCCGGTGGTTCATCCGCCACAGTTATTGGCTGATTGGCTCAAGCAGACTCAAGCGCAGCTGAAGCTGGTGCTGCATCCAGTGGCCGAGCCGTTGCTGAGCCACTCCAAGCCCGCCACGCTGGCGTTTCTGATCGGGCCGGAAGGCGGGCTGTCGGATGCCGAGGTTGATCAGGCCAAGGGCGAGGGCTTTCATGCGGCACGGCTTGGCCCGCGTGTGTTGCGGACCGAGACGGCGCCGGTTGTGGCGCTGGCGGTGGCTCAGCAGCTTTGGGGGGATTTCTAGATCAAAAGATCAAAAGATCGCAGCCTGCGGCAGCTCCTACAGGAGATCATATTTCCCTGTAGGAGCTTCTGAGATCTGTTGATCCGTTGTTCAAAGCACGTAGAACAGAATCGCGACGAAGTGCAGCAAACTCCCGGCAATCACGAACAGATGCCAGATCCCATGCGCATGCCGCAGCCGGTGATCGAGGGCAAAAAAGATAATCCCCACGGTGTACAAAACCCCGCCCGACGCCAGCCAGGCAAACCCGGTCGTGCCCAGCGCCGCGATCAACGGTTTCACCGCCACCAGCACAATCCAGCCCATCACCGCATAAATCACGATCGACAGAATCCGTGCCTCCGAACGCGGTTTGATCTCTTGCAGAATGCCGATCAGCGCCAACCCCCAGACAATCCCGAACAACGTCCAGCCCCACGGCCCGCGCAGGGTCACCAGGCAGAACGGCGTATAGCTGCCAGCAATCAACAGGTAGATCGAAAAGTGATCCACCTTCTTCATGATCGCTTTCTTGCGCCCGCGCACGCTGTGGTACACGGTCGAGGCGCTGTAGAGCACCAGCAAGGTAAACGCGTAGATCGCCACACTGACAATCTTCCACGGGCTGCCGTCGAGGCTGGCGATTACCAGCATCCAGACGCCGCCGACAAATGCCGCCACTGCCCCGACCAGATGCGTCCAGGCGTTGAGTTTTTCCCCGTGATACATGTCTCGCTCACCTCCAAATTCATTACCGCAGCGCGCAAGGCTCCGGCTTGAAGCCTGAAAACGCAACGCTTCAGACCGCATCATCCGCATTAAAAATCCGCTGGCGGCATTACTACACCTGGTTGCAGGAGCGTTCGGCGACATCCCAGGAGCCTTCCCACAATGCTTTCAGAACCCCGTCAGACCAGCCCCGCCTCCACCAGCAAACCTTCCAGCGCCAGCAAGTCAGGGACCTTGGCCACTTGATCGCCCACCTGCACCGCGGCTTGCTCCAGCGTGCACAAGGGCACATCGACATAGCTCAACTGGCTGTCGAGCTTGCAGGACCGTGGAATGCCCTG
>NZ_JAEKEG010000084.1 GCF_016651255.1 Pseudomonas sp. TH10
CTTCCAGGCTCGGCGCGAGGTTGCGCTGCTCCGGGTCAGGCAAGGGGATCGCCGACAAAAGCGCGCGGCTATAAGGATGCATAGGAGAGTCGAACAAGGCATCGGCTTGCGCCACTTCCATCATCTGCCCCAGGTACATCACCCCGATGCGCTGGCTTACGTGACGCACCACGTTTAGGTCGTGAGCGATAAACAAAAACCCCACGCCCAGCGTGTCCCGGATCTCTTCAAACAGGTTGATGATCTGCGCCTGCACAGAAGCATCCAGGGCCGACACCGGCTCATCAGCGACAATCAGCTCCGGCCCCACCGCCAAAGCGCGGGCGATGGATATACGCTGACGCTGACCACCACTGAAAGCATGCGGTAGTCGATCCTTGAGCCTTGGCGGTAAACCCACCGTCAGCAACAGCTCATCGATGCGCTCATCGCGTTCGGGCTTGCTTGACCCGATGCCATGCACCTTCAGCGTTTCGCCCAAGGTCTGGGCCAAGGTCATGCGCGGGTTCAACGACGAGTACGGGTCCTGGAAAATCATCTGGATCTTGCGACTGATCGCGAAGCTGTCGCCCAGTTCACGGATCGGTCGACCGCGCCATAGAATTTCCCCGGCGCTTGGCGAATGCAGTCCGACTAGACAGCGACCGAGGGTGCTTTTGCCGCATCCGGACTCGCCGACCACCCCAAGCGTCTCACCGGCCGCGATGCTGAACGACACATCCCGCACTGCATGCAAACTGCGCTGAGGCGTACCGGTCAACAGATCGATCAGACTCCTCGGTTTATCGAAGCGTTTATGCAGATGCCTGACTTCCAGCAACGGTGGATCTATGGAATTCACCATGCCAAGTCCTCCTGCCGGATGCAGGCGCTCTGATGATCCGCGCCCACTTCCCGGAGTAAAGGCTCTTGTCGGGCGCACTGCTCCGGAGGCAAATTCACAGCGTGGACGGAAGCGACAGCCATGTTGCGGCTCAGCCAGATTAGGTGGCGCGCCGGCAATCGGCTGAGCTTACTGCGCTGCCCGACATGACTGGGCAGCGCCTGCAGCAAGGCGCGTGTGTAAGGATGCATCGGGCGCTTGAACAGCGCGCGAGTGCTCCCAATTTCGACGATCTTGCCGGCATACATCACGGCCACCCGGTCACAGGTTTGCGCCACGACCCCCAGGTCGTGTGTCACCAACAGCACACCCATTCCGGTTTCGTCACGCAGGCGCAACAACAACTTGAGGATCTGATCCTGAATGGTCACGTCGAGCGCGGTGGTGGGCTCGTCGGCAATCAACAATCGCGGCCGGCAGGCCAGGGCGATGGCAATCAGTACCCGCTGGCGCATACCGCCACTGAACTCATGGGGCCAGGCCAGCAGACGTTGCTCCGGCGAGGTGACGCCGACCAGCCGTAATAATTGAATGCACTCCTCGCGCAATTGCGCGCGGGTCAACGTGCGGTGGCGACGCAAGCCTTCGGCGATCTGTTCACCAATGCGCATGGTCGGATTGAGAGCCGTCATCGGGTCTTGAAAAATCATCGCTAGCTTCTTACCGCGCACCGCCATCATTTCTCGATTGCTCAGGCTGGCCAGGTCCTGGCCTTCCAGCAGAATCTGGCCGCTGGCGATCTCTACCGCCGCGCCACCGAACAGGCGGATCACCGAGCGGCAGGTGGTACTTTTACCGCAGCCGGACTCACCCACCAGCCCAAAAATCTCCCCCGATTGAATCTCGAAGCTGACCTGGTCAACAGCCGTTACCCGCTGCTGAAATCCCGGGAAACACGTGCGCAGTCCTTTGACCTGCAATAGAGGCGCTATGGATTGATTCATGCTTTTGGCCTCATAAAATTGTCCAGTCCGTCACCGAGCAGGGCAAAACTGATGCCCACGTAAACAATGGCCAATCCCGGAAACAAGGAGATCCACCAGCCATCGAGAATGAAATTACGCCCCTCCGAGATCATCACACCCCACTCCGGAGTAGGCGGTTGAATGCCCAGGCCGAGAAAGCCCAGCGAGGTGACGGCGAGTATGGTCAGCACCACATCGGCCATCATGAACACGATGGCTGGGGTGATCACATTCGGCAGCACGTGCCGCAAAACGATTCGCAGATGGCTGTAGCCCAGCACTTGGGCGGCCTGTACATATTCCGCGCGCTTCACCAACAGCACTTCGCCACGCACGATGCGCGCAAAGGAAATCCACACCACCACCGTGAAAGCAATGTACATATTGCCCACACTTGGGCCCAGCGAGCCGACGATGGCAATCACCAACACGTAGAACGGGAATGCCCAGAGGATGTCGACCAGGCGCATCAGCACGGTGTCGACCCAGCCGCCGAGATAGCCGGACAACAACCCCACCGTGGTGCCAATCAGAAACGGTAAAATCACGCAGATACTGGCGATCTGCATGTCGATGCCAATGGCATGCACCACCCGAGAGAACACGTCACGGCCGAGGTCATCGGTGCCAAACCAATGCTCCGCTCCAGGCGGTAGCAGCGCGATCGAGAAGTCCACCTCCAAGGGATCACTGTTCAACAGCAACGGACCGAGAAAGCCGGCCAGCAACAGCAATATAAGCAAAAAAAGACCCGCCTGTAGTGCATGGTTGTGACGCAGACGCTGCCAGGTTTCAGAACTCAGAAGTTGGCTCATGACAGTTTCACCCGTGGGTCGGCAATAACGTATGCCAGGTCCGTCAGCAGGTTGATCAGCACCACCAATACGGCAAAAGTTACGGTCAACCCTTGCACCATCGGGTAGTCACGTGCGCTGATGGACGAGACCAAGAGGTTACCCAGGCCAGGTATAGCGAATACCGACTCGATCACGACCGTACCGCCTATGACCCAGCTGGTGTGGACACCGAGGACGGAGATTGTCGACAGCAACGAGTTTCGCAATACGTGCCGCAGCAGCAACGCGCTCTGGCCGATGCCCTTTGCCCGTGCGGTATCGATAAACTCGGCGGACAGCACGCCGATGATTGAGCTGCGCATCGAACGAATAGTGAGTGCGGCGGTACCAAGTGCGACCACGAAAGAAGGTAGAAATAGGTGATGCAGGCGGTCGGGAAAACCCTCGCCATAACCCGACACAGGGAAAATCGGCCAATAAATGCTGAAGGCAAGCACCAGCAAAACACCGATCCAAAACGCTGGCATCGACATCGCCATCACAAACAGCACTTTAATCAAGTGATCGAAGACGCCGTTGCGTCGCAGTGCGCTAAGAAATGCCAGCGGCACCGTCATCAGCAACGCAAGTACAGTGCTGTAGCCCACCAGCGCCAGGGTTGCCCATAGGCGCTCCCAAATCAGCGGGCCGACCGCCGTTTTGTAAGCGATGGAACGGCCGAAACTGCCTTGCAGGCAATCACTCAGAAAATTCAGATACTGCATCCATACCGGTCGGTCGAGGCCCAATTGAGTCGTCAACCTTGCGATCTCTTCAGCACTGCCACGGTTACCCAGAATAAGCGTCGCGGGGTCCCCCGGCATGACTCGCAATAACAGAAACGCGATCAGCGTGATACCCAGTAAGACTGGAATCAACTGCAATAATCGCGATAGGCAAAAACGTAATATCTGCACGTGCGACCTCACATCAGTCGGCTATAGCCAAGGTGGCCAGAAACGCCACAAACGCCACAAACGCCAAATCGTGGCGTTTGCAGCTCTCTCATTTACTTGACGCTGACGTCTTCCAGGCGATAGTTCGAAGTCGGAAGCACCTCGAAGCCCTCAACGTTCTTTCTGGCTGCGTAAGGCGCTTTTTGGTGGTAGAGGAAAATAAACGGCGCGCCAGCATGTACTTGCGCTTCGATTTCCTTGAACTGCTTGCCACGCTCATCGCCATCGGGAGTGCTGCGCTCCAATTCATACAGCTCATTCACTCGCGCGTCCTTCCAGCGGGTATGCATGGCGTCCGCCCGCTCCGGATTGACCGACGTAAAACCCACCAGTTGGTCAGGATCGATGGTGTCGCTGGTAGTGAAACTCAGGGCCATCTCGTAATTACCGGATTTCGTGGTACTGAACTGCGAGCTGATCTCGATCAATTGCAGCTCCACCTCTACGCCGATTTTTTCAGCGAATTTTGAATCACACTCGCCACCTGGCGGTGTGGCATCGCCGGAAGCCACCAGCATTTTGGCTTTGAACCCACCGGTCAAACCGGCTTCGGCGAGCAGCGCTTTGGCTTTCTCCGGGTCATAAGGGTAGGCACTGATATCGGTGTTGTTATAAGCCATCACCGGCAACGGCGAAGTCGCGACGCTGCCATTGCCACGCAACACGCCTTTGATCAGACCGTTCTTGTCGATGGCATAGTTCAGCGCCTGGCGCACGCGCACATCATCAAAAGGCTTGACCTGAGTGTTCAACTGGACCAATTCAGTACGCAGCACATCAGCGAGGCCGACTGTCAGATTCGGGTCACGCTTGAGCTGATCAATCTGGTTGAACGGCACCCCGACAATCGCATCTAGTTCACCTGCCTGCAAACGCAGTGCGCGCGCGTTGTCATCGGCCACGATATTGATCACCGCGCTATCCACCTCAGGTTTCTGCGGGTTCCAGTAACCTGGGTTCTTGTTCAGCTGCATCTTTTCGCCACGGCGCCATTCCCCAACCTGGAAAGGGCCGCTGCCAACAGGTTTATCGAAAAACGCATCGCCCTGCGCTTCTACGGCTTTGCGCGGCAGAATCGATGCGCTCCACATCGCCAGGTTGCTGAGCATGGGCGTGAACGGTTTGTCCAGTGAGAGCTTGACCGTGTGCTGATCAATAATGTTGTAGCGGGTAATCGGCCGGAAGAACCGGCCCCAGTCCGAGGTTTCGCCGGCCGCGCGCTTGAGGGAAAAGACCACGTCCTCGGCAGTGACCGCTTCGCCATTGGAAAACTTCGCATTGCGCCGAAGATGAAACGTGTAGTCCTTGCCGTCGGCAGATATTTCCCATTTCTCCGCCAACCCGGGTTCCATGCTTTTCCCGTCCTTTCCGGTGCGGACTAACTGATCATAGATCAGCAGCTCGGTCCACAAGGCCGGGTTGTCATTCGTGTGAATCGGATCAAGCGTCAGCGCGTCAGCTGCGATCCCCAGTCGCAAGGTGGACGCCAGTGCGCTGGCATCCGGGAGTAGAATCGCACTGCCACTGACCAGTAGAAAACCAAAGGCCAGTCGCGTTTTCCCGCCCAACAAATCAACCTTCCTCATCATTGCTCTCTCCGTTTTTTATAGTTAACAAGGGTCGCTTAGCGCTGCACGTTACGAGCCAACCAAGGCGACGACACTGGAAATCAGCACACCTTGTTTGCCCTGAATGGTCTTAAGTCGATCGCAGGCTGTTCGCCACTGACGAGGGCCGCCACCGCACGACTGCTGCCACAGGCCAGGGTAAAACCCAAGGCACCGTGACCCACGTTGAGCCACAAATTGCGCCAACGGGTGACGTCGATGATAGGTTTGCTTAGCGCCGTAGCGGGACGCAATCCAGCCCACGGGGTAGCGCTCGACAAGTCCAGCGCAGGAAACGTTTTCGCCTACCTGCTTTTTCAACAAGTCGATGCGCGACGGATCAATCCGGTCATTGCCGGTCCCCATGTCAACCATCGCCGCAACACGCAAGGATGTCCCCAAGGGCGCGTAGACCACCTTGCGTGCGCTGTCGGTGACGCTGATGCCTGGCACCGTGCGAGCGATATCCTCGTTCAGCGGAATGTCCAGGCTGTAGCCCTTTAACGGGTACAGCGGCAGGTGTATTCCTATCTCTTTCAGTAACGGCCTGCTGGCGACACCGGAGCAGATGACCACGCCATCGACCGGCAACTCGCCCTGCGTCGTCAGTACCGCAGCAATGCGCCGGCGTTCACGGCGCAAGCCCAAGACCTCGGTGCCAAACATCGTTTTGACTTGCCCGGTCGCCAGCAGTCGATCCAGCAGCCCCTGGGTAAAAAGACGGCAATCGCCGACCTCCTCGCTCGGCGTGTGAATCGCACCGGTGAGCGACGACGCGATGTGGGCCAACGCCGGTTCAAGCGCCACGCACTGCTCACGGCTGAGACCATGCTGCTGCGAACCCAGCGACGCCTGGAACGCCACCTGTTGCATACCAAGCGCCATGGATTGGCTATCTCTATAAACGATCAATTTACCGTTACGGCGGTAGTTGAATTGCAGCGACTCGCGGGCCGTCAATTGATGAACAAGTTCACGGCTATAGTAAGAAAGCTGCAGCAGTTCCACGGTGGTTTTACGGCTGCGACCCAAGGTGCAGGCACGCATGAAATTCAGGCACCAGCGCCATTGGTGAAGATCCAGACGGGGGTGAAAACGCAGAGGGGAATCGGCATTCAACAACCAGTCCGGGAGGTTGCTCAGCACGCCCGGCCCCGCCAGTGGCGCTACGTAGCTGTAACTCAATTGGCCACCATTAGCGTAACTTGCGCCTTGCGCCGCGGATTTAAGACGGTCAACCAAGGTAACGTTGAGTCCTTGTCGGGCCAAATACCAAGCGGTAGTCACCCCCACCACCCCGGCACCAATCACACATACATGCATTGCCACTTTCCCTGCTTCGCCGGCCCGCTCACTACAAGCCCTTGTCGCTATTGTTGACAGCCGCATTTAGCACCGTCCAATATCCATAGCGACCGCATCCATAGCCTGGGGTTATGGGTTAACACACGAGGCCAGCATGCGTTTACGCCACATCGAAGTGTTCCAGGCCATACGCCTGAGCGGCTCAGTGAGTCGCGCCGCAGAGATCCTGCGCATCTCCCAACCAGCCGCTAGCAAGACCTTGCAGCACATGGAAATGCAACTGGGTTTCAGCCTGTTCGAACGTGTCAAAGGCCGGCTGCAACTGACCCATGAGGCCAAGCTGTTGGGGCCGGAAGTTGAGAAGGTTTTCCGCGAACTGGAAAACGTCCAGCGCCTGGCGCGTAACCTGCGCCAACACCCAGAAGGCTTGCTGCGCCTGGGCTGCGTTCCCAGTCTGGGACTTAGCCTGGTGCCCCAGGCAATAGCCCTGAGTCGAACCAGTCAGCCAGGTGTGATGATCGATCTGCAAACCGGACACACAGCAGGCTTGATCGCAAGTCTGCTGGCACGTGAGATCGACATCGCGATTGTGTTCAACCCCTCGCACCACCCCGGAATCCGTAGTGTTTTCCTGGGTGAGTCGGAGCTGGTCTGCCTCAGTACCGACCCCGACACCTCGCCCCTGACGCTGGACAGTCTGACCACGCAGAGCCAGATTCGTCTGCCACAGGATGATCCCCTCGGCGGCCTGCTGCCCTTTCTGCACAATGCTGAGACACAGCACACGAACAGCGCGATTAAAGTGCAGACCTATTACGTCGCCTGTGCCTTGGCACAGGCCGGTTGTGGTTACGCCATCGTTGACGCACTGACCGCTCAGGCCATGCTGCGGCCAGGTTGCTTCATCCGTCCGGTACGCCCGCGAATTCCGTTTAAGCTGGCGGCGCTGGTGCATGAATCCAACACGTTGTCGAAGCGGGACCATAACTTTATCGAGCTGCTGCAAACCCTCGGCAGTCGTCTAGGCCCCACCGATGCACACCAGCACTGAATAACCTCAGGTTATGGATGCTCCCCTATTACGCATTAGGCAGGGCGCAGGTGATCCTCTAGGGTATCGAACCCCTCTACCTTCAGGACATTGCCATGCAGATCAAACGACTGAACGTTAATTCCCGACTCAGCGGCGCCGTGGTCTTTGGTCCGCAAGTATTCATTTCCGGCCAAGTGCCCGACAACCGCCTCGCGGACTGCGCCGACCAAACCGTCGAGGTGTTGGCGAAAATCGATGCATTGCTGGCAGAGGCCAACAGTGACAATAGCCGACTGCTCAGCGCGCAAATTTGGCTGAAAGACATTAGCCGCGACTTTGCTGTAATGAACTTGGCTTGGAGCGCATGGTTGCCCGATGGCTGCGCACCCGCTCGCGCCACCATTCAGGCTGACCTGGCCAGCTCCGATGTTCTGGTTGAAGTCATGGTGACGGCAGCGGTTAGAGACTGAACGCCACAGATGACGGCCGCCTTCCCCATATTAACTGGGCGCTATTGGCTCTCAGCCCGGTCACTAGGTAGCGGCCGACGGCGCTCGGAAGTGGTGACCCTGCAAATTGGAGAGATGTGCGCCGACTGGATGCCGACATCTGGTTGTATGCCTTAGGCGCGACCAAGACCTACACCGGAGGCACACGGCGCGAGAAGCCGCTGCGCGGCCCGGCGGCGCAGGTACTCGCTGCCTGGTTGGACATAGCACCGGCCGAGTCGGGCCCGCTGTTTCGGCGCATGTATAAATGCGGTGAGGTCGGAACTGCAGGCTTATCAGCTGATCAGGTCGCACGCATCGTTCAGCGCCGAGCGCAATTGGCCGCACTGGACGGCGATTGGGCAGCACACAGCCTACGTTCGGGTTTTATTACCGAGGCAGGCCGCCAAAGCGTACCCTTAGGGGAAGTAATGGCAATGACAGGGCATCGCAGTGTCGGCACGGTCATGGGTTATTTCCAGGCCGGCGCGCTACTGGCAAGTCGAGCTACCACGCTAATTACCGACTCTCCGCGATCGCTGAAGATCGCATCACACAAGGCCCATAACGCCAAAACGGAAGAGGATGAACGCTGACCAACTACCCGTAGCGGATGTTTGAAATCATCGGGTAATAGAGCATCCTCAACTGGCTTAACGACTTCGCGATTCGTCCGACTTGTACCGCAAAGGGGTACCACTACGTGCATGCGATATGCTGAATAGACCCGATAAAAAACTAAGTCAATGATAGCTTTTTATCTTTTTTAAGCTAGCAACCATCCTAACCTTCTGTTTTACATAAACTTAATTTTTTATCTTTTTTGTTCATCGGTCACAGGAGTTGGCCTTTCTGATCGTATTCCCTCCCTTTGGTATGGCGTCGATCCTGACCTTCCTGACTACGGACGATTAGGCCTTTTCGCTCAAGGCGATCGAGCATTCGCGTTATCGATAAGGGCACACCGATAACACGACGGCTGACCAGTGCAGCAGGCTTCAGTGGAGCACCATTCCGCGATCGATCAGGCGTTGATCCCATAGCGGCACTTCGCCGATGCGTTCGATTAGAAAATCGATCAACGTGCGTACCCGCAAGGCGCGGCGCTGAGTCTCCGGGTACACGGCGGCGAAATCGAAGGACGACAGGCGATAGTCGTTAAGGATCGGCACCAGTCGCTCATTGATGAAATCGTCGCTGGCTATCAAGGTCGGCAGGCAGGTGATGCCTGCACCGTTCAGAGCGTAGTCGCGTAACAAATGGATGGAACTTGAGCGCATCTGGCTGTGCAGCGTCAGCTCGACACTCTCGTCTCCATTGGTAAATTGCCAGCGATTGCGCGATGGGTACGAACTGAACAACGCCACGCGATGATCCTTGAGTTGCATGGGATGTTCCGGCTCCCCATGGTCGCGCAGATACTGCGGCGAAGCACAGAACACCCGGTGCAGAGTGAAGAGTTTGCGCACCACCAAACGCTCGGCATGGGGCGGGAACATCTGGAAGGCGATGTCGAACCCCTCCTCGATCGGCTCGACCACGCGATCGGTGACTACCACATCCAACTCGATCTCGGGGTACATCGCGGTGAACTGCGCCAGCATCGGGCCCATATGGTCGATTGCAAAGCCTTGCAGTACCTGCAGGCGCAGCTGGCCAGTGAGGTTGGAACGTTGATGGCGCATTTTCTCGGTCAGCCCGTGAAAGCCTGCGACCAGGTCGGCGCACTCCTGAAAATACGCCTCGCCGATATCCGAGAGCCGCACATGGCGGGTGCTACGGTGAAAGAGCGGTGCGTTGATGAACGCCTCGAGCTGTTGCACGCGATGAGTGATGACGGAGCGGGTGACGCCCAACTGCTCCGCAGCCTTGGCAAAGCTGCCGGTTTGGGCGACGCGCACGAACGCCTCGGTGATGAGTAGACGATCCATGACCTCTCTCTTCTTGTAGTGATTGGCGGCCCACGACGGTCGATCAGGCACAGACTTGTTTGCATAGTAAGGCTGTGCCTGTGTGGCCGCCAGCTCAGCGGTCAGGAAAGAATGTAGTCGGTTGGCTCGACCTCATGGGTGCGATGCCAGAACTCCACTGCGTTGAAGGGGAAGTTCTGCGTCACCCTCCCCTTACTGTTCTTGTACCAGCTGTTGACCTTGGAAAAGCCCCAGGCGCGCAGCAGGTTGGCCTGGTCGATGCGCTGGTTGTAGGACTCGAATACCGGTGTCTTGACCTCCATGCTCTGGTGTCCGCCCTCAAGCAGCAGCCGCACCGCATCGACGACATATTTAGCAGTCAATTCCGAAAACTGGATGATGGTGCTGTACACCACCAGGCTGGTATTGGGTCCGTACATGCAGAACATATTGGGGAACTCGGGCACCGTCATGCCGAGGTAGGCCCGTGCGTCGTCACCCTTCCAGACCTCCTGCAGCGCCACGCCGCCCCGACCGGTGATGTTGATCGGCATGAGGAACTTGGAGGCGTGAAACCCGGTGCCGTAGACGATCAGGTCGAACTCGTGCTCGGTGCCGTCGACGCAGCAGATGCCTTTTGGAGTAATGGCTTCGATCGGCTGGCGGATCATACTGACGTTATCGCGCTTGAGTGTCGCGATCCAGGTACCGTTGTCGCGAACGATACGCTTGCCACCCACCGGCGAGTCAGGCACCAAGACGTCTCGCAGGTCCGGGCGGTCGGCGAACTGCGGCTCCATCCAGGCGCTGATGTCCTGGCGTAATTGCTCATTGCGTGCCGACACCGCGACTTCGGTCGGCGGGTAATCGACATCAACCATCACGTCTTCGAGGAAACCGACACCCTGCGGCATCGCCATGGCTACCCGGTTCCACAGGCTGTAATGGGGCAGATTTGCCAGCAGCCACTTGCAGCTGTCTGAGTTCTTCCCATGCAGATCAGGGGTCGGCAGGAGCCAGTTGGTGGTGCGTGCAAACACCTTCAGGTCGGCCGCCGTCTTGGCCAGCTGAGGAATGAACTGGGTCGCACTGGCGCCCGTGCCGATCACCCCGACACGTTTGCCGCTCCAGTCGATGCTGTGATCCCACTGCGCCGAGTGAAAGGCCGGCCCCTCGAACGTTTCGATACCGGGAATCGCCGGAATCATCGGGCGATTCAGCTGCCCTACGGCAAACACCACTACGTTGCTATCGACTCGGACCTGCCCGTCGCTGTTGCGACACAGCAACTGCCAGCGCTGAGTCGCTTCATCCCAATGGGCATCGCTGACTTCGGTGTTGAACTGGATATGCTCGTACAGACCTTTCTCCCGTGCCACCGCCTGCATGTAGGCGAATACTTGCGGCGCGGGCGCAAAACAGTCGTCCCAGATATGGCGCGCAAACGAGAAACTGTAGAAGAAGCTATGGATGTCGACGCGGCAACCCGGGTAAGTGTTCTCGCGCCAGGTGCCACCGACATCATCGCCTTTTTCATAGACCACAAAGGGCACACCCGCCTGCTTGAAGCGCAGGGCCGCGATCATGCCGCTTTCGCCAGCGCCAATGATCACGACCTTGAAGTCCCGGTCGGCGGCGATATGGTCTTTGTGCCAGCGCGGAGTACGCAAGTCTTCTTCAGCGGTAACCGCCTCCTCGGCAATCAGCGGCAGATAGGGCTCAATGACGGGCCCCATCAGCCAGGTGCCCAAGGTGTGCAGTTGATCAGTGGTGGGCCGACCGGGCACGGGCTGGCCGCTGTCACGAAACGCCAGCAGGCGTCGCAGGCAAAATTCGCGAACCTGGGCTTCTGTTTCAGGAGGCATGCCGCTACCGGCGACGCCCATGGCGATCACGGGTTTCCATTCGGCGTTAAGGACTGTGAGGTCGCCAGTGAGGTGAGCGACCGTCATCAGCAATGTAGGAATATCGGCACCCTGCAGGTTGCCGCGCAGGGTTTCATCATCGCAATCGATGGAGGATACAGTGGTATTGAAGGCACTCATGGTAAACCTCTTATTCTTTTTGTCAGGGGTCATTGATCGTCAGCGAGGGTCAAACGGGCGGTAAAAAAGGTTCGATCTGTTCGCGCAGCCAATCCAGCGCATCACCGCTGGCACGCAGGAACGGCATGGTCACGAATCCGTGCATCTGGCCACTGAAACAGCGCTCGACCACCGTGATGCCGTCTTGCACCAGGCGGGCGGCGTAAGCCTGGCCTTCGTCCCGCAGCACATCCAGCTGTGCGGTCAGCACTATCGCCGGTGGCACGCCGCGCAGGTCCTTGGCGGCGAGCGGCGAGGCATTCGGTTGTTGACGTTGGCTGGCATCGGACAGGTAGTGATCCCAGAACCAGCGCATGTCTTCGCGGGTCAGCAGCAACTGGCGTTGCGGATCCAGGTAGGCGGGGCCGTCGAGATCCGCCTGGGTGACCGGGTAGATCAGCACTTGCAAGGCCCAGTACAACTGACCACGCCGGGCCGCGCGCTGGGCGAACACCGCGGCCAGATTGCCGCCGGCGCTGTCACCGGCGACGATCAGCGTGCCCTCGGCGCCGCCGGCCAGTTGTGCGCGGCGATCCACCAGCCACTGCGCCGCGCGCTCTACATCATCGAGCGCCGCCGGAAACGGAAACTCCGGGGCCAAGCGGTACTCGACCAGCACCACGGTGCACTGGGTGCGCTGCGCCAACTGGCGGGCGAAGTAGTCGAAGTCGTCGATGCCGCCAAGTACCCAGCCACCGCCGTGCAGATAAAGAATGGCGCCACGGACCGAGGCGCTTGGGCTAAGGATCCGCAAGCGCGCACCGCCCAGTTGCATGTCCTCGACGCTGTGCATGGCCGGCCCCTCGTCTTGAGCTCGCAGCCCCGCCATGACCGCTCGGGCCTCTGGCGCATCCATCTGGTGAAAGGGTTTCAAGCCGGTTTCGGCCAACTGCGCCAACAGCTGGGCAGACTCGATATCGAGTGTCATAGCGGTGCCCTCCTACGCCGTGGTATCCAGAACGAAGTCGAAACTCGCGAGGTGAAAGTCGGTACCTATATCGAACTGGCTGGCCAGTGGGTCGCTGGCACCGCGTGGCTGGTAGACCACCCGTAGCGAATCCTTGACGCCGAATACCGCATCCGAATCGATATAGGGATCGTCATCATTGAACACGTGAGTCACCAGGCGCTTGTGGCCCGGGGCGTCGAGCATGAAATGCAGGTGCGCCGGGCGCCATGGATGCCGTCCCGTCGCGTCCAGCAACTGACCGACTGGGCCATCGGTAGGGATCGGATAACTGACCGGGACCACGCTGCGAATCGCATAGCGCCCATGCTCATCGGTGTGATAGCGACCGCGCAGGTTGCCATGCGGCTGGGTAACGTCCTGGCCGGAGTACTGGCCGTTTTCAGCGGTCTGCCAGACATCCAGGGTGGCCCCTGCCAGAGGCTTGCCGGTGATGTCACGTACGCAACCCGTGATCAGCGAAGCGTTACCCGGGATCAGCGCCATGTTCTCGCCGTATTCACGATCCGGCATGCCGGAAATATAGAACGGCCCGAACACCGTGCTTTCTGTGGCCTCGGCGCCGTTGCGGTGCTCGATAGCGTCGACCAGCATCGACAGCCCCAGCACATCGGAGAGCAGGATGAATTCCTGGCGCACTACGTCGTCGCACTTCTGCCCGGTGGCCGTGAGGAACTGGATCGCCTGAAACCATTCGGCCTCGCCGAGCTCCACCTCGCTGGCAAAATTGTGCAGATGCCCTACCAGTTTCTGCAGCAAAAAGCGCAGGCGTGCGTCGGGGGTATGGGCAAAGCTGTTGACGGCACGGGCAGTAATCTCGCGTTCGGATGCTATGTCTGAGTGACTCATTTTTATAATCTCGTCTGACAAGGGTGGATCAGCGCAAACACCCTTAATTCGGGGCTTGACCGTTCAACGCACGGGCCAACAACGCCTCGATGGCTCCCTGCTCGAACGGTCGCGGGTTGTAGTAAGGGCTCGCGCAGGCGATGCGCGCCGCTTCAGCCGGGCCATGCTCGGGGAAGCCGACATCGGCCAGCGCCAAGGGGATGCCGAGGCGGCGATTAAGGGCGTACAGCAACGGCCCGACGTCGTCCGCCTGTTCGCCACCCAACGCCCGCGCCGCGCGGCGCAAGGGCTCGGCGGCCGCCTCGCGGTTGTAGTGCGCAGCGTGGGGCAGAACAATGGCGTGAGCTTGGGCATGGGGCAGGTTGAAGGTCCCGCCGAGGGTATGACAGAGCTTGTGGTGGATGGCCATGCCGACCGATCCCAGGCAAATGCCGGCCAACCAGGCCCCTTGCAACGCCTGGCCGCGGGCCTCGATGTTGGACGGATCATCGACGATCCTGGGCAGCGACTGCGCCAGGGCGCGGATCGACTCTTCGGCCATCAACGAGATCACCGGATTGGCGTCTTCGGCATACAGCGCTTCAATTGCGTGGGCCATGGCGTTCATGCCCGAGCAGGCCGACAGCGCGACCGGCAGGGTCAGAGTCAGTTGCGGATCGTAGATGACGGTCTTGGGGAGCACCCGGGGGTCGCGTCCGGTCTTTTTCAGGCGGTTTTCGGTCAGGCCGTAGATCGGCGTCATCTCCGATCCGGCGTAGGTAGTGGGCACGGCCAGGATCGGCAGGCCGCTGTCCATGGCGATCGCCTTGCCCAGGCCGATGGTCGAACCTCCGCCCACGGCCACGCAGCAATCCGCTTCACGGCGCACGGCCTCCTCGCGAGCTGCCTGAGCGGTTTCCAGTGGCACGTGCATCACTGCCTTGGGATACACCCCGGCGCTGCGATCGCCTAGCAAGCGGGCGACCTGCTCGCCAAGCTCTTGCTGGTCAGGGGTGGTGAGGATCAACGCACGACGGGCGCCCATCCGCTCGATTTCGTCGCTCAGACTGGCGAGTTTACCCGCGCCGAAAATGACCCGCGTCGGCGTACCTTGATAGATAAAGGTATTCATCGTTATGGCCTTTTATTTTTGTGTTTGAGTGGCCAGACAGTAAGGTGCGCCCATGGCCCTAACAAGACCATTCTCGGCGAAATGACTGTTCGCAAAACGCGAACAAAGCTGTCGCTGATGCGGTTAGTTCGAACCAACTAATCATGACGAACACATCAATTATTCGTGTTTCATGAACATTCTATTCGCCCATATTGGCCTTGTTTGACCAGAGCCATGATCTTAATGTCCGGGCACAAAAGAGCGGGCGGATAGTCCCTCTCGCCAAAAAAATAACAACAATAAGGTCCGTGCCCGATGCTCAAATCCCTCGCCTCTTTGTGCGCGATGTTATCGTGCACGCTGTGTGCTGCCGCCTCCTCCCAACCTGGTGAAGGTGACATGGCTAACTGGTTGTTCCCTGCATTGGAAAAAGAAACCGGCATCAACATCCATGGCGTAATCGACGCAGGGTATTCGCGCAACAATACATCCACCCGAACGGAGCGCAGCGGCGGCCTGACTAACTTGCCAGTGGCCGGGTACGCCGATGAAAAATTCGAACTGGCTTTTTTCAACTTGTTTATCGAAAAGCCACTCGCCAGCCGTTACTTGCCACGCGCCACACCCCTGCCCGGGCCACAGGCGACGGATTACTCATTCGGCTTTAGCCTGGGATTGTTATACGGCCGTGACGGCCAGTTCGCCCGCACCGCAGGCTGGGACGAGCATTGGGGCATCAATGAACCAGGCGCTTCAGATGCGGAGAGCGCCAAGCGACGCCGGCAAAAGTTCTATGCATTCCCGGATCTGTTCGCGACGGCGTACCTTCCGTATGGCACCGGCATCAGCGTCATGGCGGGAATTTTCGGCCCTGGGATCGGCTATGAAATTCCGCCGAATATCCGGGTTGCGCGCAACGCATTCGCGACCAAGACCTATGCATTCGTGACCGAGCCAGGGACCGTTAGTTGGGGTCGTCGTGGGTACACGAATACTGGCTACCGATTCCAGTGTAATGGGCGGCGAACTGGGGATCGTACAGGGCTGGAATAACCTGCGTGATAACAACGATCGCAAATCGGTACTGGGCGCCTTGCGCTGGCGCAGCGCCGATATGCAAGCCTGGATCGACTACGAATTCATCGCCGGTGATGAGCAGAACAAGGCTACCGATGATATTCAGGCACCCACCTCGCGCTTGATTTCGTCGAGTGGCCAATTCAAGCAACAGCACTCATTGAACGGCTGGTTTGCCCTGGACAAACAGTGGTCCATCGGTGCCGAAGTTCTCTACGGGCGCCAGGACGGCGACGGCAAGCCGGGTACTTTCGATATAGTCACAGGCCCCGGGTTTTCCGGTGCGCATTGGTGGGGCGTCAACAGTTCGCTGACTTATCAGTATCGCCAGGACCTGGCTTTTTCTGCCCGGGCGGAACACTTCAGCGATCCACAGGGTTTTGCGCTGTTCCCGGTATCCGTGGCACACGGCGCATTTGATGGTATTACCCTGGGCCTGCGCTATGAAGCCACGCGTAATCTGTCGCTGCGACCCGAAATCCGCTACGACTGGTTTACCGGTGATGCCGATGACCGGCCTTTTGGCAATGGAAGAAAGCGCCAGCAAGCAACGGCCACCGTGCAGGCGCTTTATTATTTTTGACCGCCCCGTCTGGTGATAGCGTGGCGGCTGCGATTGACGACGTTTTGCAGAAAACGCAAACCTGCTAGCCCGGAAGTGCCATTGCCTTGCCGCCGTGAAATTGCCAACCTCCATTGCAGGCAACTTTCCGAGTTTCAGACTGGCAGTTGCCCTCGAGAAGTAAATTTTGCCAACCGAGCACTAAAATGGGTTGTGGCTAACGAAGGAGCCTAAACGAAAATCCTCCACCAGCTTGACCCGGCAATCAGAACCCAGGCGGGTTCATCGCTGGCTATATTAGGTCTGATAATAGAATGTTATCCGACGTCATATTCTTAATACTGGAATTATGTTCCGTTGAACATAGTAGGAATACAGAACAGTTGCTCTTGGTCGATGAAGACCCGCTGGACCCGCATCTCCTCGGGCTCAACACCCAGGAAGCGGCAGCAGCTTTTATCACTGCCAGCATCGCGGCGAATGCGATGCGCAGCTATCTCAGCGCCGTCGCCTACTGGTCGGCCTGGCGTAACAGCCAGGCGCTGGGTAACGCCCCACTGCAGCCGTCAGTGGCGATTCCGTTCGTGCTGGATCACTTGTCGCTACCGCTGGAAGACGGCACTTGGCCGTACCTGATGCCGCCAGGTGTAGACGCCGCGCTAGTCACCGCCAGGGTCAAGACCAGACTGATGCTTGTTTGAGGCTATCTGCGCTGCGGGAATCTTTAGTGAAAGAAAAGTTGAAAAACGAACCTGACGTCATGATACGAAGTCCTATCCCATCATGGAATGAGATCCATAATGGCCTACCGAGCAGTCACAGGAGTCTTTTACATGCAGGATCTCATCACGCGCCTGGACGGGTGGTTGCAACAGCACCGCCCAGCCTATTACGCAACACTTGCGACTGGCGTGTCAGTTGCTGCATTGGATGATTACGAGCGCCGAACTGGCATCACACTCCCAGCAGACCTCCGGGCGCTCTGGTTATGGAAGGATGGGAGTACCGAGGAAGCGCTATTTACCAATCACATGTTCATCTCTGTCAGAGACAGCCTGAGCAGCAAGCTGGAGCTAGACGCAATGATAGGTTCTGACTTCGAAGACCCAGAATGGTGGAAACGGCAGTGGGTACCATTTACGCAGAGCTTTGGCGGCGATCATCTCTGCATCAATATAGTGTCTGAAAAACCAGGTGAGATCATCGACTTCTGGCACGACGAGCCACTACGCGAAGTGGTTGCTCCAACGCTGGAAGATTGGTTGCACAGTCTTGTGGAAACCATGGAGTCCGGGCGGCTGGAGCTGGCCTAGTCCCTGTGTTTGCCATCTAAAGCGTATCGCGTTATCCGCCACCCATCTGGGGGGCAACATAGCGCGCTATACGCCCTACGCCCTACGCTACACCTACGCCTACGCCTACGCCTACGCGAAACTCGATGATCCTGACGCACGCACGATTAGCCGCCTAACCAAGGAAGCCAGGAGCGCCTCTACATCGACTTGACCGATACTACTTCCACATACTTGTACTTCTTCCTGGCAGCCTTCACGGCTTCTTGCTCGGCAAGCAACGAGCTCAACGTGTCGGCCTCGTGAATTAACTCGTGCATCTTCCCCTCAAATTCGTTGCCAACCCGAAGCGTGACTCTAAGCCTAGGCGTAAATGCTTTCGCTACTGCTTTCTTAACTATGGGAGCTTCAACCGGCTTGGGAAGTAAAACCTCGGGCGCAGGCTCCTGCACCGGAGGAGCAGAAACCTGCACTTCGGGCTCATCCGTACCGAACAGGGCACGACGCATTTCTTCTTCAGTTAACTCAGAGTTCATAGGGCATCTCAAAGGAGTGGTACTTAGCTCGACAAATGTTACTAGGATTGCTACTGACTGGCGTCATTGGGGAACCTGCATAGACGTCACATCCCCACTTCGAATTCGATCCGAGAGCCCCTCAACGCTCGCGATCCCAGCTCTCAGCGGCAGCGAAGCTTGTATCGCTGGATTGGGGTCCGAAGATGGACGCGAATTCTACGCGGAATTTTTCAACACATGGCGAGAAGAAGGCGCAATCAGCAGGCGATTGATGACTTTGCGGCTAGGCTGGTTATCGAGTTGCAATGTTTAAATCTTGATTTCGTTATTTCGCGTAATTGGAAATTAAAAGGAAACCCCTATGAGCAGCAAAACTATCTTCGTCCAACCCGGTGGCGGCTATGAAAAGGTTGTGGTTGGCAGCAGCGAAGTCCGAGCCGCAGCTCGTGGCGAAATCACCGTACGCCTCCACGCCAACTCGCTCAACTACCACGACTTCGCGGTGGTCAGCGGTATGTGGGGCCCCAGCGAAAAACGCATCCCCATGGCCGATGGTGCCGGTGAAGTCATTGCTATCGGCCCGGATGTCACCGAATTCAAGGTGGGTGACTCGGTCGTCAGCACCTTCTTCCCGGAGTGGATCAACGGTGCGCCCCTGGTCGAAGGCTTTGTTAGCGTGCCAGGTGATGGCATTGACGGCTACGCTCGTGAGCAAGTGACGGCCAAAGCCACATCTTTCACCCTCGCGCCTACTGGCTACACCCATGCTGAAGCGTCGACGCTTACCACCGCCGGCCTTACTGCATGGCGCGCCCTGATGGCCGATGACTCACTCAAGCCGGGCGACACCGTGCTGGTCCAAGGCACTGGTGGCGTTTCAATTTTCGCCCTGCAGTTCGCTAAAATGGCCGGGGCTACCGTCATTGCTACCTCTTCAAGCGACGAAAAACTTGAACGTCTGAAAGCGCTAGGTGCTGATCATGTGATCAATTACCGCAAAGACCTTAACTGGGGCGAAACTGCACGCGCTCTAACGGGTGGCCGCGGTGTTGACCACATCATCGAAGTCGGCGGCCCTGCGACGCTTGAGCAATCGATGACTGCAATTCGGGTTGCTGGTCACATCTCCATCATCGGGATATTGAGTGGCGTAAGCGGTGCAATGAATTTTGTACCGGCACTGATCAGGCAAGTACGTCTGCAGGGTGTATTGGTGGGTAGCCGCAGCCAGCAGCAAGACATGATCCGAGCCATCAATGCTAATGGCATGCGCCCGATTATTGATCGTCATTTCCCTTTGAGCGAGATTGTCGAAGCGTTCAAGTATCAGGAAACCAACCAGCATTTCGGCAAAATTTGCCTGGATATCTAAGCACGCATGAATGGGCATGATCCGTATGCCTATTTCATAGGTGTGCTGACATGGCTGCCTACGCAGCAGGCGAGAGAGAGTCGACGCTCTGGCAACGCCAGACACTTTGTCGGCATAGCCGGCGATCTCGCCTGTATGAAGGTAGCTGCGGGTCGAGATAGCCAATGCCTGCTTGATCTTTCCCTCGCTATGTGACCCTGAGCCATACGCGGCAACGTTCCCCAACTGTTTTTCGAGTTTTATGAACAAAGCGGTGCGCTTGGCGTAAAACGTGTCGCGGGCACTCAGGGTGCCAGAGCCGAGGTAATCGCGGTGTAGTTCCTCGGTCTCCTCAAGTGTGAGACTTTCACCAGATTCAGCGGGCAGTGGCACGGATGCCGTGGGACCTGCGCACCTTGTCCAGCTGGTTCAACGTGCTGGACATGGCCGGTTTTTAACGGGTGGGCCTGCAAGAGCCGCCGCACCCGCAAAGTCCGGTGCGGCAGCCGTTGCTACTGGTGGCTGAGCCGCGCTTCCCGGGCGTTTAAGCTGGGTTACATGCGCATCCCTTTAAACGGATTCCAGCCCTGCTCGCCCTTCTGCTCCTTGAGGTAGTACGCGTAGTTAGTGGACAGTGCGTAAAGCAGATTAAACGCGAAACCCACAGCAAAGTTGACGTTATTGGCATACCTGAAATCAATCAGCTCATAGACCAGATCCAGCACGAAAGTCAGCGCCACGATTAGCGCAATCAGTGTCAGGTTCTTCTTCCACAGTCCCAGGAAAAACAGGTAGATGGGGCCGAAAAAGAACGCGATGATGTTGGCATTGACGGTGATCTTCCTTTTAAATGGAAGCTGCTTGAGGGCCGGCTTGTAGCCGGGTGCATTGGGAGCCCCATGGGCGTCAAAGAAAGCAAAACGCTCTTGCCATTTTGCGCTGTATTTACTCTGATCCTGTACTTGATCCGTGGTGTTCATTCGATAAATCCCTGTAGTCCCTGAATGGAGTGGTGCTTCCCGCAATCCTGTGTAACTGTTGTCGCACGTGCACGATAGCCTAATATGCCGGGAGAGGGTTCCAGTTCCCGAGCGATACATCAACACTTCTGATCCGGTCCCGCAATTGCGCGACCTGTTCGGCACTGCACACCCTGATCCGCAGCACTTCGGCTGGATAGTCCACGCCCTGATTCTCGGCACCCCCCTATAAGTAAGACTGGCCATCGCTCCGCTAGAAGCAAGTGAGGTCGTAGGCACGCCATCACCAACCGCTCATCAGCGCCGGATGAAGGTTCCATGACCTTAATGATCAGCGAGCCATCCCCATTCAGCATGTAATAAAGCTCAAGAATCCCGGACGCCATCCTGCAGATAATTCAATCGCAGTCCCCCGACCTTCTTGGATTTTGTTCCTCGCTTCGCCTGGAGGCACTATAATAGAACCCACACGCCAGATAAGGATTTGCAATGTCAGCCCAGAAGGCGGTTGCCATGCTCAGAGTTGCGGTAGTGATATCTACCGCAGCTTGCTGCGCTTACTTTATAGGGAGGCAGATCGATTACCTGCATCAAAAGCTTTCCCCGCCTGCAGAAGATCTGAGTTTCACGACCGAATGGCCCAATACGGAAATGGCTCTCCCAAAACTGGAAGACCATTTTTCTGGTCGCTTACAAACGAAATCTCAGTTAACGCTAACTGATTTTTCTACTGAAGAAGCGGTGATGCACCCATCACGATAATTTCACATCTGCAGGCGTACAGTCGTACCAGCTCCTTTAGTGATTCCTGGCCCGCTCCCCCATCGCGGGCCTTTTTTTGTGTAGAAAAAGGGATCAGCTGCGAATCGGTTCAGTACGTGGCTCTCACGTAGCTCTGACGGGCCGGGCTTTCCCTGAATAGCTGTATTCACGAGTGGACAGCTGTATTGCGCATACACAGTCAGCGAGGATCCTGCTGATTGTCCATCACCGCATTATCCGTCTCCTCCCGCACACGCTCAGGATCTAGCCCGACGTCATCATCAACATCATCAGGCGGACGCTCACCTTCGTTATCTGGGAGTTCGTCAATTCCTCGCTCTTTCATCGGATCAACTTCGGTGCGTCCAGGGCTCAGTGGATCAGGTGACGTGAGCATTGGGTCATCCTCTCCCAAACCGCCTTGAAGCTTTGGATCGCTATTCATACACACCTCTCAGTACCCTCAATGGTGAAGGTATATAGTTTGGATAGAGTTTGAATTTCGAGTGTTCGATTTATCGTCCTACCGACCGTCGCCATCGCGCGATTCTGCCTTTCAGTCATCTCGATGGAACGTTGCGCCAAGCCGCATCCTCTATCGCAACACCAGCGAATCTGAGGACTTCATCATGATTGACCCTGCAACCGGTATGAAGGCGGGCGAGCGCTACATCGTAGACAGTCTCGAACGCACACGACATTTCCCAGGCTTCTTCCTCGACGGGAAATTTTACCTTGGCCCCGAGTTGATGACAGCCATAGGTTGGCTGGAAGGACAGCAGTTCTATTACGATGAGCTTGATCCCACGGGTGAGCCGGTATTTCCCAATCGACTCGCTGGCACTATCGAGGATCTCACCTTGATCCTCGCGGACGGTGCGCGTTTGCCGTTAAACGAAATGCCATACAAAGCAGGAATGGACTCCACTGACAATTCATTCAGCCTTGATCCATCGTCTTCAGGAAATCCGCTTACTCCTGCAAGCGATCAACGAGGAATCGCGGGCGTCCGGATGTCAGGTAAACATCCATATCCCATAGTCTTAGCGGCGGGCGCAGCGCTAATTCTGGGAATACTGCTTGGGGTCAAACAAGCAAATCGCCGTCTTACCCGAAAAATGAGGTAGTCGTCCTTCGTGAGTTCTCTGGACAAGCGCCCTTGAAAGATCGGAGGTGACGAATGCATCCAGTGACACCTGACGGTCGTTACTTCATTTCAAGTGGTGCATTGCTACAAGCGCAGGGATGGATACTGCAGCAATTAATCTCAAGGCACTCGGCCTCGATATCGCGCAGGTCAATCTCATCACCCGTAATGACGTCAAGTATGGCAAGCCCGATCCAGACCTGTTCCTCGCCGGTGCAAGCAAACTCGATGTCCCCATCGAAGAATGCTTGGTGATCGGCGACGCCATCTGGGACATGCTTGCCGCACGACGCTGTAAGGCTACGGGTATAGGGCTGCTTTGCGGAGGTTACGACACAGGAGAGCTTGAACGCGCAGGTGCACTCCGAGTCTACGAGGATCCTCTTGCACTGCTGCAGCACCTTGACGAGGTGGCTTCCCGTCCGTGAGCCATGAGTGGGCACGCGGCTTGAATTGGGGCGCTCTCCGCTCGGCGGAGGCGGAAAAGTTGCCGCCTGCGCGACGAGTTGTTGCAGCTGCTGACAACCGACGAGCCGAAGCAGTGGATGCACCTGATTACAATTGCGTTCCGCTGTCGCTGAGATGACCTACTCCACCGACAGCGGAATGCGCTTACAACACTAGCCTGGCTCTGCTGACGCGGGTAACGCGACTTTTGTACAGGCGAAAAGCAGAATGCCAATCGCGATCAAGGCCCCTCCACGCATCCAGGTTTCCAAACTTTGCTGACTGAGCAATACCAAGCACGAAACGATAGCGAGTACAGGAATCCACGTCGGCACACTAAAGTGATCTTCCGCAACCACATCACGGCGTAGGATTAACACGGACAAATTAGTGCTGAGAAACACGAACAGTAGGAGCAGCACGACGGTTTCAGCCAACGTGGCTAAAGTTCCTGTCAGCGTCAGTGCGATTGCTACAAGGGTGGTAGCGATGATCGCTATCCAAGGGTGCGCCTCTGAGGCAGCACTCTACTCAGCGCCCCGGGCAAGAGCCCAAGACAGGCCATGCCGTAAGCAAGACGGCTGGCCATGATCATGGTTAGGAGCGCACCATTGGCTACCGCGATCAATGCAATGAAGGCGAAGACGCGAGGCGAAATATGTAGACCTGACGCCCGAACCACTTCCAGAAGAGGAGCTGAGGTTGCAACCAGTTTTTCCATGGGCAGTACGGAAGATGCAGCGATTCCGACGGCCATGTATACGACGCCGGCGGTTAGCAATGCGGCAAACAATGCGCGAGGGTAAACTTTTCGAACGTCGCGAATTTCTTCTGCGAGATTGGCGGACGTTTCGAATCCGACAAAGGAATAGAAGGCGAGCAATGCCGCACCCAAAACAGCTAACACTGGGCTAATTCCTGGCTTGAACTCCAGGCTGCGACCCAAATCCGCTTCGCCTGTTCGGAAATACCAAGCAGCGGCCACAACGACCAAAATAAGACCCGATAGCTCAATCACTGTCATTACCAGATTGGCTCCCAAGGACTCTTTAATTCCCCTTGCATTGAGCAGCGCGATTACCAGAAGGAAAAGTAACGCCGCAATGTGAGGCGATACGCTGATGAACGCCGCGAGGTAATCTCCAGCAAATGCAAGCGATAAGCCCGCTGCGCTCGTGACAGCTGCAGATAGCATGCAAAAAGCCAACGAGAAAAGAAATGAGCGGTGACCGGAACGCTTTCTCAGCGAAAACCGAAGCGGCGCCCGCGTGGGGATATTTTGTCACCAACTCTGCATAGGAACCGGCAGTAAGCATCGCGAAAAACAGTGCTATGAGCAGGGGCACCCATATTGCGCCACCCACCTCCCCGCAATTGTCCCGGCAAGAGCATAAACGCCCGCGCCGAGAACATCACCGAGAATAAACAGAAAAAGCATCGGGCCGGTAACGGCGCGGCGCAGGGAGGTCTTGGAGGTCAAGGTCTTCACATTCAACGTCCTGGCTTGAGGTTGCGGCAGCCGATTATCGGGCTGATGGCTAGATGGCTTCACTCGCAGACAATGGAAATTTGCGCATGACTAAAGTTCACATATCTTGGCAAAGAGCCGGGTAGAAGACGCCGCCCCTACAAACTGAATAAAGCTTCGGAACCACCCTCATGCTGACTAAAATCGATTACAAAAAGGGCCCTGGATCGACCTCTTCTTGTACGCACACCAAAATCACGTCAGCCAAGACTCGAAGATGGTGGATGGCCAAGCGATTATTCGGCGCGAATGATCTGCCTGGCACACATTGGCACACGAGAGAGGCCCATGCGGGATCCGGTTTAGTTTGAACCTCTGTTGCTTATGCGGGCTCCCAGCTCTACATCCAGGAGAAACGTATGACCCAGACAGCATTGGTCGGGGGTGCCGGCGGCATGGTTTCCCATCCCTCAGGAAGTGGACGGCTAGTGCCATCAGGCGAAGCAGTCGCTCTATTCGATGGCACCTGCAAACTCTGCAATGGGTGGGCGAAATTCATCATCCGACATGACCGGGCACATCGGATCAAGCTTGCGACCGTGCAATCTCCTGAGGGTCAGGCCTTGCTCGAGTGGGCCGGCCTACCACGGCATGAGTTCAACACAATCGTATTAATCGCTGATCACCAATTCCACGTCCGCTCTGATGCGATGTTCAGAATTTTTGATCGCTTACCTGCACCATGGCGCTGGCTGAGAGTCGCCCGAATCATCCCTGGCCCGTTCCGCGACTGGATGTACAACAGGATCGCCCTCAACCGTTACCGGCTATTTGGCAAATATGATTCCTGCCAATCGCCTTCTCCCGATCATCTCGGGCGATTTCTGAAGCATGAATGAGTGCAAACGCATCACCACCATCGTCTTAGGCAGATCGAACGTCGGAAGGTCCAAGGGACGCGTATCAAACCTTTCGACCCTGCCAAGGAGTGTTGGTAGTTGAACTCGAGGATCTTCCAATGAGCAAGCCGCAAGCCATGACAGCTGTCGTAGAAAAATTCATGTTTGAACGCAACGGATGGGTTCCCAACAACCCTCGTTTGCCGGTACTCGTTTACCCCCAAGCCATGCCCGTGCAGGACAGCGACCCGGCAGCAGTGTTCGAGAAAGTCTTCAGCGCCAATGGCTGGCCGCCACAGTGGCGCTACGGCATTTACAGTTATCACCACTACCATGCCGAAGCTCATGAAGTGCTTGGCATCGCCTGCGGCAAGGCCCGGCTGATGCTGGGCGGCCCCGATGGCCATGTATTGGAGGTCAGTTCAGGAGACGTATTGCTACTGCCCGCTGGTACCGGCCACTGCAATTTGGAATCAAGCGAAGACTTCCTGGTCGTAGGTGCTTATCCGCAGGGGCAGCATGCGGATATCTGTCGCGAGTCACCCACGAGGGCACAGCTGGCGAGCATCGAAACGCTGCCGTTTCCCGACCAGGATCCGGTACAGGGCTCGCAAGGAGCTGTACAGCGTTATTGGGCTGTACAGCGTTAACAGTCTGCAAACCCGTCACGAACAGCCCGAAGCTTTCTGCTGAGGACGCTTAAGCCGTCAATGATATGGATGACCGGCGTAGGGATCAGGAAGGTGATCGAAACAGCACCGCTGATGCTTCCCTCATAAAAATCTCGATAGTCTTCGGCCCAATACCTTCAAATTCAGACAAGCGTTTTTCGAAAGCCTGAAAATCAGCGCTCGCTTTGGCTATGTTGCTCACCTTGCCCTCGTACTCATCGTTGAGTTTGGTGGCCAACGCGAGCAACCGGGATGCTGTGGTTTCGTCGTAGCGCACGTAATGAGCCTGACCTAACATCACGACCAGTTGACGGTGAGTGCAGTGCGCCAGCTTTTGCGGCGTATCCAGCTGATGTTGCTCGATGATGACCTGGTAAGCCTTGGCGGCGATTGCCCCTTGAATTCTTTTACCCATCAGGAAACTGGCGAGCAGCCATTTGAATAGCCCGGCTTCGTTCCCGCCCAGAAGTTCGATTCTCAAATCATGCGCGCTGATGTTTTTGCTCACTGATTAATTCCTTCAAGCCACCGTCTCGGTCCGGAATGTAGACCCCGCATAACCGTGAACAATCCACAGGAGCAGCTTGGATGAAGGAACCCTTAGCACCACGTGGCACCTAATGAAATAAGCGACAGGAGTGCACGTACTGGGGAAATCGGAAGCCGTAACTAACCATCAAAGCCCCGATTAAATGACGCAGTGCTTAGCGATTCAGCGCATCGAAACGTGTCGGGAGGAAATTTGGCTTATCTGGATTGGGTTCAATGGCCAGCGATGGCTGTAACCGTTCTCGCTGCCTGGTTAATTGGATCTCAGCGACCAGGACGACGAATGACCGGCTTTGTATGCTTCAGTTTGAGCAACGTGCTGTGGGTCGTTTGGGGAGTCTATGCAGGGGCGTATGCATTAATCCTCTTGCAAATTTGTCTTTTCCTCATGAACCTTCGGGGCTCAGGAAAAATTCGAAGGGCTTGGAAAAGGAGCAGAGTCAGGACTGACGGTAGCCAGCAGTATCGCTTGCTTTGGTGTGCGCACTCAGCAACAACGCGCACGATCATGGCAGGTAAGCCGTCACGCGCAGCTGCAAGGTGCGAGCCGAAAAGGCTCAATGACCCTGTCTTTAAAAGGTGGCCAGCCGGCCCTCTTCATGCCCAGAGATGACGTCAGGAGGAATAAGCTTGCGAGGGTTGTTGCGCTGGTTCCTTATGCCTGAGCGGTTGCTGCCTAGCGAGCTGCGCTTGGACTACAGCGACAGCATCCAGGACTTTCTGCGCCCAGCTCTCATCCTGCGGATGCACGACAACAACGCGAAAACCGTGATCATGCCCTTCGATACGCACGCCCTCGGAATCATCGACATGCAAGTCGATATCGAATGCCGGCGGAAATTTCGAAGGGGCGTTCGATAGGCCATGCGCTGTCAGAGCGCGATTATGCAGCACACTGTTGACCACGCCGTCGACGCGGATGCCGTACAGCAATAGCCAACGCCTGATGTAGGACGGAGTACGACCGGACGAGGTGTAGACCCATATACTGCAGCCCTGGCGACGTAATTCCCGGGTCAGGGAGCGTGTTCCGATACGCAACGGTTCACCCAGCCAACGATGAACGCAGGCAGGTAGCCGGCTGGCCTCGACCGCGCAATGGTGAAGTTGGCAGGCCAGGGTGTCATCGATATCGAACGAAATTCGTATGCGCTGACGCCTGAACAACTGCCACGGGATGGCACGCCGGATGACTTGCCATACCCGGCTGCCGGAAGCTCGGAATTCAGTAGCGAGCAGTGGATTCCAGCTCATCAATGACCCTCCTGGTAGAGAGGCATGGGCTTGTCTTCAAGAAAAAATTTCATTGGATCAGGCGCCTGTTCTTCCAGGAAGGCTGCATACTTTTTCTTGATCTTGGGCAATTCGTACAACGCCTTGACTCCATGCTTGGCAGAGTTGCGTATGACCGATGACGGGTTGAAGTAGCCCTCGGCGTTTTCCAGTGTCAGCACGAACGGCGGCAAACCTGCACGCATGAGCAAATAGCTGACGATAAGCGACCCGCTGCGGTTGTTACCTTCAATGAACAATTGCGGCTTGCTGAGGATTCGGACATACACACCGGCCGCGCGCTTCCACACGGACTCACTGCGATAGGCGCAATACCAGTTGTACAAATCCTTTATCCCCCCTCAACGTTGTTGAAGAAGTGTTCCTCGGTCGCGGCAAGGTGCTGAGCGTATTCATGCCGGCGCGCCGGGTTTCGGCCGCACAAAACGGTGGCATTGATCTCCAGCATCAGGTTCAGTTGCTGCAGGTCGAACAGGTCCACGCCGCGTGCGACATAGTCATCGATCAGCGCATAGCCTTCGAGCACATTCTGCAACACCTCGTCGGTCAAGGGATCACGCTGCTCGGTAAAGTGCCGGCTGAGCTCGGAAAAACGGCCCTGCACCTTACGTAGTGCGCGTTCAATCGCGGGTAAATCAAGACGACGCATTGCAGACATTGGCGATCCTGCGAAACGGTAGATAAGAAAGTAAAACGACCCGATCCCAGCCAAAGGCGCTCTCTCTGCGCTGGAGAGGCTTGCGGCCTTGAGCGGATGTGTGCTGCCTAGCTGAATTTGCCGCTGATGTAATCCTCAGTCATTTGTTCGCGCGGACTGCCGAAAATCTGGGTGGTCGGGCCCATTTCAACCAGATAGCCGGTGCGCGTTCCCTGGGAAATATCCACCGAGAAAAAGGCAGTCGTATCAGCCACGCGTATGGCCTGCTGCATGTTGTGGGTCACCAGGGCGATGGTGTAATCCTTCTTCAACTCGACCATCAACTCTTCAACACGGCGAGTGGCGATCGGATCAAGCGCTGAACAGGGCTCATCCAGCAACAGCACTTCCGGCTCGGTGGCAATGGCGCGGGCGATGCACAGCCGTTGCTGCTGACCGCCAGAGAGTGACAGGCCGCTGACCTTGAGCTTGTCCTTGACCTCATCCCACAACGCGGCGCCCTGCAGCGCATGCTTGACACGGTCGCCCAGGTCACCTTTATAGCGATTCAGGCGCAGGCCGAAGGCAACATTGTCGAAGATGCTCATGGAGAACGGATTCGGCTGCTGAAACACCATGCCGATATAGCGGCGCACGACGACTGGATCAACGCCCTTGCCATAAACGTCCTGCCCGAGAAAATGCACATGGCCCTCGAAGCGGAACCCTTTCACCAGGTCGTTCATCCGGTTGAGGGCTACGCAGCACGGTGCTTTTACCGCAGCCGGAAGGACCGATGAAGCCGGTGATCTTGTTTTTTCAATTGGCACATGGCTGTCACGCACCGCCATGAAATTGCCGTAGAAAATCTTGTCGAGCTTGCAGTCCATGACCACCGGTGTCTGGGTAACAAACGGAGCGGCTATTTGCGCAGTTG
>NZ_JAEKEG010000085.1:0-10000 GCF_016651255.1 Pseudomonas sp. TH10
ACATCAATGGCCTGCCGATCAACAATCACGAGGCGATGAGCTTCACCCTGAGCGATGGCAAGATCGTCAACATCGCCGCCAACGGCAGCTCCGGTACGTTGTTAGTGCCGATCGCGGATGACGTCTACACCGGCGGCCAGACTTCGCTGGTGAACAAGCTCGAATCCGTCTCCGGCGGCAGCGTGAAGTTTGAACAGCTGACCCTCGACAAGACACCGTTGACCACCACCATCACCGACGAGCCTGCAGGCCAAGGCGACAAAGTGACCGTGGGCATCACTGGCGACGCTTCCGTTGTTGAAGGCCAGACAGCGCACTACACGCTGAACCTGAGCAACACCTCCCACGGCGAAGTCACTGTCACTCTGAAATACAGCGGCACAGCTGCCAATGGCGTGGACTTCCAGGGTGTGACCACGGTCAAGATCCCGGCCAACAGCAATGGCGTTGGTTTCGACATCTCGACCATCAACGACAAACTGGTGGAAGGTTCCGAGAACTTCGTGATCACCATCGACAGCGTCGCTGGCGGTAATTTCGAGAACATCGCGATCGACCCTGCGAAAAACAGCGTCACCACCACTATCGTCGACAACGACCATACACCTGTTGCTGTAAGCGGCGGTGTTACCGGCCTTGAAGACACTGACCTGGTGCTGACGTGGGCCAATTTCCAAACCACCGACGTCGATAACGACAGCCCTCTGAGCATCACCATCACGGACATCGCCGGTCGTGGTGACCTGATGTTCAACGGTGCGGCTGGCTGGGTGAAAGTCGCGGCGGGCCAGGTCATCAGCCAGGCGGATATCGCCGGCGGCAAATTGAAGTTTGTACCAGTGGGCAACGAGTCCGGTGCTGACGGTTATGGCGGTACTGGCATTGGCAACAAGGCCGCTGACTACGCGCAGATCAAGTTCAAGCCTACCGACGGTTCCAACCAGGGCAATGAAGCGACACTCAAAGTCGACATTACCCCGGTAGCTGACAGACCGACGCTGACTGTGGACAGCAACGCCGTCACCTCGACCGGCCTGCTCAAGGAAGTCTGGACCAACCTGTCCGGCCTGAGCGCAGGTTATGACGGTAGCGTCGGCAGTGGCGCGGCAACCGCCACCCTGAAGTCGGTGATCGATGCGGCGAAAAATCCGAACAGCACCAGTACCTCGACCAACGTGCAGTCCAGCGGCGATGTCGTTGCGGGTACCGCATCGAAAACGTCTGGCCTGATCTACCTGGAAGCTGGCAAGACTTACACCTTCAGCGGCAGCGCGGACGACAGTCTGCTGGTAACCATTGGCGGCAAGGATGTAGCCAGCGCGCTGTGGGGTAAAGGTGGAGCCATCTCCGGCGCAGGCTTCAAGCCGACCACCAGCGGCTACTACACACTGGACATCTACCACCACAACCAGAGCGGCCCGGGCAGCTACGATGTGAACCTGTCGGTCAACGGCAGCACGCCGATCGACCTGAGCAGCGCCGGCGTGCCGATCTACACCGGCGTGCAGGATCTGGTGAACTCGGGCGTGACCGTCTCCGATCTGCACGGCACCAACGGCGAAGGTTATTACGACGGCTACAAGCTCAACGAAGGTGCGGAAAACGGCAGCGTACACCTGTCCAAAATCACCACCGCACTGACCGATACCGACGGCTCGGAAAGCCTCAGCGTGACCATCAGCGGCTTCCCGAAAGGTATGGTGCTGAGCGACGACGCGGGCCACACCTGGACCGTGGGCACCGATGGCAAGGCGATAGTGACTGGCTGGAACCTGGCCAACCTGACCCTGACGCCACCTGCTTACTACAACGGCAAGTTCGACCTGACCGTGACCTCGACTTCTACCGAGCAACTGGGTGGTTCGGCTTCGAGTACGGCGACGATTCCGGTCACCATTTACCCGGCGACGTACAACCCGATCACGCTGACTGCGGGCGACGACGTTCAGGACGGCACCTTCGGCAACGACATCATCGTGGCGGACATCGCCGGGCTGACGACGACACCGGGCCAGAACTACAACATCGCCTTCATGGTCGACAGTTCGGGCAGTATGAGCTCCGCCTCCGTGACGTCGGCCAAGAACTCCCTGATTGCGGTGTTTACCTCGCTGATCGCGAGCGCCACATCCCAAGGTGCAAACCCTGGAACCGTGAAAGTGTTCCTGGTTGACTTCGATACGCAGGTGAACAAATCGATCTCGGTCGACTTGTCGAGCAAGGGCGCGCTGGACAGCTTGAAAACAGTGCTCGAGAGCATGAAATCCGGTGGCTGGACCAACTACGAGGACGTGTTCAAGACCACGGCCAACTGGTTCCACAGCGAGGAGGCGCTGAGCAACTCGAATGCGACCAACCTGACTTACTTCATTACTGACGGTGAGCCAACTGCCTACACGTCGTCTGAGCAGGTCAATCCAAAGGTCGTCGACTATCACTGGTCGAACACCAACACCGACATCAATCTCGACAGCCTGATGAAGGCCGGTGATTACACGCCTGGTACCGCGTTCAACACGATGATCGGCGGCAAACTCCGGACATTGGTTGATGCCAGCGGCAACGTTTACAAATGGACCCAGGACATTCTCGGCAACTGGACATCTTCGAAGGTCGACAGCGACTTGAAGATTCACGCGCAGGGTGATGGGACTTACGAGCTGTCTTACAACGACGGCGAAGGCAGGGTAGATCGCCCAAGCGCCATTAACGCAGGACTGGCACTGGCACTGTTCGCAGCCGCCAACTCCACCGTACAGGCCATTGGCTTGAACAACTCAGTTACCGAAAACGACCTGGCTCCGTACAACACGACCAAAGGCAAACCGCTGGCCAACATCAACCCTGATGACCTGGCTAACGCGATCCTCGGCCACAGTGAGGCCACAATGCCAGGTAGCGACACCATCAACGGCGGCGATGGCAACGACATCATCTTCGGCGACCTGGTGAGCTTCAACGGCGTTACCGGTGAGGGCTACACCGCGCTGCAAGCGTTCGTCGGCCAGGAAACAGGTGTCGAAACCAACAAGGTCACCCCAAGCAACGTGCACCAGTTCGTGACCGAGAACTACAAGGCGTTCGACATGTCCGGTGCCCATGATGGTGCAGATACCCTGCTGGGCGGCACCGGCGATGACATCATCTTCGGCCAAGGCGGCGACGACAAACTGTACGGTGGCAATGGCAACGACATCCTGCTCGGCGGAACCGGCAACGACCTGCTCGACGGTGGCGATGGCAATGACATCCTGATGGGGGCAAAGGCAACGACACCCTGATCGGCGGTTTGGGTGGCGACACCTTCGTCTGGAAAGCAGGCGACACCGGTACCGACGTGATCAAGGACTTCAAGGCCAGTGAAGGCGACCGCATCGACTTGCGTGATCTGTTGCAGGGCGAAACCGGCAGCACCATCGACAACTTCCTGAAGATCACCACGGTCGACGGCACGTCGTCGCTGCAAGTCAGCTCGACGGGCAAGTTCAACTCGGGTGACGCTGCAGCAGCGACACCGGATGTGACGATCAAACTGGAAGGCAACAACTGGTCGAGCGCCAACATCCACAACCTGATTGCCGGTAGCGATCCGACCATCAAGGTCGACCACAACAACAGCTGATGCGTGAACAAAACGGCCGCCCTTATGGGGCGGCCGTCACGTTTGCAGGCACCGGACCGGTGACGATTGCGTCGCCGCACCGCATACTCGCGCGCAGTTGGCTATGCTGCTGACAGCATGACGCTGGTTCATTTCTGAGGGATGCTCAATGTTTTACGTGCAACGCGATGCGCAAGGTCTGTTGATTCGCGTGGAAGCCGCGGCCTACGCCGAAGCCACGGAGACGCTGCCCGCGGATCATCATGAGATCCAGGCGTGGTACGCCAACGAAGTGATGGAAGTCAGCCTCAAACAGCTCAAGCAGAGTGACCTGGAAATGATCCGGGTACTCGACGACTTGATTCAGGTGCTGACCAGCAAAGGCGTGATTCGGGTGACGGACTTGCCGGCGGCGGCGCAGGCCAAGCTGATGGACCGGAACCAGGCGCGTGAGGCGTTGGGTGGATTGAGTCACTTGATTGATGATGAAGAGACGGGGTTGATTTAGGACCGTTGCCAAAGCAAAAGATCGTCCGATCGCGGCCCGAGCCTTCGGACGATTTTTTGTGCTTCTGAAGTGTTTACTGCCATGGCTTGGGCTCACCGAACAGCTGCCCCTGAACGCCATACAACCCCATCTCGCGAATCACCGCCAACTCCCCTTCCGTCTCGACCCGCTCGGCAATCAGCGGCAGATCGATGCTGTGCGCCGCACGCTGGATCGCCTCGATGAACAAACGCTTGTCACTCTCCTGATCGATCGCACGAATGTAGCTGCCATCGATCTTCAAGTACGCCAGCCCCAACCGCGCCAGGTTGCCGATCATGCTGAAACGTCCGCCGAAGCGTTGCAGGCTCAGCGAGAAGCCGAGCTCGCGCAGGCGCCGGGTCAGCTGTTCCAGCACTGCTTGCTCCGGCAACTGTTCCTCGCCGATTTCCAGGGTCAGGCGCGCGCCGAGGTTGGAATGCGCGCGCAAAATCTCGAAGACTTTGTTCAACGCCTGTGGATCGGCCAGGGTCGCTGAAGACAGGTTCAGCGCCAGCGAATCCTCGTGCTCTTTCATCTGTTCGAGCACGCGTTCGAGCATCAGGCGATCCAGCCGCGCGGTCCAGCCAAAACGCTCCAGCCACGGCAGGAAACGCCCGGCCGGGATGGTCTGGCCCTGATCATCGAGCAAGCGCGAGAGCACTTTGTAATGCAGCACCAGTTGCGTGTCCTGCGTGGCCACCACCGGCTGAAAGTAAAGTTTCAGGCCTCGATTTGTCAGTGCCTGATCCAGCAGATTGTGCCAGGCATGGTGGTCATCCGCGACGCGGGACGAGGCGCTGTGATCCAGGCAGGCCCAGCTCGGTTCACCCTGGGTTTCCGCCTGCGCCAGAGCCTGGTCGGCTAACCCGATGACCGCTTGCGGCGAATCGCCATGAGCGAACGGCGCCAGACCAATCGACGCCACCGCCGCCACATCCGTCGCGCCCGTGGCGTGCAAACTGCCGAGCGCGGCGTCGAGGTTTTGCGCCAGTTGCAGCGCCTCTTCACGGACCAGCCCCGGCGCCAGCACGGCGAATTCACCGCCGCGAATACGGGTGACGAGATTCTGCGTTTCCGGGTACTTGGCGCACTCGCGCGACAGTTGTTCGCCGACCGCTTTCAACAGTTCATCGGTGCGCTGACCACCCAGACGCTGGTTGAGACCGGCCAGATCCTTGACCCGCAACAGCAGCAGATAGCCCGAGCTGGCCTGCTCCGGATTGCTCACCCGGGCATTCAATTGCATCTCGAAGTACCGCCGATTGGCCAAGCCCGTGAGGTTGTCCTGGTACGATTCGATTCGCAGTTTTTCACTGCGCTCGGCCTGCTCCTGGAACAGCGCCTTGAGCTTCTCGACCATCTGGTTCATCGCCTGCACCACGCGCCGCAGTTCCGGGGTGCGCGGCAGCTCCGGCAGGCTGAGGAATTCGCGACGGGCAATGGCGTGGGACTGCTTGACCATGTAATCCAATGGCTTCAACTGCCGGCGCAACAGCAGCGCGCCGAGCACCGCACTCACTGCGCCGCAGATCAGCAGCCAGCCAAGGCTGCCCAACGCGCTCTGCCACAACTTGGCCACGGCAAACATCGGGTGGCTGACCACCTCGACCCTGGCGGCCTGCTCCCAGCCACGGCTGACGATGGCATCACCACCGGCGGGCTCCAGCCCAATCAGTTTGACGAACCAGTCCGGCACATTGGTGACGGCCGGAATGCCGTTACGCTCGACGATGGTCTGATCGGTCTTCAGATCGACGACGCGGATGCTCGCGTAGTAACCGCTGTCGAAAATCGAACTGACGAGCAACTCGACCATCGCCGGGTCATCGATATTAGGTGTCAACGACAGCGCCAGCGCCGTCGCGGCATCCTGAGCGTGGGAGCGCAACTGGTTGACGTACTGGGTACGCGAGCTCTCCAGACTGACCATGAAGCTGCCGGTGAAGGCAATCACCAGGAACAGACAGATAGCGATCAACAGCTGTTTGAACAAAGACATCTGAGCGCGTGCTCCTAGTTAATCGTTTCGACCGGGAAACCTTCGGCCTGCATTTTCTTCAACACATCCTGCCAGCGTGACAGGCGTTTGGTGTCACCGACCTTCTTGTTGCCTTTGGCCCCCGGCAAATACAGACCTTCAGCATTGAAAGAGTAGACCGGCAGCAAATCGGTTCGCTGCGACGCCGGCTGGATCGGATCGATCAGGCTGTCGAGCACCAGCGGCATGGCATCGGGGGTGGCATAGTAAGTCAGCACCATGTGCGCGCGGTTCTGACGCAGTGCCTTGACGTAGGTGATGCGCAGCTTGTCACTGGAAACGCCAAGGTGACGCAGGCTGAAGTACTTGGCGATTGCATAGTCTTCGCAGTCGCCGGCGCCCTTCCACAACGCTTCGATGGGGGTTTCCCAATAATCGACTTCGCCCCATAGATCGATGTCTTCGACGTAGCGCATCTGTTTATTGAAAAACAGGTTAACCACTTTGAGCTTTTCCATCTCGCTGACCTGTTTCTGCGTGGCCAGCAGATTCTGCCAGGCATCGATGCGCTGCTGCCCGGCGCCCAGCGGTCCGTAAAGGGCCGTGGCCTTGCGGCTGATCGCGGAAAAATCCCAATCGGCATGCAGACCGCCCAGCATGACGCCGGCCAGCAGCAGTGCGCAGCCTAGCCAGCGCAGAGTCCGAGGGATCGCGAAACGTACCGCCAATGCGAGGCATCCAGATCAGGCAGGTGGAATTCGGTTGATGGTGCAGGTTAGCCCGACAAAAGACAATGGCACGATGAGATCACTGATAGCGCGCTAAACTTTCAGGGAGGCCGCCGGTTTGACATCTTGTCCGACAGTCTCTAGTGTCAATTTGGATCCAATATCATTAAAACTTATTCAGGGTGCGTTGTGACACAAAAGCCCAACCCTCTAGGCAGTATCAAGATCAACGCGCCAATCCCCGCACACATGGCCCGCGCAGTGATTGAAGAGACCTTGCGCTCGGCGATTCTCGACGGCCGAATCCCGTGTGGCACAGCGTTGCGTCAACAAGACCTCGCGGATTTCTTCGGGGTCAGCCGCATGCCGGTTCGCGAAGCACTGCGTCAGCTTGAGGCGCAGTCGCTGCTGAGCGTCATCGCACACAAAGGCGCCGTTGTTGCGCCGCTTGTTCAAGGCGATGCGGTGGAAACCTACGCACTGCGCATTCTGCTGGAGTCGCAGGCACTGCGTCTGTCGATCCCCCTGCTTACAGCCGAGGACATTGAACAGGCAGCGCGGCATATCGATGATCTCGAGACAGAGCGCGACTTTACCGAGATCGGTCGTCTAAATCGCCTCTTCCACATGGCGCTCTACAGTAAAGCGCCCAACCGCAGGCTGTTGCGGCTGGTGGAGGAGGGGCTGAATGAAGAGGAACGCTTCCTGCGCTTCAATCTGGAGGCGATGAACCTGGGTGAATTGTCCCAGGAGGACCATCGGGCGCTGTTGCGCGCAGTGGGGGACCGTGATGTCGAGGGCGCAGTGCGCTTGCTTGAACAGCACCTCAATCGTGCGGTGGAAGTGATTACGCGTTATCTCAATAGCCCCGAGCAATAGCCGTTCCAAGAAGGTTTGATCGATGTCATTCGACAGACGCGGGGCGATCAGTTGCGTAATTGGCTACCGGTGAAAGACAATGCGACTAATTATCATTGTGACATCCGGGCAGCCGCATCATGTCTTCATCACCGTTGGCAGCACAGATGCCTGATCAACATGTCGTGAGACAGGCTATCCACTGGCTCCTGCGCTTGCGCAACAACGCTGGCAATTCCCGACTGCGCCTGCAATGCGATGTATGGCGCGCGGAGCGCCAGGGAACACGAACTGGCCTGGCAGCGTGTCAAATCCCTGCAGGCCGAGCTGAACAGCGATCCGCGCGCCATACCAGGCGCCCCGGACCACTTGAATACCTCGCCAGCCAGTGCCTTGGGCGTAGGCCGCCGGCAAGCCCTGAAGATGCTCTCGGGCTTGCTGCTGGTGGGTTCGACAGCCTGGTTGGCCAAGGACGCATACCACTGGCAACAATGGACCTGCGACTTCGCCACCACCACTGGCGAACGGCGTGGTTTCCAGCTGCCTGACGGCACCCGCCTCGAGCTCAATACCGCCAGTTCGGCAGACCTGGATTACACCCCTCATCAGCGGCTGATCAAACTGACCCATGGCGAGATACTCGTGACCTGTGGCGGGATCGATCAAGCCGCCTCGTTTGATCGTCCGTTAAGAGTGCAAAGTGTTCATGGATTATTCGAGGGAGTGGATGCCCGGTATGTCCTTCTTCAGGAACCGAACCACACCCGGCTCAGCGTAACGGCCGGCAAGGTGATCATTCATTCACCAGTGTCCGCCGCTGGCGTGCCCATTGAGGTGCGTCCCGGGCAAAGTTACCTGGTCGATCACCAACAAGCGTCGCTGGCGTCACCGCCTGACCTGGAGCCAGGTAAGTGGGTGGACGGCCTGATGGTTGCGCGAAATATGCGTCTCGCGGACTTCCTGGACGAACTGGGCCGCCATCGGCATGGCCACCTGGGCTGCGCCACAGATATTGCCGACCTACGCCTCACCGGGGCATTCCGTCTGGACGACACTGACCAGCTCCTCGTTGCCCTGACGCACGCCCTTCCCGTCCAGTTGCACTACCGAACGCGCTGGTGGGTGACTCTGCAAGGCAGAGCCTGAGTCATCAGTGATGGGCAAGTGGCATTGATAGGGTGCTAAATGACAAAACCCCTGTCTGCGTTAGCAGACAGGGGTCTCGGAATTTAATCTTGACGATGACCTACTCTCACATGGGGAAACCCCACACTACCATCGGCGATGCATCGTTTCACTGCTGAGTTCGGGATGGGATCAGGTGGTTCCAACGCTCTATGGTCGTCAAGAAATTCTGTATCTGGCTCGTCAACACGGTAACAAGCCAGCAAAAACGGTTACTTCTACAAAACAAAACCCCAACTGCTTTCGCAATTGGGGTTTCGGAATTTAATCTTGACGATGACCTACTCTCACATGGGGAAACCCCACACTACCATCGGCGATGCATCGTTTCACTGCTGAGTTCGGGATGGGATCAGGTGGTTCCAACGCTCTATGGTCGTCAAGAAATTCGGGTACCGAATCGTGGCCAGATGGCCTCGCTTCAGCAAATTGGGTATGGGATAGTTTTCGGTGTTTTGTGAACATCGAACTTTCGGTTCGTTTCGTCTTCACACACCGCAATCTGATGCTCTTTCGAGTAGTCAAATTGCTTGGGTGTTATATGGTCAAGCCTCACGGGCAATTAGTATTGGTTAGCTCAACGCCTCACAGCGCTTACACACCCAACCTATCAACGTCGTAGTCTTCGACGGCCCTTCAGGGAACTCAAGGTTCCAGTGAGATCTCATCTTGAGGCAAGTTTCCCGCTTAGATGCTTTCAGCGGTTATCTTTTCCGAACATAGCTACCCGGCAATGCCACTGGCGTGACAACCGGAACACCAGAGGTTCGTCCACTCCGGTCCTCTCGTACTAGGAGCAGCCCCTCTCAAATCTCAAACGTCCACGGCAGATAGGGACCGAACTGTCTCACGACGTTCTAAACCCAGCTCGCGTACCACTTTAAATGGCGAACAGCCATACCCTTGGGACCGGCTTCAGCCCCAGGATGTGATGAGCCGACATCGAGGTGCCAAACACCGCCGTCGATATGAACTCTTGGGCGGTATCAGCCTGTTATCCCCGGAGTACCTTTTATCCGTTGAGCGATGGCCCTTCCATACAGAACCACCGGATCACTAAGACCTACTTTCGTACCTGCTCGACGTGTCTGTCTCGCAGTCAAGCGCGCTTTTGCCTTTAT
>NZ_JAEKEG010000085.1:15000-35424 GCF_016651255.1 Pseudomonas sp. TH10
CGACCCTGTTCCCGGTTGGCCTGCTATTGATAGCCATGGCATCGATCCAGTCCGGCGCCTCGCTGGCGAAAAGCATGTTTCCGGTGGTAGGCGCACAAGGCACAACCACCTTACGGCTGATCTTCGCCAGCATAATCATGCTGCTACTGCTACGACCCTGGCGCGCCAGGCTGACCGCCAAATCGCTGCGCACCGTGATCGTCTATGGCATGGCATTGGGCGGTATGAACTTCCTCTTCTATATGTCACTGCGGACCGTACCGCTGGGTATCGCGGTTGCACTCGAATTCACCGGCCCGCTGGCCGTTGCCATATATGCCTCTCGTCGAGCCATCGACTTTCTATGGATAGGCCTGGCGGCAATCGGTCTGCTGCTTTTAATACCTACCGGTGCAACATCCGCCGGAATCGATCTGGTCGGAGCCGGGTATGCATTGGGTGCCGGCGTTTGCTGGGCACTGTATATCCTGTTCGGCCAAAAGGCTGGCGCAGACAACGGCGTCACAACTGCAGCATTGGGCGTCATGATCGCCGCACTGTTCGTTGCGCCCATCGGCATCGTTCATGCCGGCGCTGCGCTGCTCACCCCTTCGTTGATCCCTGTCGCCATTGGCGTCGCAATTCTGTCCACCGCCCTACCCTACACCCTGGAAATGGTTGCCCTCACCCGCATGCCCACGCGCACTTTCGGCACGCTGATGAGCATAGAACCAGCATTCGGAGCCTTGTCCGGTCTACTGTTTCTGCAGGAATACCTCACGCTGTCACAATGGATGGCGATTCTGTGCATTATTCTGGCGTCGGTCGGTGCGACGCTGACCATGGGCAGCACCGCCAAACCGGCCATAGCGGCGGATTGAAACGGGATTTGACGAAGGTCTGGCATTTGGCGCTGATTTAGGCCATGTTTAGGCCGCTAACTCAGTGCCAGATATGGATTTTTTCGTACAGGGATTTCACCACGCTTCATGCGCTATCGAATGCAGGCAGACCCGAGCGACAGACTCGAGGCTGCTATAAGGACGGTAATGAAACGAATTTTGATATTGATCGCCATATTGGCAGTAGCGGGTTGTGCGGCGACCTCGGAAACCCAGGTAAAACGCGGAAAAAAAGGCCTGCACATCAACTGCTCGGGGCTCTCGTCTTCCTGGGACAAGTGTTACGCCAGCGCCGTGAATGCCTGTGCGCCAAAAGGCTACAAAGTTATCGCCAAGTCAGGTGACGCTGTGGAAGAGCCCGGCGACTATCCATTCGGCCTCAATCCTGCCGGCTATACCAGTCGCAGCATGATCGTCATCTGCAAGTAAGCGCACGTCAGGTTCGCGGCCCTGCTATTTGCTTGCGGATTTCGTCGTAGCTGGACTTCAGCACCGTGCGCTGGACGTCCGGTGTCGCCAACATCCGCGCCACTACCAGCGCGCCAACGCACTGCGACAGGATGGCCCAGGCGAGGCTTTCGCTGCCCAGTGTCTGCGCCCAGTTTTGTTGAAGCCGACAGATCCAGTCTTGCGCCAGCTGACGAACCGCATCGTCCGAACGGGCAATCTCGGCGCCCAGGGCGGGCAAGGCACAACCGTTCTGCGCACTCTCGACATGCGCCATGCTGAGGTATTGCCGCAGACAGCGATCCAGCTTCTGCAAGTCCTGATCCCCTTCCAGCCGGCACAGGCTTTGCCCCAGCTCGCGCTCCACAATCGCAGCAAACAGTTCATCCTTGGACGAGAAGTGGCTATAAAAAGCTCCTCCGCTCAAACCGATCGCCTTCATCAGGCCATCCACCCCCACGGTAGAGAACCCGGACTGCTTCGCCGATACGGCGCTGCTCTGCAAGAGCCTTTCTCTGGTTTCCAGCTTGTGGTTGGCCGAATAACGCATCGCCTTGCCCTCAGAAGTAATCACCTTGACGCTAGTCGGATCCTAGCATAACGTTCGTTCACTTAACGATCGTTTACTAAAGGGATCTACCCATGAATAACAAGAAGGTCGTATTGGTTGTCGGCGCGGGTGACGCTACCGGCGGGGCGATTGCAAAGCGCTTTGCCAAGGAAGGATTCATCGCCTGCGTCACACGGCGCAGCGCCGACAAATTGCAGCCTTTAGTCGACGCCATTCAGGCAGAGGGTGGCGAAGCTCACGGTTTTGCCTGCGACGCGCGTAAGGAAGAAGACGTTATTGCGTTGATTGAGGACATCGAGGCCCGCGTCGGGCCAATCGAAGCATTCGTCTTCAACATCGGCGCCAACGTGCCCTGCAGCATTCTCGAGGAGACCGCACGCAAGTATTTCAAAATCTGGGAAATGGCCTGTTTCTCTGGTTTCCTCAACGCTCGCGAAGTGGCCAAGCGCATGGTCACTCGCCAGCGCGGGACGATTCTATTCACCGGCGCAACCGCCGGGCTTCGAGGTGCCTCGGGGTTCGCGGCATTTGCCGGTGCCAAACACGGTATTCGTGCCTTGGCGCAGAGCATGGCGCGTGAACTCGGGCCGATGAACATCCATGTCGCCCATGTGGTGGTCGATGGCGCCATCGATACCGACTTCATCCGCAACAGTTTCCCCGAGAAGTACGCGACCAAAGATCAGGACGGCATCCTCAACCCCGAACACATCGCCGAAAACTATTGGTACCTGCACAGCCAGCCTCGGGACGCATGGACCTTCGAGCTGGATCTGCGTCCCTGGAATGAACGCTGGTAAGCCCTCCCCCCTTCATAACAATAAAGAGAGCAGACAAATAATGACGAAGACCGTGGAGTTCTATTTTGACCTCGGCAGCCCTGCCACTTACCTGGCGTACACCCAACTGCCGAAGATCTGCGCCGAGACCGGCAGCCAGTTGATCTACATTCCGATGCTGCTGGGCGGCGTATTCAAAGCCACCGGCAATGCGTCGCCGGCAATGATTCCGGCCAAGGGCCGCTACATGTTTGAGGATCTGGATCGCTACGCCAAACGCTACGGCGTGCCCTTGAAATTCAACCCACACTTTCCCATCAATACCCTGACGTTGATGCGCGCGGTGACCGGCATGCAGCTACGCCATCCCGAGCGGCTCGAGGTATTCATCGACTGCCTGTTCCGGGCGCTGTGGGTTGAGGGTCGCAACATGGATGATCCGCAGACGGTTGCTGCAGTGCTGACGGAACACGGATTTGATCCAGCTGAAACGCTGGCACTGACCGCAGACGAGCAAGTGAAGACTGCGCTCAAGGACAACACTGAGCGAGCGGTGCAACGAGGGGTGTTTGGTGCACCGAGCATGTTCGTGGGTGATCAGCTGTTCTTCGGCCAGGACCGACTGGACTTCGTGGTTGAAGCCCTGAGCTGAATACAGGCGCCGCCATCGGCGCCTGATCTTGCGATAATCAGATAGCAGCTGTGCGTGTGTTCAACCACTCAAGCGCAGCGCCATCGAGCAGCGGAGCGAGGCGCTCACGCACTTGGGCGTGATACGCGTTGAACCACTGTTTTTCGTCCTCTGTCAGCAGCGCTGGCACCAGGCAGCGGGTATCGATTGGGCACAGCGTAAGCGTTTCAAACTTGAGGAACTCACCGAACTCACTGCTGCCCGCTTCGCGGTTCATCGCCAGGTTCTCGATGCGCACACCCCAGCGGCCAGGACGATAAGTGCCCGGCTCGATCGATGTGATCATGCCCGCTTGCATGGCAGTGTGAGGCGCCGCTGCGGCCTGATAGGCGATAACCTGCGGACCTTCGTGAACGTTGAGGAAATAGCCAACGCCATGCCCGGTGCCGTGTCCGTAATCGACATTGTCAGCCCAGATCGGCGCACGCGCGATGGCATCCAGCAGCGGCGACAGAATGCCTTTCGGGAACTGTGCCCGCGACAACGCAATCACGCCTTTCAACACGCGCGTGCAGTCACGTTTCTGCTCTTCAGTCGGTGTACCGACCGGTACCATCCGCGTGATATCGGTCGTGCCGCCCAGGTATTGACCACCCGAGTCGATCAACAACAGGCCATCGCCCTCGATCACCGCGTGCTCTTCTTCCGTGGCGTGATAGTGCGGCATCGCGCCATTGGCGTTGAACGCGGCGATGGTGTTGAAACTCAGCGACACATAGTCCGGACGACGCTCACGGGCGGCCGTGAGTTTCTCGTCGATGGTCAACTCGGTAATGCGTTCGCGCCCCCAGGCTGATTCCAGCCAGGCAAAGAATTCGCACAGCGCCGCACCGTCCTGCTCCATCGCCTGACGGATATGCCTGGCGTCGGCTTCACTTTTCTGCGACTTGGCCAACGTTGTCGGGTTAAGCCCTTCGACCAGTTTCACGCCGCTGTCGAGGTTATCCAGCAAACCGCTGGTGACGCGTGCCGGGTCCACCAGCATGCTCGCGCCGCTCGGTACCGCACGCAGTGCATCCGCGACTTCGCTGTAGTCGCGCAACGTCACGCCATCCTTTTCAAGCACCGCGCGCAAATCAGCATCGACTTTGCTCAGTGCCACGAACAACGTGGCTTGCTGTTGGTTGATCAACGCAAACGAAACAAACACCGGGTTGAACGAGACATCACCGCCGCGCAGGTTGAACAGCCAGGCGATATCGTCAAGGGTGGCGATGAAATGCCAGTCAGCTCCGCGCGCCTGCAAGGTTTCGCGCAGTTTGGCGAGTTTCTCGCCACGGCTGACGGTCGCTTGCGGCGGCAGATGCTGATAGATCGGCTCGTTGGGCAAGGTCGGGCGATCGCTCCAGACTTCGCTTAACAAGTCGATGTCCGTGCGCAAGCGAGCACCGCGCTCCTCGAGCTTGCCATCCAGGGTGCGCGCCGAGGCCACTGCCATCACCGCACCGTCCACTGCCACCACACCACCTTCGGGGGTTTGCTCAGCAAGCCAGTCCAGTGGCCCAGGCTGGCCCGGTTGCAGCTTGACCAGTTCGATGCCACTGCCCTCAAGCTCCCTGGTCGCCTGCTCCCAATAACGGCTGTCGGCCCAGACTCCAGCGAAGTCCGGTGTGACGATCAGCGTGCCGACGGAACCATGAAAGCCCGATAGCCACTGACGCCCTTGCCAGTAACCCGGCAGGTATTCCGACAAATGCGGGTCTGCTGACGGCACCAGCAGCGCATGAATGCCTTCGCGACGCATCAGTTCACGGGTGTGCGCCAAGCGCTGGGGCACCGATCCTTCGGTCGAGGTCTGGGTACTCATCATGTCTCCTGCTAATCACTTCATCGTTATTGTTGAAGCGCTGAGGTGCATGGGCGCTTTAAGACCTATTGCCAGAATGCCGGAGCACTGGTGCAGGCCGTTTTTATCAGGTCTGCCGCCTGGTCAATGTCCTGCGCGGTGGTGAACCGTCCAAGACTCAAGCGGATGGTGCGACTTGCCGAGTGGGTGTCATGCCCCAGGGCGAGCAACACGTGAGAGGGGGCGTTGCTCGCGGAATTGCAGGCCGACGTCGCGGAAAAAGCGATCGAATGGCTCAACGCCGCGGAATTGAACTCACCCTCGGCAAACGTCAGGCTCAGGGTGTGGGGAATGCGTTGCGACGGGCTACCGTTGAGACGAACGCCGGGAATGCTTGAAAGTTGTTCGAGCAGGCGTTCGCGCAGACCGGCAACGATGACTTTTTCATCCTCGAACAGCTGCGCCGCCAACTCGAATGCCACACCCATGGCCGCAATCTGATGGGTAGCCAACGTACCCGAGCGCAAGCCGCCCTCGTGCCCGCCACCGTGAATCTGTGCGTGCAGGCGTTGTTGCGCACGGGGACCCACGTACAACGCACCGATACCTTTAGGGCCATAGATTTTGTGGGCGGAAAACGACATCAAGTCCACCGGCAATTGCGCCAGGTCGATGACGACCTTGCCGGCGCCCTGCGCCGCGTCGACGTGAAACAAGGCATCACGCGCACGCACGATGTCGCCAATGGCGGCGATATCGTTGACCGTACCCAGTTCGTTATTGACCAGCATCAGCGAGATCAGGAAGGTGTCTTCACGCATGGCTTCGCTGACCGCCTGCGCGGTAATCAGGCCATCGGCATCAGGCACCAGGTAAGTGACCGCGACCCCGGCATCCTGCAATTGCCTGGCCGTGTCGAGTATCGCCTTGTGCTCGATCTGACTGGTAATGACATGGCCGCCAGCGACGCCTCGCGCCTGGGCCACGCCCTTGAGCGCCAGGTTATTCGATTCGGTGGCGCCGGAAGTCCAGACGATCTGATCGGCCTCGGCACCCACCAGGTTGGCGACCTGCCGGCGGGCATGTTCTACGGTTTGCCGAGCCTGTTGCCCGAACGCATGGGAGCTGGACGCGGGGTTACCGAAGTTGCCGGTGAAACCCAGGCACTCGACCATGACCTTGATGACCCGCTCATCCACCGGAGTGGTGGCGGCGTAGTCGAAATACAACGGGCGTTTATTCATATAAGACTCGCAGAGCAGGTTCCGGGATCAGGAATCTCGTTGCTGGAACGGCACAGCGCAGCCTCGTGAGCTACGCCGACATCCCAGAACGTTAGAAATACCTGATCGGATGCCGTTAAAGAAGAACAACTTCATTTAAAAGTGCGTAGGAACGCTCCTGAAGTCGAGCTTAACAGGCATCGGCCAACCGGTTGAAGCAATGCGTCAGCCGATGCTCTCCAGCAGCAGCGGATAAAGCGATATCACCAGCAGCGCGGCCATGCCCCAGTTGAACACGCGCAACCAGCGGTGATCCTTCAACACATTGCGCAGCAGCGTACCGCAGGCCGCCCAGACGCCGACGCTGGGCAGATTGATCACGGCAAAGACGGCGGCAATCACGATCACATTGATGAAGTAGCCCTGCATCGGTGTATAGGTACTGATGGCGCCAATGGCCATGATCCAGGCCTTGGGGTTCACCCACTGAAAGGCCGCCGCACCCAGGTAGCTGATCGGCTTGCCCTTGCCGTCCTCGCTGTCGGACACCGGTCCGGAGTGGGCGATCTTCCACGCCAGATACAACAGATAGGCGGCGCCTGCATAACGCAACACGGTGTAAAGCAATGGATAGCTCTGAAACACCGCGCCCAAGCCAAAACCCACCGCCACTACCAACACGAAGAAGCCACAGGTGATGCCAAGCATATGGGGGATGGTGCGGTTAAAGCCGAAATTCACGCCCGATGCCAGCAGCATGGTGTTGTTGGGCCCCGGTGTAATCGAGGTGACAAGGGCGAACAGGGCAAAGCCCAACAGCAGATCAAGCGAGAGGGTCATGGCAAGCAATCCATCAGGGTCATTCAGGTGTTGACCCTATCCCACGCGGCCCGGCAAACCCACGGACAGTTGGGTAAAACTTCTACCAGTACAGTTTGTTATCAGCTTGGCCGGCCGTGCAGCTGGACAGCACGTTCGGCGTTCATTTCGCCCTGTTTGTCGAAGCTGAAGGCTTTCTGCGGCTGGCCAAGCAATGCAGCTTTTTTCGCGTGGTACTCGTCAAACGACAGGCTGCGACGATTCAGATCTTCCAGGGCCAATTGGCGGCTTTCTTGCGGAGTGTATGGGCGTAACTCCGGGGAAACGTGGCCCGCACATCCAGCGAGTACGGAGGCAGCGAGCAACAGCAAAACGACGATGGAAGATTTCATGGCGTGGCGTCCTGGCATCTGGGTTCGGGGCAATGAACACAGGCTACTCGCGCCCCTCGCCGGGCAGAAATCAACGCTCTCGATAGTGGGTATCAAGCTTTCAGCCTCACTACCGCAAACACCTTGGAGGCAGACCGCCAATATTCTATATAGATCTATAAATATCTTTTAATGTTCTTTTGAGGAATAACAACGAGCCGTTATAACAACCCCATCGCGTCGGCATCACTGTTGCTCCTGCAACTGTTGGCCCGGCAACAGCGAATCAACAAACAGCACCCGGAAGCGACAGTGGTAAGCGCCAGGCGGGGCGCAGCCCCCATGAAACAAGGCTTTCAGGGGTTGGTATAGCTCTTGCTCAACCCAGTGACTACTCACTGCTCCCCGAGCAACTGTTTAAAAGGAACTGATCATGTCGCGCCCATTGAAAGTCGTTGCCGTCTCCGGTGGCACCTGGCGTCCATCCCGTACCCTGGCACTGACTCAAGCGCTGTTGGCCGAGTTGTCCGAACACTTGGTGATCGAAAGCAAAGTGATCGAACTGGGCGACATTGCCCGGCCCTTGGGTTCGGCGCTGTCCCGCCAGGAACTGGGACCGCAGGTCGAAGCCGAGTTGCAGGCGATCGAGAACGCCGATCTGTTGATCGTTGCCGCACCGGTGTTTCGCGGCTCCTATCCAGGCCTGCTCAAGCACCTGTTCGACCTGATTGACCTCAATGCGCTGATCGATACGCCGGTGCTGCTGGCTGCCACCGGCGGCAGCGAACGGCACGCCCTGGTACTCGATCATCAACTGCGCCCGCTGTTCAGTTTCTTCCAGGCCCTGACGTTGCCGATTGGCGTCTACGCCACCGAAGCCGATTTCTCCAACTACCAAATAACCAGTGAGCCCTTGAAGGCCCGCATTCGTCTTGCTGCAGAACGCGCCGCACCGCTGTTCGGCGCGCCCCAAAAATCTGCTGAAAATCGCTTAAGGATCTCTTCATGGATGTTTTCTGGTTCCTGCCCACCCACGGCGACGGCCACTACCTGGGCACCACCCAGGGCGCTCGCCCGGTGACCCTCAACTATCTGAAGCAAGTCGCCCAGGCCGCTGACAGCCTTGGCTACCACGGCGTGCTGATTCCCACCGGGCGCTCCTGCGAAGATTCGTGGGTGATTGCCTCGGCACTGGTGCCGCTGACCGAACGTCTGCGTTACCTGGTCGCCATCCGGCCGGGCATCATCTCGCCGACCGTATCGGCACGCATGGCTGCCACCCTGGATCGCCTGTCCGGCGGACGCTTGCTGATCAACGTGGTCACCGGTGGCGACCCGGATGAAAACCGCGGCGACGGCAGTTTCCTTGATCACAGCGAACGCTACGAGGTGACCGACGAGTTCCTGAAAATCTGGCGCCGTGTGCTGCAAGGCGAATCGGTTGATTTCGAAGGCAAACACCTGCGGGTCCAGAATGCCAAGGCGCTGTATCCACCGGTGCAGAAACCCTATCCACCGCTGTACTTCGGTGGTTCTTCGCAGGCTGCCGCACGATCTCGCGGCCGAACAGGTCGACGTCTACCTGACCTGGGGCGAACCGCCCGCCGCCGTGGCGCAAAAACTCGCCGATGTGCGTGAGCGCGCTGCGCGCCATGGCCGCAAGGTGAAGTTCGGCATTCGGCTGCACGTGATCGTGCGCGAGACTGCCGAAGAGGCATGGAAAGCCGCGGACAAACTGATCGAACACATCAGCGACGAGACCATTGAGGCCGCGCAGAAATCTTTTTCGCGCTTCGACTCCGAGGGTCAGCGGCGCATGGCGGCGCTGCACGACGGTCGCCGCGACAACCTGGAAATCGCCCCGAACCTGTGGGCCGGCGTCGGCCTGGTGCGCGGCGGTGCGGGAACTGCACTGGTCGGCGATCCGCAGCAAGTGGCGGCGCGGATCAAGGAATACGCAGATCTGGGTATCGAGAGTTTCATCTTCTCCGGCTATCCGCACCTGGAAGAGGCTTACCGCTTTGCCGAACTGGTGTTCCCGCTGCTGCCAGAGCCCTACGCGAGCCTGGCCGGGCGCGGCGTGACCAACCTCACCGGGCCGTTTGGCGAAATGATCGCCAACGACGTACTCCCGGCCAAAGCCACGGCTTAAAGGGTGCTCCCAGTGGGAGTGAGTCTGCTCGCTACCACTGGGGGATGTGCATCGAATTTCCTGAGGAACCCCCGTGACTGCCAAGCCACAAAGCGCCTTGATATCCCCGCTGCAGACCGCCCGGCAACTGGCCGCGCAGTTTGCACTCACCGCTGTCGAGCGCGATGAACGCGGCGGTACGCCCAAAGCCGAACGTGATGCGTTGCGTGAAAGCGGCCTGCTCGCCTTGAGCATCCCCACCGAATACGGGGGCCTGGGCGCTCGCTGGAGTGAAACCCTGGCCATCGTGCGCGAGTTCGCCAAGGTCGACAGCTCGATCGCCCATGTCTTCGGCTTCCATCACCTGATGCTCGCCACCGTGCGCCTGTTTGCCCGGCCCGAACAATGGCAACCCTGGTTTGAGCAGACCGCGCGCAAGAACTGGTTTTGGGGTAATGCCTTGAACCCCCTGGACACCCGCACCGTAGTACGCAAGCTGGATGGCTGGCGCGAGTTCTCCGGCAAGAAAAGCTTCTGCTCCGGTGCCAGCGATTCGCAAATGCTGATTGCCTCGGCGGTGGATGAAACGGCCGGTGGCAAGCTGTTGATCGCGGCGATCCCCAGCAGTCGCAGTGGCATTACCCTGCACAACGACTGGAACAACATGGGCCAGCGCCAGACCGACAGCGGCAGTGCCACCTTCGAACGGGTGCGGGTGGAGGAATCGGAACTGCTACTCGACCCAGGCCCGTTGAGCACGCCATTCGCCTGCCTGCGCCCACTGATCGCCCAACTGACCTTTACCCACATGTTTCTCGGTATCGCCGAAGGCGCCTTCGATGAGGCTAGGGCATATACCCTTACCGAAACCCGCCCCTGGCATAAATCCAACAGCCGGGAGGTCAGCCAGGACCCTTATGTACTGGGTCATTACGGCGAATTCTGGGTGGCGCTCGAAGGCGTTCGATTGCTCGTGGAGCGTGCCGCCGACCTGCTCGACAAGGCCTGGGCAAAGGGCCCGAAACTCAGTGCCGAAGAACGCGGGCACTTGGCGATTGCCATCGCTACCGCGAAGGTCGCCGCTACCCGCAGCGGCCTGGACCTGTGCACCCGCCTCTTCGACGTCACGGGTGCGCGTTCGACTCACGCCTCCCTGCGACTGGATCGCCACTGGCGCAACCTGCGCACGCAAACCCTGCACGACCCGCTGGATTACAAACTCCACGAGCTGGGTGACTGGGCGCTGAACCAGGCGCTGCCGGTGCCGACGTTCTATTCCTAGCCTGCCATTCATGGAGCGAACCCCATGCAACTGCTGACCTTACCGCCCTCGCCCGCGTTGGCCACCTCAATCCGAGCCACCGCCCAAGTGTTCGAAGACCCGAAATCCCAAGCTTTGCTTGCGCACTTGCAGCAGGTGGCGCCGAGTGAGGCCAGCGTGCTGATCATCGGCGAAACCGGCACCGGCAAGGAGCTGGTAGCCCGACACATTCATAACCTGAGCGCGCGGCGTAATCGCCCTTTCGTCGCCGTGAATTGCGGCGCCTTCTCCGAATCCCTGGTCGAGGCGGAGCTGTTCGGGCATGAGAAAGGTGCGTTTACCGGTGCACTCAGTGCCAAGGCCGGCTGGTTCGAAGAGGCGAATGGCGGCACCTTGTTCCTCGATGAAATCGGCGACCTGCCGATGGCGATCCAGGTCAAGTTACTGCGCGTGTTGCAGGAGCGCGAAGTGGTGCGCCTGGGCTCGCGCAAGAGCATTCCGATCGATGTACGGGTGCTCGCCGCCACCAACGTGCAGTTGGAGAAAGCCATCAACGCGGGGCACTTTCGCGAGGACCTGTATTACCGCCTCGACGTGGTCAGCCTGGAACTGAGCCCGCTGCGCGATCGACCCGGCGACATCCTGCCGCTGACCCGGCACTTCGTCGATGCCTACAGCCAGCGCCTGGGCTACGGCACTATCACGATCACCAAAGAGGCTGAACTGAAACTGCGCAGCTACAGTTGGCCAGGCAATATTCGTGAACTGGAAAACGTCATCCACCACACCTTGCTGATCTGCCGCAATGGCGTGATCGAACGCGATGACCTGCGCCTGTCGAACATGCGCATCGAACGTCAGGACGACCAGGGCGGCAGCTTCGACGACTCCCCGGAAGCCCTGCTCGAGCGGGCATTTGAAAAACTCTTCGAGGAACAGGCCGGAGCGCTGCATGAAAAGGTCGAGGATGCATTGCTGCGCGCAGCCTATCGCTTCAGCCATTACAACCAGGTGCACACCGCCGCACTGCTGGGGCTGAGCCGCAATGTGACGCGCACCCGGCTGATCAAGATCGGTGAACTGGCGGTGAACAAACGCCGGCCTGCGGAAAACCTCCAGGGTGAGCGCTTGATGCAGCTGTCTATCTAGCCCACCAGATGGCAGTGCAGCGCGTTGTCATGACTACGTTCCAGGCTGTGCAACACCTGGAACGAGCCGAAGGTCACGGTCTTCGCCTGATGGGCACGAATCAATTGCCAGAAATCCTGCTCGCCACTTTCAAACTGCTGGAACGCCGCTTCCCCAGCTTCGCGCGTCTGCCATTGAAGATAGTTGAGCACCCTCCGGCCATCTTCGCTGGCCTGGATACTGGCACTGAGGAAACCCGCGTAGTCCTGAGCCAGGCGTTCGGTTTGCATCGATAGCGCCGACACCAGTGCCGGTTGCTGATGAGGTTCGATCTCGAACTCGATTAGTTGGGTAAAACTGCGATTTTTCTCTGGCGCCTGCATGAAAAAGTCCCCGTCTGTGTATGCCGGACATTGCGATCCGAAGGCTTGCAGGGTAAAACCTCCAGTTAAGTCAAGGTCAAGAGGGATTTTTCAAATGATGACCCCGCCCCCCTGCAGCGGGAACTCACGGTCGGCCAGGTTGCCGCCCGCAGCGGCGTGGCAGTCACCGCGCTGCACTTTTATGAAACCAAGGGCTTGATCAAGAGCAATCGCAACCAGGGCAACCAGCGCCGCTACCCGCGGGAAGTGTTGCGCCGGGTGGCGTTGATCAAGGTGGCACAACGCCTGGGCATTCCGTTGGCAGAGATTGGTAAGGCGCTGCAATCGCTGCCCGATAACCGCGCACCGACCGCCGCCGACTGGAGGGTGTTGTCGGCGCAGTGGAGCCGGGATCTGGATGAGCGGATCAACCAGCTGACGTTGCTGCGCGACCGGTTGAATGGATGTATTGGTTGCGGATGCCTGTCGATGGAGGCCTGCCCGTTGCGCAATTTTGGTGATGTTTTGGGGGACCGTGGACCTGGGGCGCATTTGCTGGAGGAGGACTGAGTGCTGGCGAAGGGTAAAGTAGGTCAAAAGATCGCAGCCTTCGGCAGCTCCTACTATATTTGTGGGACATTCTCAATGCATAAAAACCTGGGAGAACCGCCATGAGCGTCAAACCCATTCCAGAGGGCTATCACAGCATTACGCCATATCTGGGTATTCAAAAAGCTACCGAAGCCATCGAGTTCTACAAAAGAGCCTTCGGTGCCGTCGAAGTGATGCGCCTGGCGATGCCCGATGGTGGAATCGGTCACGCCGAGTTGCGCATAGGCGATTGCCCGATCATGTTGGGCACCCCCTGTGATCAGGGGCCATTGAGCAATCCCGATGCGTCCCCTTGCGTGGGATTGCATCTGTACGTCAATGATGTGGATGCCTCGTATAAACAGGCGATTGCTGCTGGTGGCATTGTCGTGTCCGAGGTCAAGGATCAGTTCTATGGTGATCGGTCCGGCACGCTCAAAGACCCCTACGGACACCTGTGGTTTCTGGCCACGCGCAAGGAAGATCTGACCCAGGAGCAAATCGAGCAGCGCGCGCAGGAAATGTTCCAGCAGGGCTGACTTCCCGGTCCGCCTCCACCGTTACCTCGACGCTGGAGGCGGATTAACGACGCTAGAAACATTTTCTTGCATATGCGGGTTCGGGATTTTTGATTCTCATTCGTCTTATATAGATGCAGTCTGCTCGCGTAGGCAAAAGCCACGAGCGACTTTTCATCGACCCAACGCTGGGGAGCCTGCAGCCAAGGTCCTCTCATCGCTATAAGACTTACATCATGTCGAAGAAATCCCGTTCCAAAATCTGGTTTCTGGTGCACAGCTGGCTGGCGCTGCCGATCTGGTTTTTTGTACTGATCGTCTGCGTGACCGGCACACTTGCCGTGGTCAGCCAGGAGATCGTCTGGCTGGCCAATCCGCAAATGCGCGCCAGCCAGCCTTCCGATGATGCCCCGATGCTCAACTACGACCAGATCGTCGCCGCGATCAAAACGGCCGAGCCGAACACCCTGGTCGAAAGCATCAGCCGTCCCGACGAGTCGCACTTTGCCCTCGACGTCGAGGTCAGCTACCCGGACGGGCGTTCGGTGACGGTCTACGTCAATCCTTATACCGGGGTCATACAGGGCACGGCGCCGCAATTCAATTTCAAGGCCTTCACCCGCGCACTGCATGGCTGGTGGCTAGTGCCGTTTACCAACGGTTACAGCTGGGGCTGGTACCTGGTGTCGTTCCTGAGCCTGCCGATGCTGGCGTCCCTGGTCACCGGGCTGGTGGTGTACAAGAAATTCTGGAAAGGCTTCCTCAAGCCGACCCTGCGCATTCGTCACGGTGCACGAATCTTCTGGGGCGACTTTCACCGGCTCAGCGGCATCTGGTCGATCTGGTTTATCGCGGTAATTTCCGTGACCAGCACCTGGTTCCTGATCGAGGCATTCATGTTCGATAACCAGGTGACGATTTCCACTGCCCCGGTGGCCCTGGTAGTGCCTCGAGAGAGCGTGCCGGTGAGTACCGATGGTTCGCCTGCGCCGATGATCAGCCTGCAGAATGCGATTACCCAGGCCAAGGAGCGTATTCCAGGGTTGGAGGACAGCTTTGTCAGCATGCCCGCCAATGCCTACAGCTACCTGACGGTAGGCGGACGCAGCTGGTACCCGCTGATGTTCCAGACCGCCGATATCAACCCCTACACCGGTGAAATCGCTTCCAATCGCCTGCTCTCGGATCGCTCATCGCTGGAGTTCGTCACCGAATCCATGCGCCCGTTGCACACCGGTGACTTCGGCGGCTTGTGGATCAAACTGATCTGGTTCTTCTTCGGTCTGCTGTTGAGCATGATGGTGCTCAGCGGTCTGCTGATCTGGACCAAACGCACTGCGCTGGCCACCGCCAATGCGCTCAAGCGCGAAAACAAACGTGCCCGAGTGCCAACTGTCCCTCGCCACGAAACCACGGAGGTGAGCCAATGAGCCTGCTCGTTGCGGATAAACCCTCTTCGAAACTGAGCCGTTTCTGGCACAAGTGGCGCTTCCACATCAATGTCCTGCTGTTGCTGGTACCGCTGGGTTTCATGCCCAAGTACTTCGCCGATGCCGCGCTGTTCCGGGGTGATACCGGTTTGGGTGAACGCGAAGCCGGAGAAGTGCAGGTCGGCCCCTGGAGCCTGCGCCTGGCTGAACTGCGCAACGAAGCGCCGCGACTGGATGGGCCCGCCGGCTACATGAAGAGCTTCAACGCCGCGCTATGCGACAGCTGCCGCGACCAGGTCAAGGCCACCTACCTGCGCATCGGCAAGCCCCGCAGCCTGCGCGCCGCCGGGGTGATTTTCTTTGGCACGCCTTACCGCATGGGCGCCATGTTGCCGATCCCGGAAAAGACCAAGGCCGATGCCGAACTGTGGATCACCATGGAGGGCTGGGACGGCGCCATGCACCAGGCTTCCATGCCCCTGAGCCAGGCATCCCCCGCCACCATCGAGTGGCTGACCAAACAAGGAGGCAAACCATGACTTCTCGCAGTCATCTGCGCAACCTGGTGCTGGCGCTCTGCGCCGGATTCAGCACCAGCGCCCTGGCCCATAACCCGATGTGCGAATGCAAGGCCGTCGACGCCGAACAGATCGAATGTACCGGGGCTTTTCCGATGGCAGCGGTGCCCCGGGTGTGACCCTGGATGTGATCGGCTACGACGAAACCATTCTGGTGCCCGGCAAGCTCGGCGCCGATTCGAAGATGACTTTCAAGAAACCCGCCGCCGAGTTCTATGTGCTGTTCGATGCGGGCCCGGGCCATGTGGTGGAAATAGACCAGGCGGACATCCAGACCCCATGAGCACCCCCACAAACCAGATAGTCCGCCCGGCCGGAGCCGGCCACGAAACGCTGTACGTATTGCTCTTGTGCCTGATGATCCTGGCCGTGGCCGCCTCGGTCGTGGCCTGGCGCCATGAGTCCCAGGAGGTCAGCACCGTAGCCAGTCATCAACTGGATGCGCGCCGCGACCTGAGCGCTTCCGAACAGGGCATCTACGCCGACCTGCGGGTCACGCTCGACGAGATCCACTTGTTGCGCCAGGAGCAGCAGGCATTGCCAACGCCGGTGCTGCTGGCTGACGAAGGCTTCGCGCCATTTGCCCAGGACGCCAGCTCGGTCAGTCGTGGCAGCCATGCCTGGGAGTTGCTGCAGGACCAGGCTTATTTCGGCCAGAGCCAGTCTCCCGACGTGGCCGGCTCTTTCCTGATGCGCCTCACCGCTGGTGACGATGAGCCGGACATCTGGCTGCATCGCGGCAAAGCCCTCAAGGCGCCAGCCGATCTTGCCGACTCCGCGCTCGAAAGCGCCGGCTGGCAGCAGATCGTCGCGCAATTCGATGCCGGCGTCACTCGCCAGCATCGGCACTGACCCCTCGCCTTTACCCGAGAGAAACCGCTTTCCCATGCCTATTTCATCTCAACGTTTCATGCGCGCCCTGCTGGCTGGCCTGTGTGCTTGCCTGCTGAGCCCGCTGGCCAGCGCCGATCAAGCCAAACGCCTGCGCATCGGCATCACCCTGCACCCTTATTACAGCTATGTGGCGAACATCGTCGGTGACAAGGCTGATGTCGTGCCGCTGATCCCGGCCGGTTTCAACCCGCACGCGTACGAGCCACGGGCCGAGGACATCAAGCGCATCAGCGGACTGGATGTGATCGTGCTCAACGGCGTCGGCCATGACGACTTTGCCGACCGCATGATCGCCGCCAGCGAAACGCCAAACATCAAAACCATCGAGGCCAACGAGAACGTGCCATTGCTGGCCGCTACCGGCGTCGCTGCGCGTGGTGCCGGCAAAGTGGTCAACCCGCACACGTTCCTGTCGATCAGCGCTTCGATTGCCCAGGTCAACAACATCGCCCGCGAGCTGGGCAAACTCGACCCGGACAATGCCAAGACCTATACCCAGAACGCCCGCGCTTACGGCAAGCGCCTGCGGCAGATGCGCGCCGACGCCTTGGCCAAACTGACGCAGGCGCCGAACGCCGAGCTGCGCGTTGCCACGGTGCATGCGGCTTACGACTATCTGCTGCGCGAGTTTGGCCTGGAAGTGACGGCGGTGGTCGAGCCGGCACACGGCATCGAACCGAGCCCGAGTCAGTTGAAAAAGACCATCGACCAACTGCGCGAACTGGACGTGAAAGTGATCTTCTCGGAGATGGACTTCCCATCGAGTTACGTCGAAACCATTCAACGTGAGTCGGGCGTCAAGCTGTACCCGCTGTCACACATTTCCTACGGCGAATACACCGCCGACAAATACGAAAAGGAAATGACCGGCAACCTCAACACCGTGGTTCGGGCTATTCAGGAGTCGGGCGCATGACTGTCCAGGAGACCCTGATTGTCCAAAGCACCGGCCCGACCCTGGATTTTGCCGACGTCGGCCTGACCCTCGGCCGCACCACGATCCTTGACCAGGTGACCTTCCAGGTACAGCCCGGCAGCATTCATGCACTGGTCGGACCCAACGGGGGCGGCAAGAGCTCGCTGATCAAGACCCTGCTCGGGCAAATGCCCCACCAGGGCCGCCTGAGCCTGCAATGGCCAGGCACCCCGGGGACGATCGGCTACGTGCCGCAAGCGCTGGAGTTTGATCGCGGACTGCCGATGACCGTCGACGACTTCATGGCCGCGATGTGCCAGCGTCGACCGGCATTTCTGGGGGTGAGCAAGCATTACGCGGCAGCCATCGCTGATGCCCTGGAACGGGTCGGCATGCAGGACAAACGCAAACGACGCATGGGCGCTTTGTCCGGTGGCGAACGTCAGCGAGTATTGCTGGCCCAGGGGCTGATCCCGCCGCCGCAGTTGCTGGTGCTCGATGAACCCATGTCGGCTCTCGATGAAGCCGGCATCCAGGTTTTCGAGCGACTTCTCGGGCACTGGCGCCAAAGCGGCATCACGGTGCTGTGGATCGAGCATGACCTGGAAGCGGTAGGCCGTCTGGCGGACCGGGTCACCGGGCTCAACCGCCGGGTGCTGTTCGATGCAACGCCCAAGCAGGCACTGACACCGGAACGCCTGCTGACGCTGTTTTCCACCCATCCACGGAGCGCTGCCTGATGAGTTATGAAGCCTTTCGCCTGATGATTCAAGGCTGGGCGTCTTCGGGTTACCTGCCTGAAGCGCTCGCCTATGGTTTTGTCGTCAATGCCTTGCTCGCCGGCCTGTTGATCGGCCCGGTACTGGGCGGCCTCGGCACGCTGGTGGTGGTCAAGCGCTTCGCGTTTTTCTCCGAAGCCGTCGGTCACGCGGCGCTGACCGGCGTGGCCATCGGCATCCTGCTCGGCGAACCCTACACCGGTCCGTACGGCAGCCTGTTCGGCTACTGCCTGTTGTTCGGCATCCTGCTCAACTATCTGCGCAACCGTACCGGTCTGGCGCCGGACACCTTGATTGGTGTGTTCCTCTCGGTTTCTCTGGCGTTGGGCGCGAGCCTGCTGCTGATTCTGGCGGGCAAGATCAACGTACACATTCTGGAGAACGTGCTGTTCGGTTCGGTGTTGACGGTCAACGGCAATGACCTGGCGGTGCTGGCCATCGTTGGTGCGCTGGTCATGGCGCTGGCGCTGCCGTTGTACAACCGTATCATGCTCGCCAGCTTCAATCCGCAGCTGGCCGCGGTGCGCGGGGTGGCGGTGAAGACCCTCGATTACCTGTTCGTGATTCTGGTAACCCTGATCACCGTCGCCGCCGTGAAAGTGATCGGCGCCATTCTGGTCGGGGCCCTGCTGGTCATTCCGGCGGCGGCTGCACGGTTGCTCAGCCAGTCGCTCAAGGGCTTTTTCTGGTGCTCGGTGCTGATCGCCACGATCAGTACCCTGTGCGGCATTCTCGCGCCGATCGTTTTTGATCTGCCTATTCCATCCGGTGCCGCGATCATCCTGGTGGCCGGCATCGCCTTCGCCCTGGCGGCCGTTGCCCGTGGCGTCGTTCCTGGCCTGAAAGGGAATATCGGATAATGTCTTTTAAGTTGCGTCAACTAACCCTGGCGGTCGCCTTGTGCACTTTGGCCCACACGGCCTTCGCGGCCGACAGCACAAAACCGCTACGCGTGCTGGCCTCACTGCCGATCACCTATGGCTTGGGCGAAGTCCTGCTCAAGGGTACCAACGTCCAGCTCGAACGCGCCGCGCCGGCGAACCTGCCCGGCAGCCGGCAGACCGCCTACTTCACCGGCCGAGGTGCACCGGCCCTGGCCAAACTGGCGACCGATGCCGATGCCGTGATCGGCCTGCGTTCGTTGTGGGCCGACGACCCGCTCTATCCCATGTCCCGACGCAGCAACATCCGGGTCGTCGAAGTCGATGCTGCCCGCCCGGTGGACGGCGCCCTGCCCGGAATCGCCGTACAGCCGGACAACAAGGTCGACGGCCTCAACAGCCAGCCATGGTTGTCCAGCAACAACATGGGACGCATGGCGGATGTGATGGCGGCAGATCTGGTGCGCCTGGCACCCGCAGCCAAGCCGGTCATCGAGGCCAACCTGGCGACGCTCAAACAGCGCCTGCTGAAGTTCAGTGCCGACAGCGAAGCGCGCCTGGCCCGCGCCGACAACCTCAGCGTAATGAGCCTCAGCGATCATTTCGGTTACCTGATTGGTGGTCTCAACCTGGAACTGATCGGCCTCGACGCCCGCCCGGATGCCGAATGGACCCCGGAGGCACTCAAGCAACTGGCGGCCACGCTCAAGGACAATGATGTGGCCGTGGTGTTACATCACCGCCAGCCGTCGGATGCGCTCAAAGCGGTGATTACCGAGGCAGGAAGCCGCCTGGTGGTACTGAATATCGATGGGGTGGATCCGGTGGCTGAGCTGGAAGGGAATGTGGATTCGGTGATCAAGGGGTTGAGTGACCCAGCCGCACCCTCCCCCTGTAGGTGCTGTCGAGTGCAATAAGGCTGCGATCTTTTCTGCAGCCCAGGCACCAAAAAGCCCGCTGACTGTCACCAGTCCAGCGGGCTTTTTGTGACAGGCAGGCTCAGAGCACCGAAGCCGCCTGCGCGTCCATCTTCTGACGCAGGCTCAGCGGACGCATGTCGGTCCAGACTTCTTCGATGTAGGCCAGGCACTCTTTTTTCAGGCCACTCTTGCCCACGGTGCGCCAGCCTTCCGGCACGGCCTTGTAGTCAGGCCAGATCGAATACTGCTCTTCGTGGTTGACCACGACCTGAAAGAGGATGTCCTCGCGGTCGAATACTGACGTCATGCTGTTTCTCCATCGATGTAGGGTGGGCTGCACGCAAGTGCATCCGGTCTGTAGAAGGTACGTTCGGGACGCGGGAAAATTTAGAGACTGGCGGTGGCAGCGGCCATGGCCCTGCCAAAGATTTCGGCTACCTGATCGATTTCGCTGGAGGTAATCACCA
>NZ_JAEKEG010000086.1 GCF_016651255.1 Pseudomonas sp. TH10
GAGGCTCGTCGAGCAGCACTTCGCCGCCTTCGTGGCGCAACGTCACATATTTGTGGTCGGCGATAAAATAGACCACCTGGCCCAGCGGGATCAGCTCGATGCCCTTACGGGTTCGGGCGCTGATATGACTTCGCGGGCCGCTGCCAGTCTCGGCGGCAGGACGGGTGAGTGCAGCGAGCTGGACGCGATTGGGGCGCTCGGCTTTTTTTAATGCTTCTTGCAAGTGTTCGGTGCGCACAGGTTTCACCAGATAGCCTACGGCGCTGGCCTGTAAGGCTTCCACGGCAAATTCATCGGGCCCTGTGCAAAACACCACCGCCGGCGGTGTTTCGCGTTCGCACAATCTTGCAGCCACTTGCAGGCCATCAAGGCCTGGCATGCCGATATCGAGCAACACGATATCCGGCTTGTGGCTGTCGATCAGTGCCAACGCCTCTTCGCCATTCGTGGCGCTCGGCTCCAGGACGCTGTATAACCCTCGAGCTCGCTCACCATTCGGCTGAGGCGCTCGCGAGCCAGTGGTTCGTCATCAACGATCAGGACATTCATATTGCGCTGGATTCCTGCGTGAGTCTCGCACAAGGATAGCGTAGACAGGTGAAGTGACGTCCGTCACCGCGATCCACGCTAAGACTAGCCCGAGCGCCAAAAAGTGCCGCTGGAACGACGGCTAAATTTTCATCATCCGGGCAATTATCGGCCCAGGCCCGCGTTGGCGAGGCATCGCCGTAGGGTTTGCTGATACACAATATGCACACCCCCTCTTTTTATAGCCAGTTGCAGCGCCCGGAAGTGCGCTGATCCCTCTGTCCAACTGTAGACGGTTGCCGGCGCGATATTGCTCAATCGAAAAATATCGTTGTGCGAATTATTGAAAGTCGGACCTGCCCCGGCTCGGCAGCCTCTGAAATCATTCCTGTCGACCAGTGTCAGCGACAGTCTGGGCAACCCTGTTATTATCCGCGCCAGCGTTTCACGCCTTTTTTCTTCAAGCCGATACGAGCGAATTCATGAGCACTGACAAGACCAATCAGTCCTGGGGCGGCCGCTTCAGTGAACCCGTCGACGCCTTCGTCGCCCGCTTCACCGCCTCCGTCACTTTCGACCAGCGCCTGTATCGCCACGACATCATGGGTTCGATCGCCCACGCCACCATGCTGGCCAAGGTTGGCGTGCTGACCGATGCCGAGCGCGACAGCATCATTGATGGCCTGAAGACCATTCAGGGCGAAATCGAGGCCGGTCAGTTCGACTGGCGCATCGACCTCGAAGACGTGCACATGAACATCGAAGCGCGCCTGACCGATCGCATCGGCGTGACCGGCAAGAAACTCCACACTGGCCGCAGCCGTAACGACCAGGTCGCCACCGACATCCGCCTGTGGCTGCGTGACGAGATCGACCTGATCCTCGCCGAAATCACCCGCCTGCAAAAAGGCCTGCTCGAGCAAGCCGAACGCGAAGCCGGCAGCATCATGCCCGGCTTCACCCACTTGCAGACCGCACAGCCAGTGACCTTCGGGCACCACATGCTGGCCTGGTTCGAAATGCTCAGCCGCGACTACGAGCGCCTGGTCGACTGCCGCAAGCGCACCAACCGCATGCCCTTGGGCAGCGCCGCGCTGGCCGGCACTACCTACCCGATCGACCGCGAATTCACCGCACAGCTGTTGAATTTCGACGCAGTGGGCGGCAACTCGCTGGACAACGTTTCCGATCGCGACTTCGCCATCGAATTCTGCTCGGCTGCTAGCATCGCGATGATGCACCTGTCGCGTTTCTCCGAAGAGCTGGTGCTATGGACCAGCGCGCAGTTCCAGTTCATCGATCTGCCGGACCGTTTCTGCACCGGCAGCTCGATCATGCCGCAAAAGAAAAACCCCGACGTACCTGAACTGGTGCGTGGCAAGACCGGCCGTGTGTTCGGTGCGCTGATGGGCCTGCTGACCTTGATGAAAGGCCAGCCTTTGGCCTACAACAAGGACAACCAGGAAGACAAAGAGCCGCTGTTCGATGCCGCCGACACCCTGCGCGACTCGCTGCGCGCCTTTGCCGACATGATCCCGGCGATCAAGCCGAAACACGCGATCATGCGTGAAGCGGCGTTGCGTGGTTTCTCCACCGCAACCGACCTAGCTGACTACCTGGTACGCCGTGGCCTGCCGTTCCGTGACTGCCACGAAATCGTCGGCCACGCAGTGAAGTACGGCGTGGACACTGGCAGGGATCTGGCCGAGATGAGCCTGGAAGAGCTGCGTCAGTTCAGCAATCAGATCGAACAGGACGTGTTCGCCGTGCTGACCCTGGAAGGCTCGGTGAATGCCCGTGACCATATCGGCGGCACTGCGCCGGCGCAGGTCAAGGCAGCTGTGGTTCGCGGTCAGGCGCTGATCGCCAGCCGCTAACAGCTTCGCGAGCAGGCTCGCTCCCACATTTGGATTTTTGTTGAACACAAAATTTGTGGCCGACAAAAATCCCCTGCGGGAGCGAGCCTGCTCGCGAATACGATCTTCAGAAAAGCAAAAAACCTACTTCTTGGCAGCGATCATCGCCAAAAACGCCGGCATCGCTGCTTCCTTGTCCGCTGCAACTTTCTGCACATGCGGATTCTGTTCAAGTCGCTCCAGCAGCGCCTTCGCCTGCGGCATCTCTGCCAGCAAATCAATCCCGAACAGCTTCTGCCCGACCGCACAGGCCAGCGGCACGCTGTAGAGGAAGTACAGATCCGCCACGCTCAGGCTGTCACCCGCTACGAAAGGAGCGAACCTGGCGTGCCTGCCCAGCGAGGCAAAGCCCAGCAGCAACTCGGTTTTAGTCTTCTCCTTGATCGCGTCCGGCAGGGTCATGCCGAAGAATGCCTCGCCATAACAAGCGCGGCCCGGCAGTTCGATGTACAACTCGATTTCCTTGGCGATTGCCAGCACCTGCGCCCGCTCGAACGGATCGCTCGGCAGCAGTGGCGTGCCTTGCTGGGTCTGTTCGAGGTACTCGAGGATGATCGCGGTTTCGTTGATAAAACCGGCGTCCACGCCCAGCACCGGCACTTTGCCGCGCGGGCTGATGGCCAGGGCTTCGGCACTGGTGCCGGCATAAAACGGCACTTCCTCAAACGGCAGGCCTTTTTCCAGCAGTGCCAGTTTGACCATGTTGTAGTAGTTGCTGACTGAGAATCCGTAGAGCTTGAGCATCACATAGCCTCCGGGCCGTGCGGGGTGGGCAGTGCCTGTTTATAGATCGCCCGGGCGTTTCCCGCCAGCAGCATCACGCCGCTGAATGCGGGTAAACTGGCGCCTTTCCTTGAGGAGCCTGCCATGAGCGAGCCGACAGACATCGACAATGACAACGACGAAGAAGAGTTCACCGAGGCTACGTTGATCGAAGCCATCGAGAACCAGATCGAAAGCGACAACCCGCCAGCGGCCAAAGCGATATTCAACAAGCTGACGTTGGTGGGCAAAGAGCGTGAAGATATCCTCAATCTGATGGCCCACGTGCTGGCTTACGAGATTGATGCGATGCTCGAAGAAGACCGTCCATTCAATACCGAGTGGTACGAAGCGGCACTGCGCGCATTGCCAGTGCTGCCGCCCGAAAAGAAATAACCCAATCCACTGTAGGTGCGAGCTCGCTCGCGAAAAACTCAAGAGCGCCGCTGAGCATCTGGCTAACCGCGTTTTCGTTCACGATCTTCGCGAACACGCTCGCTCCTACAGAAAAGCATCCGCAATATCACTATTGCCTCTCCCGCAGCAAAAAACCCCACTGCAAGCACTGGACATGCCGCACAACTCGGCTCACCTTAGGGGCGCTATCGTCCAATTCCTAGAAAGTCTGGAGTCCTTATGTCGCTTACCCCTGAGTTGGTTGCCGAACTGGAAATCCTCGCACTCTTCAACCTGGACAGTTCCCAGGAAGGTTTGAAAATTCATCAGACCGCTGCCCCAAAAGCCATTGCCGCTGCCAAGCGCCTGTACGACAAAGAGCTGATCGATCAGCCTGACGGCGGTTATCTGACCAGCCTCGGACGTGACGCCGCACAAAATATCCAAATACTACTGACCATCCTGAACGTCGAAGAAACAGCCTGAATGTGACTGTATCGCCCACGGAAACCCCTGTTACGGGATTTCCGCGGGCACCCTCTGTCATACGTCGGCGCGACACGATAAAAATCTGACGCCAGAAAACCTAAATCAGCTTAAATGTCCCGGGACCGAGGCGCTAAACTGCACTTATCCCGAGATCACCTGCGCCCGTGCCTACCGAGCCGGTTTGAGCTGACATGACCCGCAACCATGAAATCCGCCCCGACCTGGACGATGGCATTGACCGCAAGGTTCTCAGCCAGCTGCGCGCACGTTTTCTAACGCTCAACGAAGGCCGTATCGCCCGTGCGCTCGAAGGCCTGTCGAGCCGTCAGCAGGCTGTGCTGACGCTGCTGCCACTGTTCTTTCACGTCAATCATCCGCTGCTGCCGGGTTACGTCTCGGGCAGTACGCCGGCCGGTCTGTCGAATTACGAGCCGGACGCCACCACCCTCGCCGAAGCCCAGCGCCTGACGCGTTCGTTCTCTTATAAGCCGCGCCACGGCAGCAACCCGCCGCGTCCGATTCACGGTCTGTTCCTGATGGGCAGCCTCGGCACGCTGGCCCAGGCCGATCAAAGCGACATGGACGTGTGGGTCTGCCACGCGCCGGATCTGAGCGAGAGCGAACTCGCCGAGCTGAGCAAAAAATGCCAGTTACTCGAAGTCTGGGCCGCGAGCCAGGGTGCCGAGGCGCATTTCTTCCTGATCGACCCGGTGCGCTTCGTCAAAGGTGAACGCGACAACCAGCTCAGCTCGGAAAACTGCGGCAGCACCCAGCACTATCTGCTGCTCGACGAGTTTTATCGCACGGCGATCTGGCTAGCCGGGCGCACGCCGATCTGGTGGCTGGTGCCGGTTTACGAAGAAACCGCCTACGACGGTTACACCCACACCCTGCTGTCGAAGCGCTTTATCCGCGCTGACGAAACCCTCGACCTCGGCCACCTGGCGACGATTCCGCCGGGGGAATTCATCGGTGCCGGGTTGTGGCAGCTGTTCAAAGGCATCGAGTCGCCGTACAAGTCAGTGCTCAAACTGTTGCTGACCGAGGTCTACGCCAGCGAGCATCCGAAGGTGCAGTGCCTGAGCCTGCGCTTCAAAAAAGCCGTGTTTGCCAATCAACTGGATCTCGATGAACTGGATCCGTACATGGTCGTGTATCGACGCATTGAGGAATACCTCGTTGCGCGTAACGAGCCGGAGCGTCTGGAGCTGGTGCGGCGCGCCCTGTATCTGAAGGTAAACCGCAAACTCACCGGCAACAGCCGCACCCAGAGCTGGCAGCGCTCGCTGCTCGAACGTCTGGCCAGTGAATGGCATTGGGATCAGCGGCAACTGGCGTTGCTCGATAGCCGCAGCCAGTGGAAAGTCCGTCAGGTCAGCGCCGAACGCCGCGCGCTGGTCAATGAGCTGAATTACAGCTATCGCTTCCTGACCCAGTTCGCCCGCACCGAACAAACCGTCAGCCTGATCAACAAACGCGACCTCAACGTCCTCGGTCGCCGGCTATATGCCGCGTTCGAGCGCAAGGCCGACAAGGTCGAGTTCATCAATCCCGGCATCGCCCCGGATCTGGCCGAAGACACCCTGACCCTAGTGCAATCGCGCAACAAGAAGGAACCGGGGCAAACCCAGTGGGGCCTGTACAACGGCAGCCTTACCGCGCTGGAGTGGGAACACTTTGCACCGATCAAGCGCAGCCGCGAGTTGCTGGAGTTGCTGACCTGGAGTCATCGCAACGGCGTGATCGACAGCAGCACCCGCCTGGCCCTGCACCCCGGCACCAGCGACCTGAGCGAGTTTGAACTGTTCAACCTTCTAGGGAGCCTGCAACAGTGCATCGCCCTGCCCTTGCCCACCGTCGCCGAAGAGCCTTTGCTGCGCGCGGCGGTTCCGAGTGAGGTGCTGATGCTGGTCAATGTCGGCGTCGATCCGCTCAAGCATCACCGCGACCTGAACATCCTGATGACCACCGAACGCACCGACTCGCTGAGTTACGCCGGCGTGCGTGAAAACCTCGTGCTGACCCTCGACCAGGTCACGCTCAATAGCTGGAACGAAGTGCTGGTCAACCGCTTCGACGGGCCCCACGCCCTGCTCGACTGCCTGTGCGACTACCTCAACCATTTGCCGGAAGGCCGGCAGCAACCCCGGTTGCGCGTGCGCTGCTTCTGTCACAACCGCGCGCAGTTCATCGCCCAGCGGGTCGAAGAGATCATCGACAGTGCGCATGACCTGCTGCTGAGCCGCCTCAATCATCGCTACCTGCTTCAGGTCCAGCAGCACTACCACGTGCTGGAGCTGGTGCCGGGACAGGTCAAACATGTTGCCTTGGTCACGCTGGCCGAACTGGTCGACTACCTTGCCAGGCAACAGACGAGCTACAGCCCGCTGCACCTGGACCCCATGGCCCTTGCCGACCATGACCTGGCGCTGATCCTGCCAATGGGCCAGCCAGCCTGCATCCAGGTGTTCTACCGGGTCCATGAAGACCAGGCAGATATCTACGTATTGGATGAGTTCAACGCCTTGTGGCAGCAGCGTCTGCCCTATCACGACGATCAAAGCCTGCTGGTGCCACTGCAGCGTTTCCTTCAGTCCATCGGGTTTCGACGCGAAGCCTTGCTGCCCATGAGTGGCGTACAGCCGTCGAGCCTCGAACTACAGTATTACCAGGTGTTACCGTCAGGCCCGGCGCGGGCTCGGCGGGTCGAAAACCGACCGGCGCCGGTGCTTGCGCCGAACCAACCGTTCTATGACGTGCAAGCCATCGTTGGCAAAGCCGGGGCCGACAGGGTGCAGGTCACCCTGTACTGTAATCAGCGCGAGTTTTCGGAGTTGGAGCATGGTGATCATCTGTTCAGGGTGGTGGCCCGGGAAATCGTCGAGCAACGCCGGGAACCCGAACGTTATCGGTGCTACATCACCGATCTGGACCTGTCGGGCCTGGCCGGTGATGATCAGCGCTCAAGCAATGTGTACCTGGGTTACAAGGCCGACCTGGAGCGCGCCTTGAACGAGGCGCTCGAGCAGGTCTGAGGAGTCTTACTCCGGGAAATCACCGCCATTGGCAGGCTGGGATTCAACTTCCAGCAGGGTCAGCTTCAGGGTCTTGCCACCCGGTGCCGGCCAGTCGATGTGCTGACCCACCTTGAGGCCCAGCAGCGCGCTGCCGACAGGTGCCAGGATGGAAATCTTGCCTTCGTCGGCGTCCGCATCCTTGGGGTAGACCAGGGTCAGGTGGTAGTCCTTGCCGCTGCTTTCCTCCCGGCAATGCACTTTGGAATTCATGGTCACGACGTCGGCAGGCACATCTTCGTGTCCGACCAGGGTATCGGCGCGATCCAGTTCGGTTTGCAGCGCGATCACGCCCGGCAGCGTGTCATCCAGGCTGTCGATCAGGCGCTCCAGACGTTGCACGTCCAGACGGGTAAGAGTGATGGAAGGTGCGGTCATGATCCGGGCAGACTCCTTTCTTCTGCACACAAAAAAAGCAAAACCCCGCCAAAAAAGGCGGGGTTTTCACCAGGCCTCGATGGGTTGAGGCGTGTTCGGACACTATCACAGCTCAAAAAATATACAAGCCACCCACCCCATGCTCCCTCTGCAGGAGCTGCCGAAGGCTGCGATCTTTTGATCCTGAAACTTTAAAAGCAAAAGATCGCAGCCTGCGGCAGCTCCTACATTGAGGAATTGCGACGGTCTGTGGCTTGGGCGCAGATGACCCGGCGGCGCTGATCGTCTGCCGAACGCCATTCACGAATGTCTTCGACATGCCGGAAGCAGCCCAGGCAAACCTTCTGCTCATCCAGCCGGCACACGCCGCTGCACGGTGATGGCACCGCCGGGCTGATGTTGCTGTATAGCGGCTTGGGTGGCCGGACAGGAGCGGTGTCAGTCACGGAATCACAGACCTTCGAAATCGAATTCGGCGCCGGCCTGCTGCTTGACGATGCGCTCGAGCATTTCGCCCAGTTGCTCTTCGCTCTTGTCGCACATCCAGCGTTCGCTTTCTTCGTCGTAGTCAAAGTGGAACCCACCGGATACCGCCGCCAGCCACAGCTGACGCAGCGGCTCCTGACGGCTGAAGATCAGCTGCGAGCCGTTTTCGAACTTGACAGTCAGCACACCGGCCGAACTTTCCAGATCGATATCCAGGTCACTTTCATCAAAGATGTCTTCCAGTTTTTCCTGGGTTTCATCGACCAGATCGTGGAAACGGGCTTCGGACAAACTCATTGCGGCAACCTCAAAAAATGTCTGATCAGGCTCAAGCGCCGAAAGATACGGACGCGCCCCGCTGATTGCAAAGAATAACGACCAAGCACCCTCACCACCCTTTGTAGGAGCAAAGCTTGCTCGCGAAAGCGGTCAATCATTCAACAATGATGCTGACTGATACAACGCTTTCGCGAGCAAGCTCTGCTCCTACAAGGGATTGCGGCGGTTCGGGCAGCTTTGGGCAAGCCCCGCCGGACGGGAACCCCCTCGCATAGGCAAGCTGCCGGGTGGCCGGTATACTCCGGCGCAATTAACGCATTTTCAAGGATTTCGCCATGAAGCGCCTGATCTCTTCCCTTGCTGCGCTCGTCGCGGTTGCCTGCCTCGTTTCGGCCTGCGGTCAAAAAGGCCCGCTGTACCTGCCCGATGACGACCAGGACCCGGCCGAGCAAGCCAAATCGTCGCAACAACAGCCTGCCTCCAAGGCACACAAGCACGACGTTTACCAATAAGGGATCGCCATGGACGCTTTTAACTACCGTGGCGGGGAACTGTTCGCGGAAGGTGTGGCGCTGTCCGCCATCGCCGACCGCTTCGGCACGCCTACCTACGTTTACTCGCGCGCGCACATCGAAGCCCAGTATCTGGCTTACGCCGATGCGCTGGCCGGCATGCCGCACCTGGTGTGCTTCGCGGTCAAGGCCAACTCCAACCTCGGCGTATTGAATGTCCTGGCCCGCCTCGGCGCCGGTTTCGACATCGTTTCCCGTGGCGAACTGGAACGTGTGCTGGCCGCTGGCGGCAGCGCTGACAAGATCGTCTTTTCCGGCGTCGGCAAGACCCGTGACGACATGCGTCGTGCGCTGGAAGTCGGCGTGCACTGCTTCAACGTCGAATCCACCGACGAGCTGGAACGTCTGCAAGTGGTGGCCGCCGAACTGGGCGTTCGCGCACCGGTTTCGCTGCGGGTAAACCCCGACGTCGATGCCGGCACCCACCCGTACATCTCCACCGGTCTCAAAGAGAACAAGTTCGGCATCGCCATCGCCGACGCCGAAGATGTGTACGTGCGCGCCGCACATCTGCCGAACCTGGAAGTGGTTGGCGTCGATTGCCACATCGGTTCGCAACTGACCACATTGCCACCGTTCCTCGATGCCCTCGACCGTTTGCTGGATCTGGTCGACCGTCTCGGCGATTGCGGCATTCACCTGCGCCACATCGATCTCGGTGGTGGTTTGGGTGTTCGCTACCGCGATGAAGAGCCGCCATTGGCTGCCGACTACATCAAGGCTGTGCGCGAGCGTCTCAACGGTCGTGATCTGGCGCTGGTGTTCGAGCCGGGCCGTTTCATCGTTGCCAACGCCGGCGTGCTGCTGACCCAGGTCGAGTACCTCAAGCACACCGAACACAAAGACTTCGCCATCGTCGACGCAGCGATGAACGACCTGATCCGCCCGGCGCTGTATCAGGCGTGGATGGACGTTACCGCGGTCAAGCCGCGCGACAGCGCTGCACGCAAATACGACATCGTCGGCCCGATCTGCGAAACCGGTGACTTCCTCGCCAAGGACCGCGAATTGGCCCTGGCCGAAGGCGATCTGCTGGCCGTGCATTCGGCCGGTGCCTACGGTTTTGTGATGAGTTCCAACTACAACACCCGCGGCCGTGCCGCTGAAGTGCTGGTAGACGGTGACAAGGTTTTTGAAGTGCGCCGCCGCGAGACCGTGGCTGAGCTGTTTGCCGGCGAAAGCCTGCTGCCGGAGTAACCCATGCTGCTGCGTTTTACTAAAATGCACGGCTTGGGCAACGATTTCATGGTCCTCGACCTGGTCAGCCAGCACGCGCATATTCAGCCAAAGCACGCCAAGCAATGGGGCGACCGCCACACCGGCATCGGTTTCGACCAGTTGCTGATCGTCGAGGCGCCAAGCAACCCGGACGTGGATTTCCGTTATCGGATCTTCAACTCCGACGGTTCCGAAGTGGAACAGTGCGGCAACGGTGCGCGCTGCTTTGCGCGCTTCGTGCTCGACAAGCGTCTGACCGCGAAACGGCAGATTCGCGTCGAAACCAAGGGCGGCATCATTGAACTGGACGTGCGTAACGACGGCCAGATCGGTGTGAACATGGGCGCTCCACGCCTGGTGCCGGCGGACATTCCGTTCGAAGCGCCAGCGCAGGCCACCAGCTATCAGCTGGAAGTCGACGGCACCTCGGTCGAACTGGCCGCCGTGTCGATGGGCAATCCCCACGCCGTGTTGCGCGTGCAGGACATCAATAACGCACCGGTGCATGAGCTGGGGCCGAAAATCGAACACCACCCGCGCTTCCCCGCGCGAGTGAACGTCGGTTTTCTCCAGGTCATCGACCGCCACCGTGCGCAACTGCGCGTGTGGGAACGTGGCGCCGGGGAAACCCAGGCCTGCGGCACTGGCGCATGTGCGGCGGCTGTCGCCGCCATCAGTCAGGGGTGGATGGATTCGCCGCTGTTGATCGACTTGCCCGGCGGGCGCCTGTCCATTGAATGGGCAGGCCCTGGCCAACCGGTGCTGATGACCGGTCCGGCAGTGCGTGTATACGAAGGACAAGTGCGTCTTTGAGTGAGCAAAAACCATGACCGATAAGCCTCAGGTACCCGCCCGACAGTCCGACGAATCAGCGTCCGAGAGCCTGGAGGCGGCAGCGGTTGCCGCATACCTCGAGGCTCATCCGGACTTCTTCGTCGAGCACGAAGAACTGCTGCCGGCGATGCGCATTCCCCATCGACGCGGCGACACCGTGTCGCTGGTCGAGCGGCAGATGACCATTCTGCGCGACCGCAACATCGAGATGCGTCATCGCCTCTCGCAGCTGATGGATGTCGCCCGCGACAACGATCGCCTGTTCGACAAGACCCGCCGTTTGATTCTGGCCCTGATGGACGCCACCAGTCTGGAAGACGTGGTGATCAGCGTCGAGGACAGCTTGCGCCAAGACTTTCAGGTGCCTTTTGTCAGCCTGATCCTGCTGGGCGACAACCCGGCCCCGGTCGGTCGCTGGGTCACCCACGCCGACGCCCAGGTCGCCATCGGCGGTTTGCTCACCGAAGGCAAAAGCGTCAGCGGCACACTGCGTGAGCACGAGCTGGACTTTCTCTTCGGTGAAGAACAGCGCCTGCAGATCGGCTCCACCGCCGTGGTCGCTGTCAGCCATCAAGGTATCCACGGAATTCTGGCCATCGCCAGCCGTGACCCGCAGCATTACAAGAGTTCGGTCGGCACGCTGTTCTTGAGCTACATCGCCGAAGTCATGGGCCGCGTGCTGCCACGGGTCAACAGCTCCCTGCGCTCGGTTCGCTGAGCATGGAACGACAACTGGACGCTTACTGCGAACACCTGCGCAGTGAGCGGCAGGTGTCGCCGCACACACTGTCGGCCTATCGCCGCGACCTCGATAAAGTCCTTGGCTGGTGCATCAAGCAGAACATTGGCAGTTGGGCCGCGCTGGATATTCAGCGCCTGCGCAGCCTGATCGCTCGATTGCATGCGCAAGGCCAGTCCTCGCGTAGCCTCGCCCGCTTGCTCTCGGCAGTGCGCGGGCTCTACCACTATCTGAATCGTGAAGGTCTTTGCGACCACGATCCGGCGACGGGGCTGGCACCGCCGAAAGGCGAGCGCCGCCTGCCGAAAACCCTCGACACCGACCGCGCACTGCAACTGCTCGAAGGCGCGGTGGAGGATGATTTTCTCGCGCGGCGTGATCAGGCGATCCTGGAGTTGTTCTACTCCTCAGGCCTGCGCCTGTCGGAGCTGACCGGGCTCAACCTCGATCAACTGGACCTGGCCGACGGTATGGTCCAGGTGCTCGGTAAAGGCAGCAAGACCCGACTCTTGCCCGTCGGCGCGAAAGCCCGTGAAGCGCTGGAGTTGTGGCTGCCATTGCGCGCCATGGCCAACCCCGCAGATGACGCGGTGTTTGTCAGCCAACAGGGCCGGCGCCTTGGTCCACGGGCGATTCAGGTTCGGGTGAAAGCCGCCGGTGAACGCGAGTTGGGGCAGAACCTGCACCCGCACATGCTGCGGCACTCCTTCGCCAGCCACCTGCTGGAGTCTTCGCAGGACCTGCGCGCCGTGCAGGAACTACTCGGCCACTCGGACATCAAGACCACCCAGATCTATACCCACCTGGACTTCCAGCACCTGGCGACGGTCTACGACAATGCCCACCCACGGGCTAAACGCATTAAGGGCGATGATTCATGACGATCCAATTGATCACTTTCGACCTCGACGACACCCTGTGGGACACCGCCCCGGTGATTGTCAGCGCCGAAGCCGTGTTGCGCCAATGGCTCACCGAACACGCGCCGAACCCTGGGCGCCGTACCGGTCGAGCACTTGTGGGCCATTCGCGAGCGCATCCTGGGCAACGAACCCGGCCTCAAGCACCGCATCAGCGCCCTGCGCCGCCGTGTCCTGTTCCACGCTCTGGAGGACGCTGGCTACACCCACGCAGAAGCCTCTGATCTGGCTGACCAGAGTTTTGAAGTGTTTCTGCATGCGCGCCACCAGCTGGAAATCTTCCCCGAAGTAGCGCCGACCCTGGAGACGCTGGCCAGGCACTACGCCCTCGGGGTCGTGACCAACGGCAATGCCGACGTTCGACGGCTGGGGCTGGCGGATTATTTCAAGTTCGCCTTGTGTGCCGAGGACATCGGCATCGCCAAGCCCGACGCGCGCCTGTTTCATGAGGCGCTTCAACGTGGAGGTGCGACGGCGCAGACCGCCGTGCACATCGGCGATCATCCGGGCGACGACATTGCCGGAGCACAACAGGCAGGACTGCGGGCCATCTGGTTCAACCCGGCGGGCAAGGTGTGGGAAGCCGAAAAGGCCCCGGACGCCGAAATCCGCAGCCTGACCGAGTTGCCGGCGTTGCTGGCGCGGTGGAGTGCGGCAAAAATTTGAGGCGCGGCTGCGATCTTTTGATTTTCAGGCATGAAAAAGCCCGCAGCGACGGCGGGCTTTTTCAGCAAGCAAGCGGCACGCCTCAGATAGGGCGGCTACCGTACTTGTTGTCCGGCTTCTTGGGCGGATCGGCGACCACATTGGCCTCCACTTCCTGCACTTTTCCGCCGCGCGACAAGAACTCTTCCATGGCCTTGGCCAGGGCGTCGCGTTCCTTGTTCTTGGCTTCAATGCTCGGCAACTCGTCTACCGACACCGCAGCCTTGGCTTTGCCTTTGGCAGCCGGGGCCGGCGTATCGTCGCCGCCATCGTCATCAGCAACGTCTTCCGCTGCCGCTTCCAGGCCTTCCTCGGCCTCGTCTTCGTCGCCTACTTCGAGGTCGTCGTTTTCCAGATCATCGTCGCTCATGTTCTACCTCATGACTTGCGAAAAGCAGATTAGTTATAGACCAGCTTTGGCAACTGTCGAAAGTCGCCGTTAAAAAATCGTTAACCGCTGCTGACCAGCGGTTATGCCCCTTCACCGTGCAAGGTGGCGAGGACTTTTCGGGCACCGCCATGATCACGGTGCTCGCCCAGATAAACGCCCTGCCAGGTGCCCAGTGCCAAACGACCTGCCGAAACCGGCAGACTGATCTGGCAACCCAGCACGCTGGCTTTGAAGTGCGCCGGGAGGTCGTCCAGGCCTTCGTCGTTATGCTCATAGCCGTCTGTTCCTTGTGGGATCAGACGATTGAAAAATCGTTCGAAGTCGCGACGGACCGCCGGATCGGCGTTCTCGTTGATGGTCAACGACGCCGAGGTATGCTGCAGCCACAAATGCAACAGACCGACCCGGCACTCCCTGAGTTCAGGCAGGCCGTTGATCAACTCGTCCGTTACCAGATGAAAGCCCCGGGGCCGTGCCCGCAGGGTAATCAGAGTCTGTTGCCACATACAGTTCTCCGCACGTTCGGGGCGCATTCTAGCGCGCTCTGGGAAAAAACAAAGGCCCTAATATTCCTGCTTTGACGTAAGCCTTTGGCCGCAGAAAAATGCTTGTCGTAAACACGACCAAAGCCGTACGAAAAATCCTTTCAGCCATGTCTTGAATGACAAATCGCAGGCAAAAAAATGCCCGGCGAACCGGGCAATTTTTTTTCGCGTACTTACAGGTTGTAGCCGCGTTCGTTGTGTAGTGCCAGATCCAGGCCGACCGCTTCTTCTTCCTCGGTGGCACGCAGCCCCATGACAACGTCCAGTACCTTGAGGATGATGAAGGTGACGATCGCGGTGTAGATCACCGTGAAGCCCACGCCTTTGCACTGAATCCACACTTGCGAAGCGATGTCGGTCACGGTGCCGAAACCACCCAGAGCCGGTGCAGCAAACACACCGGTCAGGATCGCGCCGAGAATACCGCCGATACCGTGCACACCGAAGGCGTCCAGCGAATCGTCATAGCCGAGTTTGCGCTTCAGGGTAGTCGCGCAGAAGAAGCACACTACGCCTGCCGCCAGACCGATGATCAGCGAACCCATCGGGCCCACGGTGCCAGCGGCCGGAGTGATCGCCACCAGACCTGCAACCACACCCGAGGCGATGCCCAGTGCGCTTGGTTTGCCGTGGGTGATCCACTCGGCGAACATCCAGCCCAATGCAGCGGCGGCGGTTGCGATCTGAGTCACCAGCATCGCCATACCGGCAGTGCCGTTGGCAGCAGCAGCGGAACCGGCGTTGAAGCCGAACCAGCCAACCCACAGCATCGCGGCGCCCATCAGGGTGTAACCGAGGTTATGCGGAGCCATCGGCGTGGTCGGGAAGCCTTTGCGCTTGCCGAGTACCAGGCAAGCCACCAGACCTGCGACACCAGCGTTGATGTGCACAACGGTGCCGCCGGCGAAGTCGAGTACGCCCCAGTCACCTAACAGCGAACCCGGACCGCTCCAGACCATGTGCGCAATCGGTGCGTACACCAGAGTGAACCAGACGCCCATGAACACCAGCATTGCGGAGAATTTCATCCGCTCGGCAAAAGCACCGACGATCAACGCAGGCGTGATGATCGCGAAGGTCATCTGATAGGTGACGAACACTGCCTCAGGGAACAGCGCAGTCGGGCCAGTGATGCTCGCAGGGGTTATGCCGGCGAGGAACGCCTTGCCGAAACCGCCGACGAAGGAGTTGAAGTTGACGACGTTGGCTTCCATCCCGGTGGTGTCGAACGCCATGCTGTAGCCATAAAGGAACCACAGGATGGTGACCAGGCCGGTAATGGCGAAGCACTGCATCATCACGGAAAGAATGTTTTTGGAGCGAACCATGCCGCCGTAAAACAGCGCCAGACCTGGAATGGTCATGAACAGCACGAGGGCGGTGGAGGTCAGCATCCAGGCGGTATCGCCGGAATTGAGGACTGGAGGCGCCACCGGATCTGCCGCCATAGCCAGGCCGGGCATTACGATGGACAACAGGGCGCCTAGCCCTGCGAATTTACGCAGAGTCATATTGTTTTCTCCTGGGGCGTTGGGTTTGTGGCGGCTTAGATTGCGTCGGTATCGGTTTCGCCGGTACGGATGCGAATCGCCTGTTCCAGATTGACCACGAAGATCTTGCCGTCACCGATCTTGCCGGTGTTGGCAGCCTTGGTTATCGCCTCGATAACCCGATCCAGATCCTTGTCGTCGATTGCAACGTCGATTTTCACCTTGGGCAGAAAATCGACCACGTATTCCGCGCCGCGATACAGCTCGGTGTGACCCTTCTGCCGGCCGAAGCCTTTGACTTCAGTAACGGTAATGCCCTGCACGCCGATTTCGGACAAAGACTCGCGCACGTCGTCCAACTTGAACGGCTTGATGATGGCAGTGACTAGCTTCATGAAAACTCTCTCCCGAATTGGTGGACTTGCCCCAGGAAAACAAACCCGACTCAAGTCTAAGCGCAGTGCCTGGCTTTGTAACGCATCGTCGGCCCTACCTGCCCGACTGACGCCAGCTAACCGCTGCCGACGAAACTCCCCGCTTCGTCTGCCGCACTGCATTCGTCACAGCGACTGCATCAGTGCATGGGTCGAAGGTGACTAAGCAGAAACCTTGCCATCTCGCCAAAAACCTGTGATTTCAATCCATTGGCCACTGTCGCTGGCACTGCCGCGCAAAAGCCTTGACGGATACGCACAACAACGGTGCATCGCCGTCCGTCCGCCTGCGCGAAAAGCGTGCATCGCGGCCGGTGCAAATGACTATAGACACTGCGTGATACACTGCCGGCCATTGTTTCCAGGACATCCACCATGCTCGCGCCCAAAGACTTCCTCGACGCCCTGAGCGGCACCGCCTCCCGCCTGTTCAACGGCGAAACGCCGCTGCCGAAAGCCGAAATCGAAAGCCAGTTCAAGATGCTGCTGCAGAGTGCGTTCAGCAAACTCGATCTGGTGAGCCGTGAAGAATTTGATAGTCAGATGGTCGTATTGGCCCGCACACGCGCTCGCCTCGAAAGCCTCGAAGCCAAAGTTGCCGAGATGGAAGCCAAGCTCAACCCGCCAACCGAGTAAACACCGCAAATCCCCTGTGGGAGCGGGCATATTCGCGAAAAGGCCCGCCTCCCCTCCCAGCCCGAATCAGCTCCTTGCGTAGGAGCTGCCGAAGGCTGCGATCTTTTGATCCCAGGATTTGGCGACCTGGAAGCCAAAGGTGCACTACGATCATCGGCCCCAGTCATGGCGGCTTTGCGTGGGAGACCTTCGGGTCTGCCGGATTCCGGTTGCTCCGGTTCGCCAACCCGCGTACAACTGCCACCCATTCGTTTGGCGATGACGGCTGGCAGCCCATTGAGCAGATTTCAGATTGCGCCATACAACACGATCTCCTAAGCTCGCCTCTGCTGAACATTCAGCACTGGGTTTGGCGACCCGGAACGCATGCCATGCACAACCATCAGATCCGACATCGGGAACGTGTTTCCGTGGCTCGAGTTATGGCGGCTTTGCGTGGGAGACCTTCGGGTCTGCCGGATTTCGGGGTTCCCGGTTCGCCAACCTGCGCATAGCTGCCACCCTTTTCGTTTGGCGACGATTAGAGGCAGTTTCCTCCGCAAGCGAATTTGGGTACTGCACCAGGGATGAACATTATCTGAGCCCCCACGTCTTCACACGCCACAAACGCCCTCTCCACGCCCTTCTGCTGGAAAACCAGCCTTGGTTCAGCGCCCGGGACCTCGGTCGATTACTACGGCTTTCCCTCGACGAACGTACCCTTCGTAAACTCGATCCCGACCAGCACCAGTACGCACAGATACTGTTCAATGGCAGCCTCGAAAACACGCTGCTGATCAGTGAATCCGGCGTCTACGCGCTACTGATCTATCACTACTGCCCCGAGTACAGAAGCCTGCGCGAATGGCTGACCCACGACGTGGTACCCGCCCTTAGGGACGCCCGACAACCCGATAGCCCGGAACGTCCGACCCTGAGCCGGCTGATCTGGCCAGATATGTCCTTGAGTTTGCTGCACTGGAACAACCAGCCGTGGATTCGGCTGCAGGATGTGCCGCATCTGCTGCCTGATGAAGAACCGGTGCAACACGCCGTCAACGTGCCGTGGTGGAAAAAGCCTCGCGAGCATTGCAGTCGCTATAGGCAGCTAACCACGCTCGATATCGTCGCTGAGCGCGTCGTAATGCGATTGCAGATTCAGCCAGAAATCGGGCGTGGTATCGAAGTGAACAGCCAGCTTCCTGGCCAGGTCCGGACTGACGCCTGCGCTTTGCGCGACAAGCCTTGTCAGTTCAACCTCATAACCTGAACGCTGGCCTGCAAGATCAGCCCCCGCGACAGCCGATGGTTCAAGAAGCTCTTCCTCTGGAGCTTCTGCGGAACAAATCGAGCGCATTCCATTACTGTCCATCTTCCCTTCTCCGGGTGGCTTGATCTGCAATGATCATAAGCAGCACCCCCAGCAAACAAGAGCGCCCCGACGGTTCAGGCAATGCCCTTCAAACATTTCAGAACGGTCCTACAAAAACTGCGTGCTGGAGCGGATTTCGTCCCTCGTTTTGCTCCGCTAACTTCACATTCGCTGACCAGCTTCACTGGTCGTCCCCCGGCACGGTGTGGTCAATGCAACGTGGTGCAAGTGTGCTTCGCGGCTAACCCACGCTTTCTGAACAACAAAAAACCCACGCTTATGGCGTGGGTTTCGTTTAACCCCAGAGGAATCAGGCGCAGTGCGGAAGACGCTCAACCTGATCCCGAATCGCCGCCCCCCTTTCAATCTCGGCTCTACGCAAATCGTAAGTCGATTGCAGGTTCAGCCAAAACTCGGGGGTTGTGCCCAAGCAGATAGATAGCCTGAGCGCCATATCAGCGCTGACGCCTCGACGCTGAAGCACAATGTCATTCACCGTCGGAGTCGAAACGCTCAACGCTCGGGCCAAGGCTGCCGCCGTAAGGCTCAGAGGCTCAAGGTATTCCTCTTTGAGGATCTCGCCAGGGTGAACCGGGCGCATACCATTCTTAGTCATTACTCACCTCAGTGATAATCGACGATTTCGACATTCGCTGGTCCGTTAGGACCCCATACAAAGCAAATTCGCCATTGAGCATTGATACGGATGCTGTACTGACCTTTTCGACTCCCATCCA
>NZ_JAEKEG010000087.1 GCF_016651255.1 Pseudomonas sp. TH10
GCCGCCAATGCCCGTGCGCCAAACCCGGTCAGTTGTGCCTGCTGCTGACGTGGCAGGTGATTGTTGTAACCACCCTGCTCTTTCATGGCCTTGGCCACGGGCATGCGCGCGATATAAATCAGCAGCGCACTGATAAACACACACCAGAACGGAATACTCATCAAACGACCTCTTTGTTCGCCTCGGGGATAGGCGCCTCTGTAGGGGTATAGACCATTACATCGAGAACGTCGGAATGAAACTCGCGACGGTACAGGACCAGCACCACACCCGCGCTCAGTAACATGAACAACCACGGGCTGACGAACCACGCCAGCATGGTCATGCCGAAGTAGTAAGAGCGCAGGCCGAAGTTGAACTGGTTGGCCGCCATCGAAATCACCCGCGCCGCGCGTGCAGCAAACGCCTTGCGCTCCTGCTCGGAGACATGGCGCTCACCGATCATCGGCGCCGAACCGACCAGTACCGCCGCAAAATTGTACTGGCGCATGCACCAACTGAACGTGAAGAAGGCGTAGACAAACACCATCGCCAGGCACAGCAGCTTGATCTCCGACATACCCTGCGATGCCTGTTGCACCATCGGGATATCCGCGAGCAATGACACCGCGCGCTCGGAAGCACCAAGGACGGTGAGAATACCGGCGAGGATGATCAACGTGCTGGAGGCGAAAAACGAGGCGTTGCGCTCCAGATTGCCGATCACGCTGGCGTCCGCAATACGGTTATCACGCAGCAGCATGCGGCGCATCCAGTCTTCGCGGTACAGGTGCAGCACGCTGGCCAGGCACGCGGTATCACGGCCCTTCCAGGTGGCATAACGGGTGTAACCGCCCCAGCAGATGACAAACCAGCAGGCGGCGAGCAGGTGGATCAGATTGGCTTGGATGAACGACATGCGGGTCCTTGTGATCTAGTGGCCGGAACACCATACCCCTGTAGGAACGAGCTCGCTCGCGAAGAACCAGGGAGCAACGCGTTTATTCGGAAAACACGCGCCATGGTTCACAAACCTCGCGAGCAAGCTGGCTCCTGCAATGGGTTTTGCAATGCTTCGACGTTAGCGCAGAAGAAAAGGCACCGCATCTCCCCATAAAAAAATGCCCCGTATCGATTGATACGGGGCATTTCCATGTGCGCTCCAGGCCCGCTTTTGACAGGCTGGAAAGGCAGGTTAAGCCAGTGCTTCTTCGCGCTTGCCCAGCAGGCGATCGCAAACCACTGCAACCACAAGGGTCATCACGCATGGCACCAGCCACGCCAGGCCCTGCTCGCTCAGCGGCAGGTGCGACAGTTGCGTTGGCAGCCAGTCGGCCAGACCGGCGCCTTTCAGCGCATCGATGCCGCCGAACAGGAACGACACCAGCATCACTGGGCCGAGAATACGACCGTGTTCGTGCCAGAAGTCTTTGCAGAAGCTCAGCGCGACCAGAACGATGCATGGCGGGTAGATCGCCGTCAGCACCGGGATGGAGAAGGCGATCAGCTTGGTCAGGCCCAGGTTGGACACCAGCAGCGAGAACGCCGCCAGAATGATCACCAGAGTCTTGTAGGACAGTGGCAGCACACGGCTGAAGTACTCGGCACAGGCACAGGTCAGACCGACCGCCGTTACCAGGCACGCCAGCGAGATCAGCACGGCAAGGAAACCGCTGCCCAGCGAACCGAAGGTGTGTTGCACGTAAGCGTGCAATACCGCCGCGCCGTTGGTTGCACCGACGGCCACTTCATGGCTGCCCGAACCGAGGCGGAACAGGCTGATGTACACCAGCGCCAGACCGACACCAGCGATCAAGCCCGCAATGATCGCGTAGCGGGTGATCAACTTCGGCGACTCGACGCCACGGGAGCGGATCGCGTTAACGATGACGATACCGAACACCAGCGCGCCAAGGGTATCCATCGTCAGGTAACCATTGATGAAACCCTGCGAGAACGGCGCCGCGACGTATTCCGGCGTGCCCTGGCCGATGTCACCCGCCGGCAAGGCGAATGCAGCGATACCGAGCACTGCCAGCGCGATGATCTTCAGCGGCGCGAGGAAGCGGCCGACGGTGTCCAGCAAACGCCCAGGGTAGAGCGAGATGAAGAACACCAGCAGGAAGTACACCGAGCTGTAGAGGAACAGCGCCAGCGGGCTTTCGCCGGTCAGCGGCGCCAGGCCTACTTCAAACGATACGGTCGCGGTACGCGGGGTGGCGAACAACGGACCGACCGCCAGGTAGCACGCAGCCGCAAGAATGCCGCCGGCGACTTTACCGATCGGGCTGCTCAGCGCGTCCATCGCCCCACCGACCTTGGCCAGTGCAACGACGGTGATCACCGGCAGACCCACTGCGGTGATCAGGAAGCCCAGCGCGGCCATCCAGACGTGAGGTCCGGCCTGCAAGCCAACGATAGGCGGGAAGATAATGTTGCCAGCCCCGACGAACAGGGCAAATGTCATAAAGCCAAGTGCCAGGATGTCCTGACCTTTCAAAACTTTCATTAAGGTAATACCACACTACTGAATCGGAATTTAGAGGGGGATTGCCCTGTGTAATTAGGGAAATGCTGTCGATCCGTATGGGACTGACCCTTAAAGCGCGTTGCATGCCTTGTGGGCGGCAGACGCAAAAATGGCTGCTAGCCTAACGAATTTGGCTTACAAACGCACTGTTAGAGGGCGAACTATCCGATACGCGACGTTTCTGTGTCGCGTTTGCATATGTAAAAGTCAAAAGATCGCAGCCTCGTTTCTCTCGGCAGCCCCTACAGGGGTTGGCCTTTCGCTGTAGGCGCTGTCGAGAGAAACGAGGCTGCGATCCTTTGCTCTTCACAAACGACAAAGGCCACCCGAAGGTGGCCTTTGTTTGGTGAAGCGTCAGCTAAGCGCGAGGCTTACTTGACGGCCCAACCAGTCAGCTCGGCCAGGGCCTTGCCGATGTCTGCCAGCGAACGCACGGTTTTAACGCCTGCGTCTTGCAGTGCAGCGAATTTCTCGTCTGCAGTGCCTTTGCCGCCAGAGATGATTGCGCCAGCATGGCCCATGCGCTTGCCCGGAGGAGCAGTCACACCAGCGATGTAGGAAACAACCGGCTTGGTCACGTGTGCCTTGATGTAGGCAGCCGCTTCTTCTTCAGCCGAACCGCCGATCTCACCGATCATTACGATCGCTTCGGTCTTCGGGTCTTCCTGGAACAGCTTCAGGATGTCGATGAAGTTCGAACCCGGGATCGGGTCACCACCGATGCCGACGCAAGTCGACTGACCGAAACCGGCGTCAGTAGTCTGCTTTACAGCTTCGTAGGTCAGGGTGCCGGAACGCGAAACGATACCGACCTTGCCTGGCAAGTGAATGTGACCTGGCATGATGCCGATCTTGCACTCGCCCGGAGTGATCACGCCTGGGCAGTTAGGGCCGATCAGGACAATGCCCAGATCGTCGCAAACTACTTTGGCATCCAGCATGTCCAGGGTAGGAATGCCTTCGGTGATGCAGACGATCAGCTTGATGCCGCCGAAAGCAGCTTCCAGGATCGAATCTTTGCAGAAAGGAGCCGGAACGTAGATCACGCTGGCGGTAGCGCCAGTGGCCGCTACTGCGTCTTTAACGGTGTTGAACACTGGCAGACCCAGGTGCTCGGTGCCGCCTTTGCCTGGAGTTACGCCGCCAACCATCTTGGTGCCGTATTCGATGGCTTGCTGGGTGTGGAAACTACCTTGCGAACCGGTAATACCCTGGCAGATAACTTTGGTGTCTTTATTGATCAGGACGCTCATTATTTGCCCTCCGCAGCTTTGACAACTTGTTGAGCAGCGTCGGTCAGGCTGGTAGCAGCGATGATGTTCAAACCGCTTTCTGCCAGTACTTTAGCGCCCAGCTCAGCGTTGTTACCTTCAAGGCGAACAACAACCGGGATTTTCACGCCGACTTCTTTCACTGCACCGATGATGCCTTCGGCAATCATGTCGCAACGAACGATGCCGCCGAAGATGTTAACCAGTACTGCAGCGACGTTGGTGTCGGACAGAATGATTTTGAACGCTTCGGTAACGCGTTCTTTGGTAGCGCCACCACCTACGTCGAGGAAGTTGGCTGGTTTGCCGCCATGCAGGTTGACGATGTCCATGGTACCCATGGCCAGGCCAGCACCGTTGACCATGCAGCCGATGTTGCCTTCCAGTGCTACGTAGTTCAGTTCGAACTTGGCAGCGTGCGCTTCGCGCGGATCGTCTTGCGACGGATCGTGGAAAGTCTTCAGCTTAGGCTGACGGTACATTGCGTTGGCGTCGATGTTGATCTTGGCGTCCAGGCAGTGCAGATCGCCGTCAGCCTTGATCACCAGCGGGTTCACTTCCAGCAGAGCCAGGTCGTGATCCTTGAACAGTTTGGCCAGACCTACGAAGATCTTGGCGAACTGAGCAACCTGCTTGCCTTCCAGACCCAGCTGGAATGCCAACTCGCGACCCTGGAATGGCTGAGCGCCAACCAGTGGATCGATAGTGGCTTTGAGAATTTTTTCTGGAGTGTCGTGAGCGATTTTCTCGATGTCCACGCCACCTTCGGTGGAAGCCATGAACACGATGCGACGGCTCGAACGGTCAACGACAGCGCCCAGGTACAGCTCTTTAGCGATATCAGTGCACGATTCAACCAGGATCTTGGTGACTGGCTGGCCATTGGCATCAGTCTGGTAAGTCACCAGACGCTTGCCCAGCCACTGCTGTGCGAAGGCTTTGGCGTCTTCTTTGCTGCGAACCAGCTTGACGCCGCCCGCTTTACCGCGACCACCGGCGTGGACCTGGGCTTTGACAACCCACTCACTGCCGCCAATTTTGTCGCAAGCTTCTGCTGCTGCTTCCGGGGTGTCTACTGCGTAACCAGTGGAAACTGGCAGGCCGTATTCAGCGAACAGCTGCTTACCCTGATACTCGTGAAGATTCATGCTTTTTACCGTCTTCGTTAGGTACTGCGCATTCGGCGCTGCGCTCGTTTGAGTGCCGCGCCACCTGTGACTGCTGCTTGCGTAGCTGAGCTACGCAAGACTGCGTCCAGCGGACATTCCGCGGTGAGTCTTGCTCGCAAGGCTCACGACGGGCCGTTACCGCCGTGGTTTCTTATTGTCTGTTAACGCTTCTTGCGGTTGGCAATGTGGATGGCGCCGCCATTCACAGCCAAAGCAGCTTCGTGCAAGGCTTCAGACAGGGTCGGATGGGAGAAAACCATCATGCCCAGGTCTTCAGCGCTGGTGCCGAATTCCATACCGATCGCGCCCTGCTGAACCAGCTCTGCAGCGCTCGGGCCAATCACGTGCACGCCCAATACGCGGTCAGTCTTGGCATCAGCGATGACCTTGACGAAACCACCGGTATCGTTGGCGGCCATGGCACGGCCGGAAGCGGCGAACGGGAAGGTGCCGACGTTAACTTCAACGCCTTCAGCTTTCAAGGCCTGCTCGGTTTTGCCAACCCACGCGATTTCCGGGTGAGTATAAATAACCGAAGGGATCAGGTCATAGTTCATCTGGGCTTTGTGGCCCTTGATGCGCTCGACAACCATGATGCCTTCTTCGGATGCCTTGTGAGCCAGCATCATGCCGCGAACCACGTCACCGATGGCGAAAACGCCCGGTACGGTGGTCGCGCAGTGATCGTCAACGTGCACGAAACCGCGCTCGTCGAGGGTCACGCCGCTGTCGGAAGCCAGCAGATCAGTGGTCACCGGACGGCGACCAACGGCTACGATCAGCTTGTCGAAAGTGATGGTCTGTTCGCCGTTGGCATCGGTGTAGTTCACAACGACTTCGTCGCCGTTGACTTTCGAGCCGGTCACGCGGGCGCCTAGTTTGATGTCCAGACCTTGTTTGGTCAGGGTTTTCAGCGCTTCCTTGGAAACGGCTTCGTCAGCCGCTGGCAGGAACTTCTCCAGTGCTTCCAGAACCACGACTTCAGAACCCAGACGCGACCAGACCGAACCCAGTTCCAGACCGATCACGCCAGCGCCGATCACGCCCAGACGCTTCGGTACGGTTTGGAATTCCAGTGCGCCCGTCGAATCGACGATGACGTTCTGATCAACCGGAGCCGGTGGAATGTCGATAGGACGCGAGCCTGGAGCCAGGATCACGTTTTCAGCTTCGATGACTTCAACCGAGCCGTCTGGCTTGGTGACTTCGACTTTCTTGCCAGCCAGCAGTTTGCCGTGGCCCTGGATCGAAGTAACGCCGTTGGCCTTGAACAGGGTGGCAACGCCGCCGGTCAGGTTCTTGACGATGCCAGCCTTGCGGCCGACCATCGCAGCGACGTCCATTTTGACTTCGCCGGTCGAGATACCGTGAACGTTGAAGCTTTCTTTCGCTTCCTTGTATTTCCAGGAGCTGTCCAGCAGCGCCTTGGAAGGAATGCAGCCCACGTTCAGGCAAGTGCCGCCCAGGGCTTGCTTGCCTTCGGCGTCGGTGTACTTCTCGATGCAGGCAGTGGTCAGACCCAGCTGCGCCGCCTTGATGGCAGCCACGTAGCCACCAGGGCCAGCACCGATCACTACTACGTCAAATTTCTGCGACATTCAAAAATCCTCTTTTTTGCAGCAAGCGTGAAGCCGCAAGCCTCAAGCCAAACTGCGGTTACTCGCAGCTTGCAGCTTGAGACTTGCAGCTGCTTCTATCAAATATCCAGCAACAGACGTGCCGGATCTTCCAGCAGGTTCTTGATGGTCACCAGGAAGGTCACAGCTTCTTTGCCATCGATCAGACGGTGATCGTAGGACAGTGCCAGGTACATCATCGGACGGATAACGACCTGACCATTGATGGCCATAGGACGCTGGATGATGTTGTGCATGCCCAGAATCGCTGCCTGCGGCGGGTTGACGATCGGGGTCGACATCATCGAACCGAAGGTACCACCGTTGGTGATGGTGAAGGTACCACCGGTCATCTCGTCCATCGACAGTTTGCCGTCACGGGCTTTTTTGCCGAATGTTGCGATGCCGCCTTCGATTTCAGCCAGGCTCATCAGTTCGGCGTTACGCAGAACCGGAACAACCAGGCCACGGTCGCTGGAAACGGCAACGCCGATGTCCGCGTAACCGTGGTAAACGATGTCGCCGCCGTCGATCGACGCGTTGACAGCCGGGAAGCGTTTCAGCGCTTCGGTGGCCGCTTTCACGAAGAACGACATGAAGCCCAGGCGTACGCCGTTGTGGGACTTCTCGAACAGATCCTTGTACTTCGAACGCAGGGCCATGACTTCGGTCATGTCGACTTCGTTGAAAGTGGTCAGCATCGCCATGTTCGACTGAGCTTCAACCAGACGCTTGGCCACAGTGGCACGAACGCGGGTCATCGGTACGCGTTTCTTCGATGCGGTCGCCAGCGGCGAACACTGGCGCAGCGGCAGCAGGAGCAGCAGCCTTGGCAGGTGCGGCAGCCGGTGCGGCTTTCTTGGCAGCAACAGCAGCAACCACGTCTTCCTTGGTCACACGACCGCCTTTGCCGGTGCCGGCAACGGAAGCGATGTTGATGCCGTTTTCTTCGGCCAGCTTGCGCGCGGCTGGAGCAGCAACAGGATCGTCTTCGCCTTCACCAGCAGCCGGTGCAGCGGCAGCAGCGGCCGGAGCAGCAGCGGCGGCTGGAGCAGCGGCAGCAGCGCCGCCCGCTTCGATGGAGCCCAGGACTTCGTCGGACAGAACGGTGTCGCCTTCGTTCTTGACGATTGCGCCCAGCACGCCGTCAGCAGTAGCCAGAACTTCCAGTACGACCTTGTCAGTTTCGATGTCAACGATCAGATCGTCGCGCTTGACAGCGTCGCCCGGTTTTTTGTGCCAGGTGGCAACGGTGCCATCGGCAACCGATTCCGGGAAAGTGGGGGCTTTGATCTCGATAGCCATTATCTGTAGTTCCTTAAATTCGGTTTCAGGTGCGCGAAGGCATTAAACGGTAAACGCGGCTTGCAGGAGACTTTCCTGCTGCTCGGCGTGCATCGATGCGTAACCACAAGCAGGTGCAGCAGAAGCCTCACGGCCCGCGTACTCAAGTACGAGAGACTTGTCGAGGTTGCTGATGCTACGACGCAAGTGATGCTGGCTGCAGTACCAGGCACCCTGGTTCATCGGCTCTTCCTGACACCAAACGGCATGCTTGACGTTGGTATAAGGAGCCAGGACTTCTTTCAAGTCGTCCTCAGGGAATGGGTACAGCTGCTCGATACGCACGATGGCGATATCGTCACGGCCTTCGGCACGGCGTTTTTCCAGCAGGTCGTAGTAAACCTTGCCGCTACACAGAACAACGCGCTCGACCTTTTTCGGGTCCAGAGTATCGATTTCCGGGATCACGGTCTGGAACGAACCTTCGGCCAGATCTTCCAGTGTCGAGATGGCCAGCTTGTGGCGCAGCAGCGACTTCGGCGTCAGTACGATCAACGGCTTGCGCAGTGGGCGAATCACCTGACGACGCAGCAAGTGGTAGATCTGAGCTGGCGTGGTCGGAACGGCGACCTGAATATTGTGCTCGGCACACAGTTGCAGGTAACGCTCAAGACGTGCCGAGCTGTGCTCAGGGCCCTGACCTTCATAACCGTGTGGCAACAGCATGGTCAGACCGCAGAGACGGCCCCACTTGTGCTCGCCACTGGTGATGAACTGGTCGATTACAACCTGTGCACCGTTGGCGAAGTCGCCGAACTGGGCTTCCCAGATCACCAGCGCGTCCGGCGTGGTGGTCGAGTAGCCGTATTCGAAAGCCAATACCGCTTCTTCCGACAGGAACGAGTCGTACAGGTCAAAACGTGGTTGACCGTCGTACAAGTGCGCCAGAGGAATGTAGGTACCCGCGTCCTTTTGGTTGTGCAGCACAGCGTGACGGTGCGAGAACGTACCGCGGCCGATGTCCTGACCCGTCATGCGGATCGGGTGACCTTCGAACGCCAGGGTCGCGTACGCCATGGTTTCGGCGTAACCCCAGTTGATCGGCAGGCCGCCGGCTTGCATCTTCTGACGGTCTTCGTAGATCTTCGCAACCTGACGCTGAACCACGAAGCCTTCCGGAATTTCCAGCAGCTTGGCGGACAGTTCCTGCAGGGTCTTCAGATCAAAGCGAGTGTCGTGACGCGCAGTCCAGGCGTGGCCCAGATACGGACGCCAGTCCACGAACAGCTCTTTGTTCGGCTCTTTGACCAGCGATTTCACTACGTGCAGACCGTTGTCCAGCGCGTTGCGGTATTCGTCGACCTTGGCCTGAACGCGTTCAACGTCCAGCACACCGCCCTGAGTCAGGCGATCAGCGTACAGCTCACGGGTGGTGCGCTGCTTGGTGATCTGCTGATACATCAGAGGCTGGGTGCCGCTTGGCTCGTCGGCCTCGTTGTGGCCGCGACGACGGTAGCAGACCAGGTCGATCACCACGTCACGCTTGAACTGCATGCGGTAATCAATGGCCAGCTGAGTCACGAACAACACGGCTTCCGGATCATCGCCATTCACATGGAGGATCGGCGCCTGGATCATCTTCGCAACGTCGGTGGCGTACTCGGTGGAACGCGAGTCCAGCGGGTTGCTGATGGTGAAACCAACCTGGTTGTTGATCACGATGTGCACGGTGCCGCCGGTTTTGAAACCGCGGGTCTGCGACATCTGGAAGGTTTCCATGACCACGCCCTGACCTGCAAATGCAGCATCACCGTGGATGGAGATCGGCAGAACCTTCTCACCAGTCGGGTCGTTACGACGATCCTGACGGGCGCGAACCGAACCTTCTACCACCGGGGAAACGATTTCCAGGTGGGACGGGTTGAACGCCATGGCCAGGTGAACTTCACCGCCGGCGGTCATGACGTTGGACGAGAAGCCCTGGTGATATTTAACGTCACCGGAACCCAGCTCGACCTTCTTCTTGCCTTCGAACTCGTCGAACAGCTCGCGCGGGTTCTTGCCGAAGGTGTTGACCAGCACGTTCAGACGGCCACGGTGGGCCATGCCGATAACGATTTCCTTGGTGCCGTAGGAACCGGAACGCTGGATCAGCTCGTCGAGCATCGGAATCAGGCTCTCGCCGCCTTCCAGGCCGAAACGCTTGGTACCCGGGTATTTGGTACCCAGGTATTTTTCCAGGCCTTCGCCGGCAGTGACACGCTCGAGCAGGTGGCTCTTGATGTCGGCGGAGTAAGTCGGACGGCCGCGTACGCTTTCCAGACGTTGCTGGAACCACTGGCGCTGCTCGGAATCGGTGATGTGCGTGAATTCAGCGCCGATGGTGCGGCAATATGTCTGCTGCAACGCTTCGTGAATTTCGCGTAGGCTCGCCTCCTCTTTGCCGATGAACAGGTCGCCGGCACGGAAGGTCGTATCAAGATCGGCATTGGTCAAGCCGTAATGATTGATCGACAGGTCTGCAGGTGCAGGACGCTGCCACAGCCCCAGCGGGTCAAGCTGGGCTGCCTGGTGGCCACGCATACGGTAGGCCTGGATCAATCTCAGCACTTCAACTTGCTTCTTCTCGTGCTCACTGCTCACGCTGCCGGCGGAAACCGGTTGAGCGCGGCGCTGGTTCTTTGCCAGCAGCACGAAATGATCGCGAATTGTGGAGTGCGAAACATCAGTGGCAGAGTTGCCGTCGGCAGGCAACTTCTGAAAGTAGGTGCGCCACTCTTCTGGCACAGCGTTAGGGTCGTGCAGGTAGAGCTCATAAAGCTCTTCCACATAGGCAGCGTTTCCACCTGAAAGGTAGGCGCTGTTCCACATGCGCTGCATCACGCTTTCTTGCATGCTTGGTCACCCTCGGTTAGGGGAACACCATCGATGTCGACACCGAGCAAACTTGCAGAAGTCCGAATGCAGCGACTAAAACAAGCCACTTAGGATCACACTGATAGTCCGGGTACCAGCCCGGATGCCCCTGCTTGTCTCATTTCTTCAAAATAAGAGCGGCAGCTTGTGGCTACTGCTCTGGTTATAGCCATGACGCGGGTTGAAGCCCGCGCCACAGCCTCTACGGTACAGCGGTTACAGCAGCTGAATCACACGCCGCTCGAAAGCAGCATGTTACGGATGTGACCGATGGCCTTAGTCGGGTTCAGGCCTTTCGGACATACGTTGACGCAGTTCATGATGCCCCGGCAGCGGAATACGCTGAACGGGTCATCGAGCGAAGCCAGACGCTCGCTGGTCTTGGTGTCACGGCTGTCTGCCAGGAAGCGATAAGCTTGCAGCAGTGCAGCTGGACCCAGGAACTTGTCCGGGTTCCACCAGAAGGACGGGCAAGAGGTCGAGCAGCAAGCGCACAGGATGCACTCGTACAGACCGTCGAGCTTTTCACGCTCTTCAGGCGACTGCAGACGCTCGATGGCCGGAGCCGGCGTGTCGTTCTGCAGGTAAGGCTTCACCTTCTCGTATTGCTTGTAGAAGATGCTCATATCGACGACCAGGTCACGGATAACCGGCAAACCTGGCAGCGGACGAACAACCAACTTGTTACCTTTTACAACGGCAGACAGCGGCGTGATGCACGCCAGACCGTTCTTGCCGTTGATGTTCATGCCGTCGGAGCCGCAGACGCCTTCACGGCAAGAGCGACGATAGGAGAAACCCTCGTCCTGCTCTTTGATCAGGGCCAGCACGTCCAGCACCATCAGGTCTTTACCACCGGTATCGACCTGGAATTCCTGCATGAACGGCGCAGCGTCCTGATCAGGGTTGTAGCGATAAACACTGACTTTCAACATGGCGGTCACCCTTAATAAGTCCGGACTTTAGGTTCGAAAGTCGGAACAGTCTTCGGCGAGAAGTTCACGGCACGCTTGGTTACGCGCTTGTCACCCGGGAAGTACAGGGTGTGGCACAGCCAGTTTTCGTCGTCACGGTCTTCGAAGTCTTCACGGGCGTGAGCACCGCGCGACTCTTTACGGACTTCGGCAGCGATGGCGGTAGCTTCAGCCACTTCCAGCAGGTTTTGCAGTTCCAGCGCTTCGATACGGGCAGTGTTGAACGCCTGCGACTTATCGTTGATCTTCACGTTGGCGATGCGGGTACGCAGGTCAGCGAGCTGAGCGATACCTTTCTGCATGTATTCGCCAGTGCGGAATACGCCGAAGTAGTTCTGCATGCAGCTTTGCAGCTCGCGACGCAGGGTTGCAACGTCTTCGCCATCGGTACGGCTGTTCAGCGCGTTCAGACGCGACAGGGCAGCTTCGATATCGGCTTCGGTAGCGTCGTCGTATTCGATGCCGTCGGTCAGCGCTTTTTCCAGGTGCAGGCCGGCAGCGCGGCCGAATACCACCAGGTCGAGCAGCGAGTTGCCGCCCAGACGGTTGGCACCGTGAACCGATACGCAAGCCACTTCACCTACCGCGAACAGACCAGGAATGATCTGATCCACGCCTTCGGCGTTCTGGGTGATCGCCTGGCCATGAATGTTGGTGGCAACGCCGCCCATCATATAGTGGCAAGTCGGAACAACCGGAACCGGCGCAACAACCGGGTCAACGTGAGCGAACGTCTTCGACAGTTCGCAGATGCCTGGCAGACGGCTGTGCAGCACTTCCTCGCCCAAGTGGTCGAGTTTGAGCATTACGTGGTCGCCATTCGGACCGCAACCGTTGCCGGCGATGATTTCCTTAACCATCGAGCGAGCAACCACGTCACGACCGGCAAGGTCTTTGGCGTTCGGAGCATAACGCTCCATGAAACGCTCGCCGTGCTTGTTGATCAGGTAACCACCTTCACCACGGCAACCTTCTGTAACCAGTACACCGGCGCCGGCGATGCCGGTTGGGTGGAACTGCCACATTTCAATGTCTTGTACCGGCACGCCAGCACGCAGGGCCATGCCGACGCCGTCACCTGTGTTGATCAGGGCGTTGGTGGTGGATGCATAGATACGACCTGCACCGCCGGTAGCCAATACGGTGGCTTTAGCGCGGATGTAGGTGGTTTCGCCGGTTTCGATGCAGATCGCGATCACACCAACGAAGTCGCCTTCCTGGTTTTTCACCAGATCGACAGCGTAGTACTCGTTCAGGAACGTGGTACCGGCTTTCAGGTTGCCCTGATAAAGGGTGTGCAGCAGCGCGTGACCGGTACGGTCGGAAGCGGCGCAAGTACGGGCAGCCTGCCCGCCTTTACCGTAGTCCTTGGACTGACCACCGAACGGACGCTGGTAGATACGGCCTTGCTCGGTACGCGAGAACGGCATACCCATGTGGTCCAGCTCGTAAACGGCAGCCGGGCCTTCCTGACACATGTATTCGATAGCGTCCTGGTCACCGATGTAGTCGGAACCCTTGACGGTATCGTACATGTGCCAGCGCCAGTCATCGTTTGGATCGGCAGAAGCGATGGCGCAAGTGATGCCACCCTGGGCCGAAACGGTGTGCGAACGGGTCGGGAACACCTTGGTGATCACGGCAGTCTTGTGACCGCCCTGGGCCAGTTGCAGCGCCGCGCGCATGCCGGCACCGCCACCACCAATAATGATGGCGTCGAAAGAAATCGTTGGAATGTTAGCCATGAATCAGATACCCCAGAGAATCTGCACACCCCAGACGAAGTAAGCGAACATCGCGACGCCGCATACTGCCTGGAAAAGGAAACGTACTGCAGTCGCGGACTTGCCCAGCGCCATCGGCGTCAGGTAGTCGGTCGCGATGGTCCACATGCCGACCCAGGCGTGAGCGCCAAGGGCAACGAGGGCCAGCAGACTGAAGATACGCATCCCGTTGTGAGCGAACAGGCCGTGCCACTGGTCGTAGCCAATGCCCGGATTCGCTGCAAGGTATCCGATCAGGAAGATGAAATAAGCCGCGAGAACAACCGCAGACACACGTTGCGCCATCCAGTCATAGAGGCCCGAACGCGAAAGGTTCGTAACGCTGGTTACCATATCCAAACTCCTGCCAGAACGATCAGCACCACGGAAATGGCGATGATGATTTTCGAGCCCAGGCGGCCGCCTTCCAGCGTCTCACCGATGCCCATGTCCATGATCAAGTGGCGCACACCGGCTACCAGGTGATACAGCAGAGCGGACAGGAGGCCCCATGCTACGAACTTGGCCAGCGGGCTGGTCAAGCATGCCTTCACTTCGGCAAAACCTTCCTCGGAACCCAGGGATTTGCCCAATGCATAAAGCATGAAGCCGAGGCCCAGGAAGAGGATGATGCCGGAAACACGGTGAAGAAACGACGTAACGCCGGTGATGGGGAGTTTGATGGTCCTTAGGTCTAGGTTTACAGGTCGTTGGCTTTTCACGGCTTTTTTTTCACACTGAAGAGCCCCTAACAATCAGGGCAAAGTTGTTGGGGAGTGCACTGGTCAGGTAACCACCACCCAGGGATGCGACCCCCAATAAAGCAGGCCCAAAAGCCCTTGGCGGTCGGTGGCCGAGTATAGACAGTTAGGCTACTAATGACAACGCAATCACCTACCCCAAATAGCTGATTGCACAAGTCGTATAAAAGGCGTAAATGGCAGTCAATTTCGAGGAAAAAGTGCGCTTAAAGCCTTCTGGAGCAAGACTTTAGGCAAATTGACATTCGAATTTATCTCACTATAGTGGTGCGGGCCCTGCGTGGGGGGTCTGTCTGATGGTTCAAGCATAAATAGGAGGCCACATGGCTGACAAAAAAGCGCAGTTGATCATCGAGGGCGCAGCCCCCGTCGAGCTGCCCATTTTAACCGGCACCGTTGGTCCCGATGTAATCGATGTTCGGGGCCTGACGGCCACGGGCCGCTTCACTTTCGACCCTGGTTTCATGTCGACCGCCTCGTGCGAATCGAAGATTACCTATATCGACGGCGACAACGGCATTCTGTTGCACCGCGGCTACCCGATCGAACAACTGGCTGAAAAGTCGGACTACCTGGAAACCTGCTATCTGCTGCTCAACGGCGAATTGCCGACTGCAGAACAGAAGGCCCAGTTCGTCAGCACCGTGAAAAACCACACGATGGTTCACGAGCAGTTGAAAACCTTCTTCAACGGTTTCCGTCGCGACGCCCACCCGATGGCCGTCATGTGCGGTGTAGTCGGCGCCCTCTCGGCCTTCTACCACGACTCCCTGGACATCAATAACCCGCAGCATCGCGAAATCTCCGCGATCCGCCTGGTTGCCAAGATGCCGACCCTGGCAGCGATGGTTTACAAGTACTCCATGGGCCAACCCATGATGTACCCGCGCAACGATCTGACGTACGCGGAAAACTTCCTGCACATGATGTTCAACACCCCGTGCGAGATCAAACCGATCAGCCCGGTGCTCGCCAAGGCCATGGACCGGATCTTCATCCTCCACGCCGACCACGAGCAGAACGCATCGACTTCCACCGTACGCCTCGCGGGCTCTTCGGGTGCCAACCCGTTCGCCTGTATCGCCGCCGGTATCGCCGCACTGTGGGGCCCTGCCCACGGCGGTGCGAACGAAGCTGTGCTGACCATGCTTGATGAAATTGGCGATGTTTCGAACATCGACAAGTTCATCGCCAAGGCCAAGGACAAGAACGATCCGTTCAAACTGATGGGCTTCGGTCACCGCGTTTACAAAAACCGCGATCCGCGCGCCACTGTAATGAAGCAGACCTGCGACGAAGTGTTGAAAGAGTTGGGTATCAAGGACGACAAGCAACTCGAACTGGCCATGCGCCTGGAAGAGATCGCCCTGACCGACCCGTACTTCATCGAACGCTCGCTGTACCCGAACGTCGACTTCTACTCGGGGATTATCCTCAAGGCGATCGGCATTCCTACCAGCATGTTCACTGTGATTTTCGCCCTGGCACGTACTGTTGGCTGGATTTCGCACTGGAAAGAGATGCTTTCGAGCCCGTACAAGATTGGCCGTCCGCGCCAGTTGTATACCGGTTATGAGTCGCGTGATCTGACCAAGCTGGAAGACCGCAAATAAGACCTGTCTTGCGATAATGTCTTGAAGTTGTACCGGGAACGGCCTCTATTTATATAGGGGCCGTTTTTGTTTGTCTGGGATTTACGCAATGACTGGACCACCGCTATCGCCAGCAGGCTGGCTCCCACAGGAAGCACACATTCCAATGCGGGACCCAGCCTGGGCTTTACGCAATGACTGAACCACCGCTGTCGCCAGCAGGCTGACTCCCACAGGAAGCACACATTCCATGTGGGACCCAGCCTGGGCTTTACGCAATGACTGAACCACCGCTGTCGCCAGCAGGCTGGCTCCCACAGGAAGCACACATTCCAATGTGGAACCCAGCCTGGGCTTTACGCAATGACTGGACCACCGCTATCGCCAGCAGGCTGGCTCCCACAGGAAGCACACATTCCAATGCGGGACCCAGCCTGGGCTTTACGCAATGACTGAACCACCGCTGTCGCCAGCAGGCTGACTCCCACAGGAAGCACACATTCCATGTGGGACCCAGCCTGGGCTTTACGCAATGACTGAACCACCGCTGTCGCCAGCAGGCTGGCTCCCACAGGAAGCACACATTCCAATGTGGAACCCAGCCTGGGCTTTACGCAATGACTGAACCACCGCTATCGCCAGCAGGCTGGCTCCCACAGGAAGCACACATTCCAATGTGGGACCCAGCCTGGGCTTTACGCAATGACTGAACCACTGCTAGTCGCCAGCAGGCTGGCTCCACAGGAAGCACACATTCCAATGTGGGAGCCAGCCTGGGCTTTACGCAATGACTGAACCACCGCTGTCGCCAGCAGGCTGGCCCCCACAGGAAGCACACATTCCAATGTGGGAGCCAGCCTGCTGGCGATGAGGACGAACCTGACAACACGCATTTTGGACAGGAACAAAAATGCCCCGATCTCTCGATCGGGGCATTAGCTAAAACTTGAAGCGTGTTACTGCTATCAGTGAGAAACCGCCCCACTCGCCCCCAAACCTGTCTGCGAACGGACAAACTGCGGGAAGAACAGCGCCCGCTCTTTATCCGCTGCCGCCGACTTGTCAGTAATCGAGAAGAACCAGATGCCCACGAACGCGATGATCATCGAAAACAGCGCCGGATACTCGTAAGGGAAGATCGCCTTCTCATGATGCAGAATCTGCACCCAAATGGTCGGACCAAGAATCATCAGCCCCACCGCACTCACCAGACCTAGCCAACCGCCGATCATCGCGCCACGCGTGGTCAGCTTCTTCCAGTACATCGAAAGCAACAACACCGGGAAGTTGCAGCTCGCCGCAATCGAGAACGCCAGGCCAACCATGAACGCGATGTTCTGGCTTTCGAACAGGATGCCCAGGCCAATCGCCAGGATCCCCAGTGCGATCGTGGTGATCTTCGAAACGCGAATCTCATCCTTGTCGTTGGCTTTGCCCTTTTTGATCACACTGGCATACAGGTCGTGAGACACCGCCGAAGCACCGGCCAGGGTCAGACCGGCAACCACTGCCAGAATGGTCGCGAACGCTACCGCTGAGATAAACCCAAGGAAAATACTGCCGCCCACCGCGTCAGCCAGGTGCACCGCCGCCATGTTGTTACCGCCGAGCAGAGCGCCCGCTGCATCTTTAAAGGCCGGGTTGGTGCTGACCAGCAGGATCGCGCCGAAGCCGATGATGAAGGTCAGGATATAGAAGTAACCAATAAAGCCAGTCGCGTACAGCACGCTCTTACGGGCTTCCTTCGCGTCACTCACAGTGAAGAAGCGCATCAGAATGTGCGGCAGGCCAGCAGTACCGAACATCAGCGCCAGACCCAACGAGAACGCCGAAATCGGATCTTTCACCAGACCGCCCGGGCTCATGATCGCCTCACCTTTGGGGTGAACCTTGATCGCCTCGGAGAACAGCATGTTGAAGTCGAAGTTGACGTGCTTCATCACCATCAGCGCCATGAACGAGGCACCGGACAGCAACAGCACAGCCTTGATGATCTGCACCCAGGTGGTCGCCAGCATGCCGCCGAACAGCACGTACATGCACATCAGGATGCCGACCAGAATCACCGCGACGTAATAGTCGAGACCGAACAGCAGCTGGATCAGCTTGCCGGCGCCAACCATTTGCGCGATCAGGTAAAACGCCACCACCACCAGCGAACCGCAGGCAGACAGGGTGCGGATCTGGGTTTGCCCGAGGCGGTAGGACGCCACGTCGGCAAAAGTGTATTTACCCAGGTTACGCAGGCGCTCGGCGATCAGGAACAGAATGATCGGCCAGCCCACCAGGAAGCCGATCGAGTAGATCAGGCCATCGTAGCCGGAGGTGAACACCAGCGCGGAAATCCCCAGGAAGGACGCCGCCGACATGTAGTCGCCAGCAATCGCCAGACCGTTCTGGAAACCGGTGATCTTGCCGCCTGCCGCATAGTAGTCGGCGGCCGACTTGTTACGCTTGGACGCCCAGTAAGTGATGCACAGGGTCGCACCCACGAACACCACGAACATGGCGATCGCGGCGACGTTCAGCGGTTGTTTGTGGACTTCGCCGGTCAGGGCATCAGCCGCCCACACAGCCGGCGCGAACGCCGTGATGCTCAGAAGAGCCAGTAGACGCCGGATCATTGCTGAGCCTCCTTGAGAATCGCATTGTTCAGGTCGTCAAACTCGCCATTGGCGCGGCGCACGTAGATAGCGGTCAGGATGAAGGCCGAGACAATCAGGCCGACACCAATCGGGATGCCCCAGGTAATCGAAGACTCAGGACTGAGTTTTGCCCCGAGCACTTGCGGCCCGTAGGCGATCAGAAGGATGAATCCGGAGTAGAGCCCGAGCATGATCGCCGAGAGTATCCAGGCGAACTTTTCCCTTTTTCGCACCAGCTCCTTGAATCGGGGACTGTTTTGAATCGAGAGGTAAATGCTGTCGTTCATTGTTTTTATCCTCGCAGCACAGATTATTGTTGGAACATAGCTAATGTATGCGGCTGCGGGAGCGGTTCCAGACGACCTTAGTATTAGAACGACATGACAGACTCGCCATTTTCCAGCAGGAAACAATTTCCCTACCTTAAACATGACTGTGAGCTGCCGCAGGCTGCGATCTTTTGATCTTGAAAAAACAAAATCAAAAGATCGCAGCCTGCGGCAGCTCCTACAGGGGATAGATGCCTGACCTCAGATTTACTTGGTCCAGTCAGCTACGCGATCCGGGTGCTTGGCGACCCAGGCCTTGGCTGCGGCCTCAGGCTTGGCACCGTCCTGAATCGCCAGCATCACTTCGCCGATTTCGTCTTTCGACGCCCACTGGAAGTTTTTCAGGAACTTGGCCACTTCCGGCGCTTTGGCGTCGAGTTCTTTGCTGCCGATGCTGTTGACGGTTTCAGCCGCGCCATACACGCCTTTCGGGTCGTCGAGGAAGCGCAGTTTCCACTTGGCGAACATCCAGTGCGGCACCCAACCAGTGACGGCGATGGATTCGTTTTTCTTCTCGGCACGGGTCAGTTCGGCAATCATGCCGGCGCCGGAACTGGCCTTGAGGCTGTATTTGTCGAGGCCGTAGTCCTTGATCGCCTGATCGGTCTTGAGCATCACGCCCGAACCGGCGTCGATGCCAACGATGCGGCCCTTGAAGCTGTCGTCGGTTTTCAGGTCTTCGATGGACTTGGCTTTTACGTACTCCGGCACGATCAGACCGATTTTTGCATCCTTGAAGTTCGGGCCGTAATCGACGACCAGATCCTTGTTCTTCGCCCAATATTCGCCGTGGGTCACTGGCAGCCAGGCCGATAGCATGGCGTCGAGTTTGCCGGTGGCAACACCCTGCCACATGATCCCGGTAGCAACGGCTTGCAGTTTCACGTCATAGCCGAGTTTCTGTTTGATCACTTCGGCGGCTACGTGGGTAGTCGCAACGCTGTCGGACCAGCCGTCAACGTAACCGATGTTCAGGGTCTGTTTTTCAGCGCTGGCGAAAGTGGAGCTCATCGCAAGCACCAGTGCGGCACCTGCGCCTAAAAGTCGTCGCATCTTCATCGTTACTTCCCCGAAATGCTGCGCCCGACGGATGACGGGCGACGTCAACGTATTGTTATGGTGCACAGCGCCCCCATCACGCCTGACCGCAAACTCGTTGGAACATCAGCGCGATTTATCAATAAGGGTACTGACGGCTTTGATAATCAACCTGACGACCAACGCGACCTGCTCTGTCAGCGACCTCAAGACAACGAGAAACGACATCAGAAGGCCATTAACTGCGTCTATATAAATGACGCCAAATAATCCGCCCGAACTTTGCATGTCAAAATCATGCGGGCCACCTGCCCCCTGTTAAATGCAGGTAACATGCGTCGCTTTGCAGCCACTCGGCCTGACCATGTCCGCGACTTCCCGCTTGCCCTTTCTGCCTTATCTCTTCGCCTGCCTGCTCGGGCTGTTTGCACTCTGCGGTTTCTGGTACGGCCTCGGCAAACCGGTGATCCTGCCGGATGCCGCAACGCCGACCCACAAGCTGCAATGCGCCTCCTACACGCCCTTCGACAAAGACCAGTCGCCCTTCGACGTGCCGTTCAAGTTGCGCCCGGAGCGCATGGACGCCGACCTCACCCTGCTGGCAACACGCTTTGAATGCATTCGCACCTACTCGATGACCGGCCTCGAAGCGCTGCCGGATCTGGCGCGCAAGCATGGCCTGAAATTGATGATCGGCGCCTGGGTCAACAGCAACCCGGTGGACACCGAAAAGGAAGTCGACCTGCTGATCAAATCGGCCAACGCCAATGCCGACGTGGTGACGTCGGTGATCGTCGGCAACGAAGTGCTGCTGCGCAAGGAAATCACCGGCCCGCAACTGGCCGTGCTGATCAACAGGGTCAAGAGCCAGGTCAAGCAACCCGTGACCTATGCCGATGTCTGGGAGTTTTGGCAAAAACACCCCGAAATCGCCCCTGCCGTGGATTTCATAACGATCCATTTGCTGCCGTACTGGGAAGACGACCCTCCAACATTGATGCCGCACTGCAGCATGTGGCCGAAGTGCGCCAGGTGTTCGGCAACAAATTCGCCCCCAAGGACGTCATGATTGGCGAAACCGGCTGGCCGAGCGAAGGCCGCCAGCGCGAGACGGCCCTGCCCAGCCGGGTCAATGAAGCCAAGTTCATCCGCGGTTTTGTCGCCATGGCAGAACAACAGGGCTGGCACTACAACCTGATCGAAGCCTTCGACCAGCCATGGAAACGCGCCAGTGAAGGCGCAGTGGGCGGTTACTGGGGGCTGTTCGATGCTGATCGCCAGGATAAGGGCGTGCTGGCCGGTCCCGTGTCGAACGTGCCGTACTGGGCGCAATGGCTGGTGGTCGGCGGCTTGATTTTCCTCGGTACCCTGGTGCTTGGCGGTCGCGTGCGCAGCACTCGCGCGGCGCTGGTACTGCCTTTACTGGGCGCCTTGGCAGCGTGTTCCATCGGCGCCTGGGGCGACCTGG
>NZ_JAEKEG010000088.1 GCF_016651255.1 Pseudomonas sp. TH10
TTCGTATTCGATGATCGCCGCCATGGCAGCTTTGCGCGCGGTTTCCAGGTCCTTCGCCGCCACGGCCAGCACCGGCTGGCCGACGAACTGCACGTCATCGATGGCCAGCAAGGGATCGCCCGGCATCAACGGGCCGATGTCTTTGAGACCCGGCACGTCTTCGTGGGTGATGGCGATGCGCACGCCTTCGAAGGCATAGCAGGGGCGGGTGTCGATGCTGATGATTTTCGCGTGGGCGCGGTCCGACATGCGTGCGTACAGGTGCAACTGGTTCGGAAATTCCAGGCGATCATCGATGTACTGCGCTTCACCGGACACATGCTTGGCGGCGCTGTCGTGCTTGACGCTGCGGCCGACGCCAGAAGTCAGATCCTTGGCGAACAATTCAGCCAGTTCAGCCTGGGTTTTTTCTACGCCGTGATGGTTAGACATAAGCGGTCACCCGAGTCTCGATGTGCGGTGTTTGCAGTTCGATGAAGTATTTGCGCAGCAGGTTCTGCGCGCTGAGCAGGCGATATTCCTTGCTGGCGCGGAAGTCCGAGAGCGGGGTGAAATCTTCGGCCAGGGCGGCGCAGGCGCGTTCGACCACGGCGTTGTTGAACGGCGCGCCGAGCAACACGGTTTCGCAGTGACTGGCCCGTTTCGGAATCGCCGCCATGCCACCGAATGCCACGCGGGCATCGGCGATCCCACCGTTTTCAATGCGCAGGTTGAACGCGGCGCAGACGGCGGAAATATCATCGTCCAGGCGCTTGGAAACCTTGTAGGCGCGGAACAGTTGTTCAGCGCTGGCGCGCGGGATGATGATCTTCTCGATGAACTCGCTTTCCTGTCGCGCAGTCACGCGGTAGTCGATGAAATAATCTTCCAGGGCCAGGAGTGCGGCGGGTTTCGCCCTTGCACAGGACGATCTGCGCGCCCAAAGCGATCAGCAGCGGCGGCGAGTCGCCAATTGGCGAAGCATTACCAATGTTGCCGCCCAGGGTGCCCTGGTTGCGGATCTGCAATGAAGCGAAGCGCTGCAGCAGTCACCGAAGTCCGGGTACTCGGCCTTCAAGGCTTCGTAGCAGTCCGACAGGGCGGTGGCGGCGCCGATTTCCAGGCGATCGTCGAAGCGCTCGATGCGCTTCATCTCCGCGACGTTGCCGACGTAGATCATCACCGGCAGGGTGCGGTGGAATTGTGTGACTTCCAGCGCCAGGTCAGTGCCGCCAGCCAGCAGCCGGGCCTGTGGATAAGCATCATAGAGGTCGGCCAGGTCGGCCACGGTCAGCGGCACCAGGCAGCGTTTGTCGCCGCTGTTGAGTTCGCCGATATCGGTCGGCGCGATGGCTTTCAGGCGGGTAATGGTCTCGGCTTCGCGGGCATCGAACTGATCCGGTTGTTTGCCGCAGCACGATTGCTCGGCTGCCGCCAGAATCGGACGGTAGCCGGTGCAGCGACAGAGGTTGCCGGCCAGCGCTTCGTGGGCCTTGGCGTGATCGGGCGCATCGCTGTTCTTTTGCAGGGCGAACAGCGACATGACGAAGCCCGGGGTACAGAAGCCGCACTGCGAACCATGGCATTCGACCATGGCTTTCTGCACGCTGTGCAGTTCGCCTTTGTGCTTGAGGTCTTCGACGCTGATCAATTGTTTGCCGTGCAGCGACGAAACAAAGGTCAGGCACGAGTTGAGGCTGCGATAGCGAATGTGTTCGCGGCCAGCGTCATCCGTTTGCAACTCGCCGACCACCACGGTGCAGGCGCCGCAGTCACCGCTGGCGCAACCTTCTTTGGTGCCCGATTTGCCTACGTGTTCGCGCAAGTAATTGAGCACAGTCAGATTCGGGTCCAGGGCGTGCTCGCTACGGAGTTCCTGGTTAAGTAAAAACTGGATCACGGAAGGCCTCGCAGACTCATTATTGTTGTTAACCGACTTGAGCCGAATTTAGCAGCTCTGACTTTTCGGTCAATGGTTTTCTGACTTAAAGGTCAAGAAAATGCATTTCGTCGATCAACAACGTGTCTATTCAGTATTGACCCTCAATGGATCCCCTGCTTTTTTGCGGGATTCGTGCCAAAAACCGCTGAGTGGGCACTCCGCCATGAGCCTGCATTTGCGCTACACTGCGCCGCTTGTGCAGATCGATAGAGTTTGAAGGACAACCATGACGTTCAAGGCGCCGGACAGCCTCGCCGAGCAAATTGCTCACCACCTCGCCGAACGCATCATTCGTGGCGAAATGAAGCCAGGAGAGCGCATCCAGGAACAGAAGGTCACGCTGGCACTCAATGTCAGTCGCGGATCGGTCCGCGAAGCCCTGCTGATCCTCGAACGCCGCCACCTGATCGCGATCCTGCCGCGCCGTGGTGCGCACGTCACCGAATTGACCGCGCACAAGGTGCAGAGCCTGTGCACGCTGATGTGCGAGCTGTACATCCTGCTTGGCAACTCGGTGGCCAATGGCTGGCAAGTGCAGGCCGACATGGCGCCGTTCGTGCAAATCCAGCAGCGCCTGACCGCCAGCTTCGAGCGCCAGGACATCCGTGCGTTTGTCGACGACAGCTTCAGCGTGATGCGCGCCGCCTATCCGTTCGCCAACAACCCGTACCTGCAGGAAACGGTCGAGAACCTGCAACCGGCGATGAGCCGCGCCTACTTCCTCGCCCTCGAACAGCGCAAGGCCTCCATGAGCGAGTTCCTCGAACTGTTCGAGCGCTTGCTGGCCGCCGTGCTTGCCCGTGATTTGCCGCAGATCCGCATCGTGCTGACGGCTTACGCCCAGCGCAGCTGCGATCTGGTGGTGTCTGCCCTGACGGTCGCCTAAGCGTGCGGCTCAAGTGCATCAAGCTGGCGGGATTCAAATCCTTCGTCGACCCGACCACGGTGAACTTCCCCAGTAACATGGCGGCAGTCGTCGGGCCGAACGGTTGCGGCAAGTCGAACATCATCGACGCCGTGCGCTGGGTGATGGGCGAAAGTTCGGCGAAGAACCTCCGTGGCGAGTCGATGACCGACGTCATCTTCAATGGCTCGACCAGCCGTAAACCGGTGAGTCAGGCGAGTATCGAGCTGGTTTTCGATAACTCCGATGGCACGCTGCTGGGCGAATACGCGGCCTACGCGGAGATTTCCATTCGCCGCAAAGTGACCCGCGACAGCCAGACTACTTATTACCTCAACGGCACCAAATGCCGTCGTCGCGACATCACCGATATCTTCCTCGGCACCGGCCTCGGCCCGCGCAGCTACTCGATCATCGAGCAGGGGATGATCTCCAAGCTGATCGAGTCCAAGCCCGAAGACCTGCGTAACTTCATCGAAGAAGCCGCCGGCATCTCCAAGTACAAGGAGCGTCGGCGCGAGACCGAAAACCGTATCCGCCGCACTCACGAAAACCTCGCTCGCCTGACCGACCTGCGTGAAGAGCTTGAGCGTCAACTCGAACGCCTGCACCGCCAGGCTGAAGCGGCGAAGAAGTATCAGGAATTCAAAGCCGAAGAGCGTCAGCTCAAGGCGCAACTGTCGGCCCTGCGCTGGCAGGATCTGAACGATCAGGTCGGCCAGCGTGAGTCGATCATCGGTACTCAGGAAGTCAGCTTCGAAGCGCTAGTCGCCGAGCAGCGCAATGCCGATGCGAGCATCGAGCGGCTGCGTGACGGGCACCACGACCTGTCCGAACGCTTCAATCTGGTGCAGGGGCGCTTCTATTCGGTCGGCGGCGACATCGCCCGGGTCGAGCAGAGCATCCAGCACGGTCAGCAACGTCTGCGGCAGTTGCAGGATGATCTGAAAGAAGCCGAGCGCGCTCGACTGGAAACCGAGTCGCACCTCGGTCACGACCGCACGTTGCTGCTGACCCTCGGCGAAGAGCTGGACATGCTCACCCCCGAACAGGAAGTCACCAGCGCTGCCGCCGAAGAAGCCGCCGCTGCGCTGGAAGATTCCGAAAGCGTCATGCACGGCTGGCAGGAGCAGTGGGACACCTTCAACCTGACCGCCGCCGAACCGCGCCGTCAGGCCGAAGTGCAGCAGTCGCGCATCCAGCAGCTGGAAACCAGCATGGAGCGCCTGGCCGACCGGCAGAAGCGCCTGGGTGAAGAGCGCGCGTTGCTTTCAGCCGACCCGGAAGACGCCGCGATCATGGAGCTCAGCGAACAGCTGGCGGCCAGCGAGGCGACCCTGGAAGACTTGCAGGCCAGCGAAGAAGCCCAGGTCGAACGCCTGGAGCAGTTGCGCCAGGAGCTGCAGCAGGCGCTGTCGGCGCAGCAGCAGGCCCAGGGTGATCTGCAGCGGCTCAACGGTCGGCTGGCGTCCCTGGAAGCCCTGCAGCAGGCCGCGCTCGATCCGGGTACCGGTACCGCCGAATGGTTGCGTGAACAGCATCTGGCCGACCGCCCGCGCCTGGCCGAAGGCCTCAAGGTTGAAGCAGGCTGGGAGCTGGCGGTAGAGACCGTACTGGGTGCCGACCTGCAAGCCGTGCTGGTGGATGATTTCAGCGACTACGACCTGGCCGGTTTCGCCCAGGGCGACCTGCGCCTGCTGAGCCCGGCCAGCGATGGCCTGCGCGTGCCCGGCAGCCTGCTGGACAAGGTCGAGGCGCAAATAGACCTGGCACCCTGGCTGGGGCAGGTCAAGCCGGTCGACAGCCTCGAACAGGCCCTGGCGCTGCGCGGCCAGTTGAGCGCCGGCGAAAGCCTGATCAGTCGCGACGGTTACTGGGTCGGCCGGCATTTCCTGCGGGTGCGCCGGGCCAGCGAAGCCGAGAGCGGTGTGCTGGCGCGGGGCCAGGAAATCCACAACCTTGGCCTTGAGCGTGAAGAGCGCGAAGCCACCGTCGAGACCCTGGAAACCCAGCTGCAGAATCTGCGGGCGCAACAGCGGCAGCAGGAGAACGGCCGCGAACATTTGCGTCGCCTGTTGCAGGACGAAGCGCGCCAGCAAGGCGAATTAAAAGCCCAGTTGTCCGCCGGCAAAGCCAAGGCCGAGCAGCTGTCATTGCGTCGCACCCGGCTCGACGAAGAACTCACCGAGCTTGCCGAACAGCGCGCCCTGGAACACGAAAACATCGGCGAAGCGCGCATGCAGTTGCAGGAAGCCCTCGACGCGATGGCGCTGGACACCGAGCAGCGCGAATTGCTGCTGGCCCAGCGCGACAGTCTGCGCGAGCGCCTCGATCGCGTGCGTCAGGAAGCGCGACAGCACAAGGATCACGCCCATCAACTGGCCGTGCGGCTCGGCTCGTTGCGCGCCCAGCACGACTCCACGCGTCAGGCGCTGGAGCGTCTGGAAATGCAGGCCGAGCGCCTCACCGAAAAACGCGAGCAGTTGAGTCTGAACCTGGAGGAGGGCGAGGCGCCGCTGGAAGAGCTGCGCCTGAAACTCGAAGAGCTGCTCGACAAGCGCATGACTGTCGACGAAGAACTCAAGACCGCGCAGATCGCTCTGGAAGACGCCGACCGCGAACTGCGCGACGCGGAAAAACGCCGGACCCAGGCCGAACAGCAATCGCAGTTGATTCGCGGCCAACTCGAACAACAGCGCATGGAATGGCAAGCCCTGACCGTGCGCCGCAAGGCGTTGCAGGATCAATTGCTCGAAGACGGCTACGATCTAAACGGCGTGCTCGCGACATTAACTGCGCAAGCCAGTGAACGTGAAGCCGAAGAAGAACTCGAACGCATCAGTGCGCGGATTCAACGCTTGGGCGCGATCAACCTCGCGGCCATCGACGAATACACGCAACAGTCCGAGCGTAAACGTTATCTGGATGCCCAAGACGCCGATCTGGTCGAAGCACTGGACACCCTGGAAAACGTTATCCGCAAGATCGACAAGGAAACCCGAAACCGCTTTAAAGATACCTTTGATCAGATCAATGGCGGTTTACAGGCACTTTTCCCAAAAGTTTTCGGTGGTGGGCGGGCGTATTTGGAACTGACGGGCGAAGATCTACTCGATACAGGGGTGACGATCATGGCGCAGCCGCCCGGAAAGAAGAACAGCACCATCCATTTGCTCTCCGGCGGGGAAAAAGCCCTGACGGCGCTGGCACTGGTTTTTGCGATCTTCAAGTTGAACCCGGCGCCGTTCTGCATGCTCGATGAAGTTGACGCACCGCTGGATGACGCTAACGTTGGACGCTACGCACGATTGGTCAAAGAGATGTCGCAGACCGTGCAGTTCATCTATATCACCCACAACAAGATCGCCATGGAAATGGCCGAGCAGTTGATGGGCGTAACGATGCATGAGCCGGGTTGTTCGCGACTGGTAGCCGTGGATGTCGAGGAGGCGATGGCGATGGTGGACGCCTGAGGCGTATTTCGCAGGAAGGGACTACAGGTGCGAATGACGTGTTTGAGGGCCTTGTCCTACAGCTAATTTGACATATTCGCACTGGGCGGGAAGACAGACGGTGTAAAGTTGTCTTTGGTCGTGCTAGTTTAATGTCAATTTTTCGTATACGTGGGCAAAACGCCTGTCAGAACATAGAGTTGGCGCCACGTTTTAAAGCGGTTTGCGAGTTGTAAACCCCTTATTTTTCAGCATTTTTTATAGAGGCACGGGATTACATGGAAATCGGTCTGCGCGAGTGGCTGATCGTCATCGGCATCATTGTGATAGCCGGTATTCTTTTCGATGGCTGGCGCCGTATGCGCGGCGGCAAGGGAAAACTGAAATTCCGTCTTGACCGAAGTCTGTCCAACCTGCCGGACGAGGACACCAGCGCCGAGCTGTTGGGCCCGGCCCGCGTCCTGGACAACCATAAAGAACCGCAGCTGGACGAACACGATCTGCCGTCGGTGAGCATGCCGGCCCGCGAAGCACGTGAGCCTCGCGAATCCGGTTCGAAACGTGGCAAACGTGGCAGCAATGGTCCGGCTCAGGGTGACCTGAACCTTAACCTCGATCTGGATGACGGCCCGAGCTTCAGCAGCCGCGATGACGATTTCGTTGAAGACACCAAGCCTTCGCCGGCGGTTGTTGACAAGGATCAGCCGCAAGCTGAAGAAGTTTTGGTGATCAGCGTGATCTGCCGCGACGCTGCCGGCTTCAAAGGCCCGGCACTGTTGCAGAACATTCTGGAAAGCGGTCTGCGTTTTGGCGAGATGGATATCTTCCACCGCCACGAAAGCATGGCCGGTAACGGTGAAGTGCTGTTCTCCATGGCCAATGCGGTCAAGCCGGGCATCTTTGATCTGGACGACATCGACCATTTCAGCACGCCTGCGGTGAGCTTCTTCCTCGGCCTGCCAGGCCCGCGTCACCCGAAGCAAGCCTTCGACGTGATGGTGGCTGCAGCCCGCAAGCTGTCGCAGGAACTGAACGGTGAGCTGAAAGATGACCAGCGCAGCGTGTTGACCGCGCAGACCATCGAACACTACCGTCAGCGCATCGTCGAGTTCGAACGTCGCGCCCTGACCCAGAAACGATAGAGGCAAAGATCGCAGCCTCGTTTTACTCGACAGCTCCTACAGGGACCGCGTTCTTTTCTGTAGGAGCTGTCGAGTGAAACGAGGCTGCGATCTCTTGATCCAGATAAGATTGAGCAGCCTCGGCTGCTCTTTTGCTTTATGAGAGACCATCCATGACCGCCGCCAAAAACCGCATTCTCGAGCTGCGCGCTGAACTCGATCAGCACAACTACCGCTACCACGTCCTCGACGAGCCGAGTATTCCGGACGCCGAGTACGACCGGTTGTTCCATGAGCTCAAGGCCCTTGAAGCCGCGCATCCGGAACTGGTCACCAGCGACTCGCCGACCCAGCGCGTTGGCAGCGCGGCATTGTCGGCGTTCACACAGGTACGTCACGAAGTGCCGATGCTCAGCCTCGGTAATGCCTTCGAAGAAACCGACATGCGCGAGTTTGATCGCCGCGTAACGGAAGGTCTGGATCTGCCGGTCGGCGATCTGTTCGGCGGCAGCGCGGCGGTTGAATACAGCTGTGAGCCGAAGCTCGATGGCCTGGCGGTCAGCCTGTTGTATCAGGATGGCGTACTGGTGCGTGGCGCGACGCGCGGCGACGGCACCACCGGTGAAGACATCAGCGTCAACGTGCGCACCGTGCGCAACATTCCGCTGAAGCTGCACGGCGAAGGCTGGCCGGCGACGCTGGAAGTGCGCGGCGAAGTCTTCATGTCCAAAGCCGGTTTCGAGCGCCTCAACGCCTCGCAGCTGGAAGTCGGCGGCAAGACCTTCGCCAACCCGCGCAACGCAGCTGCCGGCAGCTTGCGTCAGCTGGATTCGAAGATCACCGCCAATCGTCCGCTGGAATTCTGCTGCTACGGCATCGGTCAGGTTTCCCACGATATTGCCGACACCCACATCGGCAACCTCAAGCAGTTGCAGAAATGGGGCATGCCGATCAGCCACGAGCTGAAACTGGCCAAGGGCATTGACGAGTGCCTGGATTACTACCGCGACATCGGCGAGCGCCGTAGCTCGCTGACGTATGAAATCGACGGCGTGGTGTTCAAGGTCAACAGCATTGCCGATCAGCGCGAACTGGGCTTCCGCGCCCGCGAACCGCGCTGGGCGATTGCGCATAAATTCCCGGCGATGGAAGAACTCACCGAGTTGCTCGACGTCGAGTTCCAGGTCGGCCGTACTGGCGCTGTTACGCCGGTGGCACGACTGAAACCGGTCAAGGTTGCCGGCGTCACCGTGGCCAACGCCACGCTGCACAACATGGATGAAGTGGCGCGGCTGGGGCTGATGATCGGTGACACCGTAATCATTCGCCGTGCCGGTGATGTGATCCCGCAAGTGGTGCAAGTGGTGCTGGAGCGCCGCCCGGAAAACGCCCGGCCAGTGGCGATTCCCGAAAGCTGCCCGGTGTGCGGCTCGCACGTCGAGCGCACGCAACTGATCAAGCGCAGCAAAGGCAAGGAAACCGTCAGCGAAGGTGCGGTGTATCGCTGCGTCGGGCGTCTGGCCTGCGGTGCGCAACTGAAGCAGGCGATCATCCACTTCGTTTCGCGTCGTGCGATGGACATCGAAGGCCTGGGCGACAAGAGTGTCGAGCAGTTGGTCGATGAAGGTCTGGTCAGTTCGCCAGCCGATCTGTACGCGCTGAAATTTGACGACATCGTCGACCTGGAAGGCTTTGCCGAGGTCTCGAGCAACAAGCTTCTAGCGGCTATTGAAGACAGCAAAAAGCCGAGTCTGGCGCGGTTCATCTATGCGCTCGGTATTCCCGATGTCGGCGAAGAGACGGCCAAGGTGCTGGCGCGCTCGCTGGGCTCGCTGGAGCGTGTGCAGCAAGCCTTGCCGCAAGTGCTGACGTATCTGCCGGATGTCGGTCTGGAAGTCGCGCACGAGATTCACAGCTTCTTTGAAGATGCGCATAACCAGCAGGTGATTACTGAATTGCTCGGTCATGGTTTGCAGATTCAGGATCAGGGTGAACTGGGCGCCGAGTTCGCCGCCAGCACCACGCTCGGTGGTTTCCTCGACAAACTGCACATCCCTTCGGTGGGACCGGGCGGTGCGCAGAAACTGGCCGACAAGTTCGGTTCGCTGGAAGCGGTGATGAACGCCGATTGGCTGGACATGCGTCAGGCATTGCCGGAGAAGCAGGCGAATTCGGTTCGCGAGTTTTTTGCGGTTGCAGAGAATCGGCAGCTTGCTGAAGCATCCGAAGAGCAACTGCGTAAATTCGGTATGCATTGGCAGAGCGAGAAGAAAGTCGTCGAAGGCTTGCCGTTGTCCGGCGAGACCTGGGTGTTGACCGGTTCGCTGGAACTGATGAGTCGTGACGTCGCCAAGGAGAAGCTGGAAAGCCTGGGCGCCAAGGTCGCAGGCTCGGTATCGGCCAAGACCCATTGCGTGGTGGCAGGACCGGGTGCGGGTTCGAAGCTGGCCAAGGCCAACGAGCTGGGGCTCAAGGTGCTGGACGAAGAGGCGTTTGTCGGGTTCCTGAAAGACCACGGCGTCCCGATCTGACAAACAGGATCAAAAGATCGCAGCCTTCGGCAGCTACAGGGCGCTCACACCACCCCCGTAGGAGCTGCCGGAAGGCTCGGGCCGCGATCGGACGATCTTTTGATCCACCCAACAAAACTCCGGGAACGATATTCCAGCCCCAATGATCTAGTCTTGGCCAGCCCCAGGGAGAGATCGCCATGTACCGCTTCTTCGAACAGCTCAGTTCCCGCATCGCCGCGCCTTTTATCAGCGAGACGTCCCGCAACAGCAAGGTCTGGCAGTGCCGCTGCGGGCAGTCGCTGTTCTTCAGTAACAGCCAGTGCCTGGCCTGCTCGGCAATGCTGGGCTATCAGCCGGAAAAAGCCGCCTGTCCTCCCTGCAACCTGGCCCGCAGCCCGACACCTGGCTGCTCGACGCCGAGCCCGAGGCAGGGCTGCTGCGCCGTTGCGCCAACCTCGACTCCCCAGCCGCCTGCAACTGGCTGCTGCCGGCCGATGACCACAACGCCCTGTGCATGGCCTGCAGCCTTAACCACACCATTCCGGACCTGACCATCACCGAGAATCACGAACGCTGGCGCAAGGTCGAGACGGCCAAGCGCCGTCTGGTGGCGCAACTGGTCAGCCTGGGGTTGCAGGTGATTCCCAAGACAGTCGACGAAGACACCGGTCTGGCATTCGACTTCATCGGCGTCGATCTCGAAGGGCAGGCGCCCACCACCGGGCACGCCAACGGCCTGATCACCCTGGACATCAAGGAAGCCGACGACGCCCATCGGGAAAAATCCGGGTGCAGATGCACGAACCTTACCGCACGCTGCTCGGGCACTTCCGCCACGAGGTCGGTCATTACTACTGGGACCGCCTGATCGCCAACAGCCACTGGCTGGAGCCGTTTCGCAACCTGTTCGGCGACGATCGCGCCAGCTACGCCGAGGCGCTCGATCGCCATTACCAGCAGGGCGCCCCCTGGACTGGCAGCAACACTGCGTCAGCGCCTACGCCACCATGCACCCCTGGGAAGACTGGGCCGAAACCTGGGCGCACTACCTGCACATGATGGACGCCGTGGACACCGCATTGGGGTTTGGCATGAGCGCCCGGGAGATGGATTTCGACTACCAGCCATTTCCGCTCGACACCCTCTACGACCCCCAGCATCCCGGTGGCCCGGCGTTCCTGTCCTTCGTCAACGCCTGGATCGAACTCGCCGGCATGCTCAACGAACTGTCACGCAGCATGGGCCAGCCGGATTTCTACCCCTTCGTCCTGCCACCAGCGGTGATCGCCAAGCTGCACTTCATCCACCTGGTGATCCAGGAGGAGGGTGGCCGGGCGGATGAGGTATTGGCGCAAGCATAATTCCGGCTGGTGCTGCCGAAGGCTCGGGCCGCGTTCGGACGATCTTTAAGGGCCAACGCATGTCATTGACCGGACTCATATTTTTTTATCCTGTTGAACGGTTGTAACTTCGTCTCAGATAGGTACAATGGCGCGGCTTGCCGACAGGCAAGCGTCGTTATGGTGACCCCATCGGTCCCCCCGCAACGATTACCCGTGAACCTGGTCAGAGCCGGAAGGCAGCAGCCACAGCGGGAACATTGTGTGCCGGGGTGTGGCTGATGGGGTTACCACCTATCTCCAAGTCGTTGCGCCTGCAACGATGCTCCAGTCAAAAACCTCAAAATGCGCCAGCGTCCAGATCACCTCAGCGGTGAACTCTGACGGGCAAGCGTGCTTGCAGCGGATTTTGTAAATTTCTGCGCTTCGAAAATAGCGATTAACCTGATATCGACAGTCCCATCCTCGCGATGAGGAACAGCAGTAGAATCAGAAAAAATACTCGAATAAATCCGCTGCCATAACGTAGGGCTAGAAATGCCCCGGTCAGCGAGCCTGCGATATTGCACAGGCCAACGACTCCACCGACAGCCCATAAAATGTTGCCCGATGGAATAAAAAACAGCAGTGCGGCGCTGAATGTCCCCAGGTTAACCAGTTTTGCCGAAGCTGAAGCATTTAAAAAATCAAACCCGAAAAACTTCACAAAAACAAAAAGAAGCAGGCTGCCGCTGCCCGGCCCGAAGACGCCATCATAAAAGCCGATTAAACCTCCGAAAAATACACCAAGCAGGAGTTCTCTTCTCCCGCATTGTATGGCAGTGCTGAATCGGCCTAAGTTCTTTTTGATAAAGGTATAGATCGCCATTGCCACCAAGATGATAAAAACTGCATATTCCATAAACTTTTTCGGAATGAGAGAAACCGATAGCGCGCCAAGGTAAGCGAATATAAATGCTGAAATCATGGTTGGAAGCATGAGCTTCCATACAATTCTAACTCTCTTCACGTAAGTGGATATGGAACAGAGGTTGCCGGCCAAGACAGCCAGTTTGTTGGTTCCAAAGACTGTGGCAAGACTATGGCCGGGTAGCGCGTGTATCAGTGCCGGCACCTGGACCAGTCCACCTCCGCCAACCGCAGCGTCAATCAAGCCGCCACAAAAAGCAAAAAAACCTAGCGCGATTAAAACTTGCTCGACGTCCATCAGGTATCCAGTGATTAATGCGGCCATGGGCTTCTATTAATTGGAAGAGCATTAGAAGCAGGGCAGGCCCGCACACTAATTGCTTGAGGAGTGCGCAACAAGTGCTTTATAGTGATTCAAACATTCACTTAAAATGAGCGATATGTAAATGGAGCTGTCGCAGCTGAACATGTTCAAGGTGGTCGCTGAGCAAGGCAGTATCGTTCGGGCGTCCGAGTTGTTACATTGTGTTCCGTCAAACATAACAAACAGAATAAAGTTGTTGGAACAGGAGTTGGGCGTATCGCTTTTTATCAGGCAGGGCAGGGGGCTAGTGATCAGCCCCTCCGGGAAGTTGTTTCTCGGCTACACAAATATAATCCTTTCGTTGTGCCAGGAGGCTCGCGGAGCGCTTGATCCTGGGGCTGAGCCGGCAGGGGTATTGAATATTGGCGCGATTGAATCTTCCGCCACCGGCAGGTTGCCCAAACTGTTATCCAGGTTTCATCAACATCATCCCGCTGTGCAGATGCAATTCAGCACCGGGGTCTGGTCGCAGTTAGTGAATGACGTCCTCGCTTATAAACTGGACGGTGCGGTGATTGCGGTCAAAAATCAGCATCCGGATATAGAGCACATGGAAATCTATAAAGAGGAGCTGGTGTTAATCGCTTCACCCCGCCTCGGAAAAATCCACACCCCGCAGGATTTGAGGGGCAAGGCCTTATTCATGTGGCCCGAAGGATGTCCTTACCGAACAGCGCTGACGAGTTGGCTAGGTGAGCATCGAGTACCTGCTGCCATTACCAGCATAGCGAGCTACGGCACTATCCTCGGTTGTGTGAGCGCTGGGGCAGGCGTTTCCCTTGTGCCAAGGGGTGTTTTTGAGCAGTTCAGGATGATCGGGGACCTGGAAGGGCACACCTTCGCCGAACTGATGCCGGTCCAGAATTATTTCATATGGAACAGGCACTCAACGGCGCATCGCGCGCGCGACGCGTTTGCAGACTTGCTGGAGGATGAGTTCAAGCCGATCGCGCCCTAGGGCTTGCCGATATACAGCCGGATAATCTCATCAATCTCCCCCGACATTTTCATCCGCAGCAACGTGCGCAAGATCCGCTGCACTGGCACTTTCGGGTCATTCCTCACATAGCAACCGACCTTCTGTTCTTGCAGCACTGCCACCCCTTGCAGTTGTTGCGCGGGCATCAAGCGCTGGTTAAACCAGTCCAGCGTCCACTGATTGCTCACCGCATAGCGATAACGCCCGGCCAGCAGCTTCTCCAGCACTTGTTCCTGATTGCGCGCATCTTCACGGTCGAGCTTGTCGGCGTCGAACAGCGGTTGCAGGGTCGGGTAGATGTAGCCGCGCACCGTGCCGATCGACTGGCGCGTCAGATGGGCCGGGTCGCGCGGAAGTCAGCGGGTCAGGGCGGCTCAGCAGCACATCGGGCTGAACCCACAGCGGCAGACTCCAGATGTAATCCCCCGACTGATTTGGCAGCCACGACTGTGCGGCATAGCAGCGCACATCAATTTCGCCGTGTTCCATCGCGCTCTGCACCCGGGCGCGCGGCAGGACGTGGAATTCGGCGGGCATTGCGACCTGAGTCGCCAGGCTGAGCATCATGTCGTAGAGAATGCCCTGCGTCGGTCGGCCGCGTTCGAATTGCACCATCGGCATCGCCCAGCTGTCGGGCATGGCGAAGCGCAACGGGGTTTCCGCTGCCGTTACGCTCAGGCTGACTCCCAGCAGTGCCCCCACGGCCCAACGCATAAACGCTCCGGTATTTCCCCGTCCCGAGCCGATAAAAGCCTCTGCTGATGCAGCTTAGTCATATTAGAGAAGGACACCGGATGCAATTTTGCCCTTGCTCCGCTAGCATTAGCCGCTTCAGCTTCCTTCGTTGCGACGGTTTTCGATGAGTTATCAGGTTCTTGCACGTAAATGGCGTCCGCGCTCGTTCCGCGAAATGGTCGGCCAGACCCATGTGCTCAAGGCTCTGATCAATGCCTTGGACAGCCAGCGGCTGCACCACGCGTACCTGTTCACCGGTACGCGCGGGGTGGGTAAAACCACGATTGCGCGGATCATTGCCAAGTGCCTGAACTGTGAAACGGGCATCACCTCCACGCCCTGCGGCGAGTGTTCGGTGTGCCGTGAAATCGATGAGGGGCGCTTCGTCGACCTGATCGAGATCGACGCCGCGAGCCGGACCAAGGTCGAGGACACCCGCGAACTGCTCGACAACGTGCAATACGCCCCGAGCCGTGGGCGCTTCAAGGTCTACCTGATCGACGAAGTGCACATGCTTTCCAGCCATTCCTTCAATGCGCTGCTGAAAACCCTCGAAGAGCCGCCGCCGTACGTCAAGTTCATCCTGGCGACCACCGACCCGCAGAAACTTCCGGCAACGATTTTGTCGCGTTGCCTGCAGTTCTCGCTGAAGAACATGACGCCGGAACGCGTGGTCGAGCATCTGACCCACGTTCTCACTGCCGAAAACGTGCCGTTCGAAGACGATGCACTTTGGCTGCTCGGTCGCGCTGCTGACGGTTCGATGCGGGACGCCATGAGCCTGACCGATCAGGCCATCGCTTTCGGCGAAGGCAAGGTGCTCGCTACCGATGTGCGAGCGATGCTCGGCACTCTCGATCACGGTCAGGTCTATGACGTCCTGCATGCGTTGATCGAAGGCGACGCCAAGGCATTGCTCGAAGGCGTGCGTCACCTGGCCGAGCAAGGTCCGGACTGGAATGGCGTGCTCTCGGAAATTCTCAACGTGCTGCACCGTGTGGCCATCGCTCAGGCGCTGCCTGAAGGCGTCGACAATGGGCAGGGCGACCGCGATCGGGTGTTGGCGCTGGCGCAGGCCTTGCCGGCCGAAGACGTGCAGTTCTATTACCAGATGGGCCTGATCGGGCGCCGCGATTTGCCGCTGGCACCGGATCCGCGTGGCGGTTTCGAGATGGTCCTGCTGCGGATGCTGGCCTTCCGGCCCGCAGACACGGCGGACGCTCCGAGGCAACCGCTAAAGCCAGTGGGGATCAGCCAGGCCACAGTTGATTCCGCAAATTCAGTGGCTGCCGCGCCGGTTGTTGCGCCGGTAGTCGCTACGGCAGTTGCACCTGTTGTTGCTGCACCCGTTGTTGCTCCAGCACCCGTTCCAGCGCCTGAGCCAGTTGCGCCGGTTGTGGTGCCAGAGCCAGTGGTGGAGCCGGTCGCCATCGAGGAGGTGGTCGACCTGCCGTGGAACGACCCGGTCGAGCCCGAGGTCGTGCTGCAGCCCGCCGTCGAGCCGATGCTGGAGACCGCTGGCGAGCAGCCCGAGTTGCCACCGATGCCGCTGCCCACGCCAGACAGCGTGGTGCCGGATGCGCCGGAGTGGGCCGCCGCGCCGATTCCCGAGCCGTCCGTGGCAGAAGTCGATGCCGCCACGTCGGGCATGGACATGGACGACGAGCCGCCGCTGGACGAGGATTACATCGAGCCAGACATCGACTCGGCCTACAGCTACCTGGATGAGCTGGCCAGCGAGCACGCCGCTGAACCGGCCCCGGAACCCGAGCCAGAGCCCGCTGCGGCGCCGGCCACAGGTCTGGCGTTGCAATGGCTGGAGCTGTTCCCGAAATTGCCGATTTCCGGCATGACCGGGAGCATCGCTGCCAACTGCACGCTGATTTCCGTCGAAGGCGACAACTGGTTGATGCACCTGGATCCGGCGCACAGCGCGTTGTTCAACGCCACGCAGCAGCGTCGTTTGAATGATGCATTGAACCAGTTCCACGGGCGCACGCTGACCTTGACCATCGAGCTGATCAAGCCTGAGCAGGAAACCCCGGCCCAGGCCGCGTCCCGTCGCCGCGCCAACCGTCAGCAAGAGGCGGAGGAGTCGATTCACGGCGATCCGTTCATCCAGCAGATGGTTCAGCAGTTTGGCGCGGTGGTGCGACACGATACTATTGAACCTGTCGACGCCTTGGTCACCCAAGGCTAATAACTGAAGGCGCTCGGCCTCCATGGCCGGGCGCTGTTTTGATCCAAGTACTTTTGAGGTGATTCCCATGATGAAAGGTGGCATGGCCGGCCTGATGAAGCAGGCGCAGCAGATGCAGGAAAAAATGGCCAAGATGCAGGAAGAACTGGCCAACGCCGAAGTCACCGGTAAGGCCGGCGGCGATATGGTCACCGTGGTGATGACCGGTCGTCACGACCTCAAGCGCGTCAGCATCGACCCGACCCTGCTGCCGGGGCTGGACGAAGATGACCGTGAAGTGATCGAAGACCTGGTCGCTGCCGCCGTCAACGACGCCGTGCGCAAGATCGAAGCCAGCAGCCAGGAAAAAATGGGCGGCATGACTGCCGGCATGAACCTGCCAGCCGGTATGAAACTGCCATTCTGATTCGCCATTCGGCGGCAGATGGGCTACACAAAATGCCAGGCATCGCGCCTGGCATTTTTGTTTCCGCCGGTTGCTCATGTGCGACCGGCCCGCCGCCTTCGCGGGCAAGCCCACTCCCACAGGGATTGAGGCGTGCTCCCGTTCCTCGCGGGCAAGCCTTGCTCCCACAGGATAGAGGTAGGCCTGTGGGAGCGGGCTTGCCCGCGAAGCAGTCAACTCGGTCTACCCGACGAAACATCGAACGCCCCACCACCAAAAAGGTCTGCTCCCTATACCCCCCATTTAACGATCAAGGAGAAGCTCACATGCCAGATGCATTGACCCTTAACCAACGCATCGTCCTTGCCTCACGCCCGGTTGGCGCGCCGACCCCGGAAAACTTCCGCCTCGAACGCGAAGCCCTGCCGGATCTGCAAGACGGTCAGGTACTGCTGAAAACCCTCTACCTGTCGCTTGATCCCTACATGCGTGGGCGCATGAGCGACGCGCCGTCCTACGCTGCGCCGGTAGAAATTGGCGAAGTGATGACCGGTGGTGCCGTCAGCCGTGTCGAGGATTCACGTCATCCGAAGTTTCATAAAGGCGATCTGGTGGTCGGCGCCACCGGTTGGCAGAGCCACAGCATCAGCGACGGCCGTAACATCATTCCAATCCCGTCCGGGCTGCCGAGCCCGTCGATGGCCCTCGGTGTGCTGGGCATGCCCGGCATGACCGCCTACATGGGCCTGATGGACATCGGCCAGCCGAAAGAAGGTGAAACATTGGTGGTGGCCGCCGCTTCCGGCGCGGTCGGCTCGGTGGTCGGCCAAGTGGCGAAGATTAAAGGTCTGCGCGCCGTCGGCGTGGCGGGCGGTGCCGAGAAGTGCAGGTACGTGGTTGAGGAGTTGGGTTTTGACGCCTGCATCGATCACAAGAGCCCGAGTTTCGCCGAGGACCTGGCATTGGCGTGCCCCAAGGGCGTGGACATTTATTACGAAAACGTCGGTGGCCACGTATTCGACGCGGTCGTGCCGCTGCTCAACCCCAAAGCGCGCATTCCGCTGTGCGGTCTGATCGCTGGCTACAACGCCTCCGAGGCGCCGCAAGGTCCTGATCGCCTGCCGATGCTGCAGCGCACACTGCTGACCAAACGCGTGCGCATTCAGGGCTTTATCGTGTTTGATGACTACGGCGACCGTCAGCCTGAGTTCGTCAGCCACATGGTGCCGTGGGTGCGTGACGGCAAGGTCAAATTCCGCGAGGACGTGGTCGAAGGCCTTGAGCAGGCGCCCGAGGCGTTTATCGGTCTGCTGGAAGGGCGCAACTTCGGCAAACTGGTGGTGAAGGTCGCCCAGGACTGAGTATTTGACGCTGGCCAGAGGCGCGGGTATAAACCGCGTCTCGTTGTTTTGTCGGACTTTTTACCCATGAGCTTCAGCCCTTTGATTCGCCAACTGATCGACGCTCTGCGCACCTTGCCGGGCGTGGGTCAGAAAACCGCCCAGCGCATGGCGTTGCAGATGCTCGAGCGTGACCGCAGCGGCGGTTTGCGTCTGGCCCAAGCCTTGAGCCAGGCCATGGAGGGGGTCGGCCATTGCCGGCAATGCCGCACGCTGACCGAAGACGATCTGTGCCCGCAATGCTCCGATACACGCCGCGACGACACGTTGCTGTGCGTGGTGGAGGGGCCGATGGACGTTTACGCGGTCGAGCAGACCGGTTTCCGTGGACGCTACTTTGTCCTCAAGGGGCATTTGTCGCCGCTGGATGGGCTTGGACCTGAGGCGATCGGCATTCCGCAGTTGATCACGCGGATCGAAGAAGCGGGCACGTTTACCGAAGTCATTCTCGCGACCAACCCGACGGTTGAGGGTGAAGCCACGGCGCACTACATCGCGCAGTTGTTGCAGAACAAAGGCCTGATCGCTTCGCGGATTGCCCACGGCGTGCCGTTGGGTGGTGAACTGGAGCTGGTCGATGGCGGCACGCTGGCGCATTCGTTTGCCGGGCGTAAACCGATCACTCTGTAACCTCCGCGATGACGCCATCGCGGGCAAGCCTTGCTCCCACAGCGCCCACTGCGCCGAATATCTCCCACACCGCACACGGCGCCGAATATCTGTAGGAGCGAGCTTGCTCGCGATGAACCCGAGGGCGCCGCGGGGTATCAGATTTCCTGCGTCATCGTTAACGACCATCGCGAGCGAGCTCGCTCCTACATGTTTTGGTTGAAAACCAAGCAAGCGCTCGGTTAACGTCGGCGAACCCTTCAGTGGAGCTCGCCGATGCCTGCCTTTCAGGAATACTTCGACCCCAGCCACCAATTGGTCCGCGACAGCGTCAGACGTTTCGTCGAGCGTGAGATCCTGCCGGACATCGATCAGTGGGAAGAAGCCGAAAGCTTCCCTCGTGAGCTGTACCTGAAGGCGGGCGCTGCCGGAATACTCGGTATCGGTTATCCCGAGGCGCTCGGAGGCAGCCATGAAGGCGATCTGTTCGCCAAGGTCGCCGCCAGTGAGGAGCTGATGCGCTGCGGCTCTGGCGGCCTGGTGGCGGGTCTGGGCTCGCTGGATATCGGCCTGCCACCCATTCTGAAATGGGCCAGGCCAGAAGTCCGCGATCGAGTTGTGCCCCAGGTGCTCAGCGGCGAGAAGATCAGCGCCCTGGCGGTGACCGAGCCGAGCGGCGGCTCGGACGTCGCCAACCTGCAAACCCGCGCCGTCCGCGAGGGCGATGTCTACCGGGTCAGCGGCAGCAAAACCTTTATCACCAGTGGCGTACGCGCCGATTTTTATACCGTCGCGGTGCGCACCGGAGCGCCCGGTTTCGGCGGCATCAGTCTGTTGCTGATCGAGAAGGGCACCCCAGGTTTCACCGTCGGCCGTCAGTTGAAGAAAATGGGCTGGTGGGCGTCGGACACGGCTGAATTGTTCTTCGACGATTGCCGCATACCTGTAGGAAACCTGATCGGCGCCGAGAACATGGGCTTCGCTTGCATCATGGGCAATTTCCAGAGCGAGCGCCTGGCACTGGCGCTGATGGCCAACATGACGTCACAGCTGGCGCTGGAAGAAAGCCTCAAGTGGGCACGTCAGCGCGAGGCGTTCGGCAAGCCCATCGGCAAATTTCAGGTGATCAAGCATCGATTGGCGGAGATGGCCACAGCGTTGGAGGTTTCCCGGGAATTCACCTACCGCCAGGCGGCGAAAATGGCGGCTGGGCAGAGTGTGATCAAGGAGATTTCCATGGCGAAGAATTTTGCCACGGATACGGCAGATCGTATTACTAGCGATGCGGTGCAGATTCTCGGCGGGCTGGGGTATATGCGCGAGAGTTTGGTGGAGCGGCTGTATCGGGATAACCGGATCTTGTCGATTGGCGGGGGACTCGGGAGGTGATGAACGAGATTATCAGCAAGCAGATGGGGCTTTGAGGTTGGCGGTATGGCGACTGACGCCATCGCTGGCAAGCCAGCTCCCACAAAGATCCGCGCGGTATACAAATCTTGTGCAGGTCAAAGAACCCTGTGAGAGCACATGGGGCTGTGAGGTTGGCGGTATGGCGACTGACGCCATCGCTGGCAAGCCAGCTCCCACAAAGATCCGCGCCGTACACAAATCATGTGCATGACAGAGAACCCTATGGGAGCTGGCAAGCCAGCTCCCACAAAGATCCTCGCCGTACACAAATCATGTGCATGACAGAGAACCCTGTGGGAGCTGGCAAGCCAGCTCCCACAAAGATCCGCGCCGTACACAAATCATGTGCATGACAGAGAACCCTGTGGGAGCGGGCTTGCCCGCGATGGCGTCGGAACAGGCGACTTACTTATCAGTCAACGCAAACTGCGTCAGGCAAAAAGTCGGTATCCCCATATCTTCCAGCTTCTGCGACCCACCCAGCTCCGGCAAATCAATAATCGCCGCCGCTTCATGCACCCGCGCGCCCATGCGGCGAATCAGGTTGGCCGCCGCAATCAGCGTGCCGCCGGTGGCGATCAAATCATCAAACATCACCACTGAATCGCCTTCACACAGGCTGTCGGCGTGCACTTCCAGAAACGCTTCGCCGTACTCGGTCGCGTAACCTTCAGCCAGCACGTCGGCCGGCAGTTTGCCTTGCTTGCGGAACAGCACCAGCGGCTTGTTCAACTGATAGGCCAATACCGAGCCGATCAGGAAACCGCGCGCATCCATCGCGCCGATGTGGGTGAAGTCGGCTTCTACATAACGGTGCGCGAAGCTGTCCATCACCAGGCGCAGGGCCGTTGGCGATTGAAACAGCGGGGTGATGTCGCGAAAGATCACGCCCGGTTTCGGGAAGTCGATCACAGGGCGGATAAGGGATTTGATATCGAAGGAGTCGAAGACCATCGTCGAGTTGTCCTGGCAGGGCTGCAAACGGCGCAGTATACCCGCGGCTGAAACGCTTCGCTCAACCGCGGATCGAGATCAGCCGTCGATCGAACCGCCGGCGAGCGCGCAGAGCTGGATCGGGTCGAGGATGTGGATCTCTTTGCCCTCGGCGGCGATCAACTCGTTCTGCTGGAAGCGCGTGAATACGCGGGACACGGTTTCCACCGCCAGACCTAGGTAGTTGCCGATTTCATTGCGCGACATGCTCAGGCGGAACTGGTTGGCCGAAAAGCCGCGAGCGCGGAAGCGCGCGGACAGGTTGACGAGGAAGGTTGCAATGCGCTCGTCGGCGGTTTTCTTCGACAACAGCAGCATCATTTGCTGGTCATCGCGGATTTCGCGGCTCATCACGCGCATCAACTGACGGCGCAATTGCGGCAATTGCAGGGCCAGTTCGTCGAGGCGTTCGAAGGGGATTTCGCAAACCGAGGTGGTTTCCAGCGCCTGGGCGGACACCGGGTGTTTCTCGGTGTCCATGCCGGACAGGCCGACCAGTTCGCTCGGCAGGTGGAAGCCGGTCAATTGCTCTTCGCCACTGTCGCTCAGGCTGAAGGTCTTGAGGGCGCCGGAGCGTACTGCATAAACGGAATCGAACGTGTCGCCCTGACGGAACAGGAACTCGCCCTTTTTCAGCGGGCGGCCACGTTTGACGATGTCGTCCAGCGCATCCATGTCTTCCAGATTCAGTGAAAGTGGAAGGCACAGCGGGGCCAGGCTGCAATCCTTGCAGTGGGCCTGACCATGAGCGCGCAGTTTGACTGGCTCGGACATTTCTTCAATCCTTGTGGGAAAAACACACATAAGACGTAAGGGTAACCCACCAGAGGACTATCCGACCAGCACGCGGCGATTTGACCCAGGTCATTAGATCACCTTGGAAAACCGCTCGCGGTTGTGTTGTCCCAGATAACGATCGAACACCATGCACACCGAGCGCACCAGCAATCGCCCGGCGGGCAGTACAGTGATGCGATCGTTGTCGAGCTCGATCAGGCCATCGTTGGCCATGCCTTGCAGTTGCGGCCACAGCGCGCCGAAATAACCTTGAAAGTCGATATTGAACATCTGCTCGATCTCGGCAAATTCCAGGCTGAAATTGCAGATCAGTTGTTGAATCACTGCCCGCCGCAGTCGGTCGTCGGCGTTGCACACCAGGCCACGGCTGGTCGCCAATTGCGCGGCGGCGAGGGTGTTCTGGTATTCGTTGAGGTCGCTGCTGTTCTGGCAGTACAGATCACCGATCTGGCTGATCGCGGAGACCCCCAGACCAATCAAATCGCAATGACCGTGGGTGGTGTAGCCCTGGAAGTTGCGTTGCAGCGTTTCTTCTTCCTGGGCAATCGCCAGTTCATCGTCGGGCAGGGCGAAGTGGTCCATGCCGATGTAGCGGTACCCGGCGGCGGTCAGTTGTTCGATGGTGCGCTGCAGCATTTCCAGCTTCTGCGCCGGGGTCGGCAACTCGTTGCTGTTGATCCGCCGCTGGGGCATGAAGCGTTCTGGCAGGTGGGCGTAGTTGAACACCGACAGCCGATCCGGCTGCAGCGCGATGACTTCCTCGACGGTGCGGGCAAAATTGTCCGGCATTTGTCTTGGCAGGCCGTAGATCAGGTCGATGTTGATCGAGCGAAACTGCAGGGTGCGCGCGGCGTCGATCACCGCGCGGGTTTCGTCCAGGCTCTGCAGGCGATTGACGGCTCGCTGCACGGCAGGGTCCAGGTCCTGCAGGCCGATGCTGACGCGGTTGAATCCCAGTTCGCGCAGCAGGCCCATGGTTGACCAGTCGGCCTCGCGCGGGTCGATTTCGATGCCGTAATCGCCAGAGTCGTCATCCAGCAGATTGAAGTGTTTGCGCAGGTGCGCCATCAACTGACGCAGTTCGTCGTGGCTGAGAAAGGTCGGGGTGCCGCCGCCAAAGTGCAGTTGCTCGACTTTCTGCGCGGGGTCGAGGTGGCAGGCGATCAGCTGGATTTCCTGCTCCAGGCGTTGCAGATACGGCAGTGCGCGGCCGCGATCCTTGGTGATGACCTTGTTGCAGGCACAGTAGTAGCAAATGTTCGCGCAGAACGGCACGTGCACATACAGCGACAACGGGCGCAGGGCTTTGCGACTGTCGCGCAGGGCATGGAACAGGTCGAAAGTGCCGACCTGACTGTTGAATTGCACGGCCGTCGGATACGAGGTGTAACGCGGCCCCGCCAGGTCGTAGCGGCGGATCAGATCAGAGTCCCAACGAATGGCGTCGAGCATGCGGGCATTCCCCCGGATAGGCTGGCAGTGTGGCGAGTCTATCGGGGTGCGGCGATGGGGCTGTTGATTTGTATCAACGGGGAGAGGTGTGTTGGTCATGCAGGCCTCTTCGCGAGCAGGCTCGCTCCCACATTTGAACGGTGCCGCAACACAAATCTCCTGTGGGAGCGAGCCTGCTCGCGAAGGCCACACCGCCGATCTAATGGCCCATCAACCAATGCTGATGCGGGCCGGGCAGGGTCCAGATGCCGAAGAGGATCACCAGCAATCCACCGGTCATCCGCACGCTGCGTTTGCGCAGCAGCGCGGTGACTCGCTCGGCGGCCAGGCCTGTGGCGAGCAAAACCGGCCAAGTGCCGAGGCCAAACGCGAGCATCAACAACGCACTGTCCAGCGCATTGCCCTGGCTCGCCGACCACAGCAGCGTGCTGTAAACCAATCCGCACGGCAGCCAGCCCCACAACGCGCCAAGCAATAGCGCGCGGGGCAGGCTGGACACCGGCAGCAAACGGTTGGCCACCGGTTGGATGTAGCGCCACAAACCGCGCCCTAGGCTTTCGATGCGCGTCAGGCCGCTCCACCAACCGGCCAGATACAAGCCCATGGCAATCAACAGCAGCCCGGCCAGCACGCGCATGAACATCGCCGCCGGGCTGTTGGCCACCGCCCAGCCCGCCAGGCCGATCAGCAGTCCAGCGGTCGCATAACTGAGGATTCGCCCCAGGTTGTACGCCAATAGCAGCCGAAAGCGCCGGCTGCGCTGCTCCTTGGGGATCGCCAGGGTCAGGGCGCCCATCAAACCGCCGCACATGCCCAGGCAATGACCGCCACCGAGCAGGCCCAGGATCACCGCAGACACCAGCAGGGGTGCCAATTCAAGCATGGGGCGGGGCCTTGTCTTCAGGCTTGTCCACGTGACCACTGGCCTCGTCGACTGCAGCCGTGTGCTTGGGGTCCTGGTCGTCGAACAGAATGCTGTGGGCCGGGCCGTCGAGGTCGTCGTACTGGCCGCTGTCGACGGCCCAGAAGAAAATGTAGATCGCAATGCCCACGATCAGCAGCGCGGCCGGGATCATCACGTATAAGGCTGGCATGGGTTCACTCCATGCCCGCGCGGCTCAGGCCGGCAGCGGGCGGGTTTGTGGCGTGGCGCTGATGGCCGGCGCGCTCGGCAGGCGAGTCAGGCGCAGGGCGTTGAGCACCACGGTCAACGAACTGATCGACATGCCGACGGCGGCCCACACCGGAGTGATCCAGCCGAGGGCGGCGAACGGCAACATGAGGCCATTGTACAGCGCCGCCCACAGCAGGTTCTCGATGATTACCCGACGGGTACGCCGCGCCAAGGTGAAGGCTTGTACCAGTGCGTCGAGGCGATTGGACAGCAGCACGGCGTCGGCGCTGGTTTTTGCCAGATCAGTGGCCGAGCCCATCGCCACGCTGATGTCAGCTGCAGCCAGCACGGGCACGTCGTTGACGCCGTCGCCAAGCATCAGCACCTTGCGACCTTCCTTGTGCAACTGTTGCAGCACTTGCAGCTTGTCATCCGGGCGCAGGCCGCCACGGGCCTCGTCAATGCCCAGTTCAGCTGCAACGCTGGCGACCATCGGCGAGCTGTCGCCGGACAGCAGCAAGGTGCGCCAGCCACGCGCCTTACAGGCAGCGAGCAGGGCGGGCGCATCGTCGCGCAAGCGGTCATCGAGAACAAACCACGCCAGCGGCCCCGAGCTGTCACCGAGCAGCAACCATTGGCCCGCCTCGTCCGGCAGTGTTGGCAAAGGCGAGCCGCTGAGGGCGCAGACGAATTCCGCCTGACCGATACGCAAGCGCTGTTCGCCGACCAAACCTTCCAGGCCCAGGGCTGGCGTGCTGTGGACTTCTTCAGCCGCCAGCGGTGCACGGCCGAAGGCTCGGGCAATCGGGTGTTCCGAGCGATTTTCCAGAGCGGCGGCGAGGCTCAAACACTGATCGCTGTCCAGCGCACCGAGCGGCCGGATCGAGCGCAGCACCAGTCGGCCCTCGGTGAGGGTGCCGGTCTTGTCGAAAATCACCGTGTCGATCTGGTTCAAACCCTCCAGCACATGACCACGGGTCAACAGCAAGCCGAGTTTGTGCAGGGTGCCGGTTGCGGCGGTAAGCGCCGTCGGCGTCGCCAGGGACAAGGCGCACGGGCAGGTCGCCACGAGCATGGCCAGCACGATCCAGAAGGCCCGCGATGAGTCCAGCTCCCACCACACCAGGCCGATTACGGCGGCAGCGATCAGCGACAACAGCAAAAACCACTGGGCGGCGCGGTCGGCGATTTCCGCCAGGCGCGGTTTTTCCGCCTGGGCGCGGTCCAGCAGGCGGACGATAGCCGACAGGCGCGTGTCCTGGCCGAGTGCCAGGACTTCAACGGTCAGCGCGCCCTCTACGTTAAGTGTTCCCGCGGTCACCGCATCGCCCAGGGTGCGCGGTTGCGGCAGGTACTCGCCGGTGAGCAGGGACTCGTCGACGCTGGACTGGCCGTCGAGGATCTTGCCGTCCGCCGGCAGGATCGAGCCCGCTTGCACCAGAATTCGATCGCCCAGGCGCAATTCGCTGAGCAGGATGCGTTCGCTCTGACCTTCTGCATCAAGGCGCAGACACGAGGCCGGCAGCAAATTGACCAGTTGCGCCGTGGCGGCGGCGGTACGTTCACGCGCGCGACGTTCCAGATAGCGCCCAGCGAGCAGGAATAAGGCAAACATGCCGACCGCGTCGAAATACAATTCGCCGACGCCGGTGATCGATGTCCAGATCCCGGCGATGTAGGCACTGCCGATGGCCAGCGATACCGAGACATCCATGGTCAGGTGCCGTGTGCGCAGATCGCGCATCGCCCCTTTGAAGAACGGCGCGCAACTGTAAAACACGATCGGCGTGGTCAGAAACAATGCGACCCAACGCAGGATCGTGTGCAGCTCGGGGCTGAGATCGATGTTGAATTCCGGCCATGTCGCCATGGTTGCCATCATCGCCTGGAACCACAGCAGCCCGGCCACGCCGAGTTGGCGCAGGGCGAGACGATTTTCACTGGCCAACTGTTCGCTGGCGCGGTCGGCCTGATAGGGGTGCGCGGCGTAACCGATGTGGCGCAGTTCGGCGAGGATCTGGCTCAGCGGCACTTGCGCATCGGCCCAGCGTACGTGCAAACGATGGTTGGACAGGTTCAGCCGTGCTTCGGCGACGGCGGGCAGCGTGCGCAGGTGTTTTTCGATCAGCCAGCCACACGCGGCGCAGCTGATGCCTTCCATCAACAGCGTGGTTTCGGCGAGGTCGCCTTCATGACGGACGAAAGGTTTTTGCACATCGGCGCGGTCGTACAGCGCCAGTTCGTCCACCAGCTGCACCGGCAGGGCTTCGGGGTTGGCCGATGCTTCGCTGCGATGCTGGTAATAACTTTCCAGCCCCCGGCCACGATGGCTTCGGCCACGGCCTGGCAACCCGGGCAGCAGAACTCGCGGGTTTGCCCCAGCACAATGGCGGTGAAGCGGCTGCCGCCCGGGACGGGTAGGGCGCAGTGGTAGCAGGGGGTTGGTGTGGTCATGGGGGAAATCTAGATCTTCCGGGAGCTGCTGAGAACCCTGTAGGAGCGAGCTTGCTCGCGAAGAACGAATGAGCGCCGCGGGGTATCAGGCTCCCAGCGTTATCGTTGACGTCCATCGCGAGCGAGCTCGCTCCTACAGGGGGCGCGCAGGCTTTATTTTTTCAGGTCTTCCGCACCCTGCAGCGGCTCGTCGCCCAGCAGCAGGTCCTTGTCATGGCTGACCTGTTCTTCTTCGAACATGCGCCAGGTCTTGTCGTTTTCCACGCCCAGCAGCTCGACAAACCGACGCCCTTCAACCTTGTCGTTCACCTGGCCAATGTAGCGGCCGGCCTCGGTGTCGCTGTGGGTCAGGGTGATCTTGCGATCCTTTTCCGGCTGCGTCGGCGAGATCAGGTTCAGTTCCAGGGTTTTTGGCTGGCTGTCACCGCTCAAGCGCAGGTCGACTTCGCCGGTCACGTCATCCAGATGCACGTTGGCGCGCATCTTCAGGTTCTGCGCGAGCAACTCGCGATCCAGCGAACGGTTGATGCCTTTGCCGGCCTCGTAGTAATTGTCGTTGACCAGGTTGTCCGGGTTGTTCACCGCGATGGTTACCATCGACAAGGTCAGCGTCACCGAGCAGGCCAGGATGGCGATGATGATCCATGGCCAAAGGTGCTTGTACCAGGGGCTTGCGGCGTTTGCTGCGGGCATGTTCAGTTCTCTCAACGGATTTGTGGGCCGATGAATCGGCTCTTGGCTTCAACGTGGACGCTGTCGTCATCGGCATCCTTGAGGATGAATTTCACCTCGTTGGTGCTCGATGGCAGTTGTTCCGGTGCGCTCGACAGTTCGACCGGCATGCTGACTATGTCGCCGGCCGCGACCTTGATCTCGCGCTTGCCTTGCAGGCGCAGGTCCGGCAGGCCGGTTGCTTCAAGCAGGTAGGTGTGGTCACGCTGGTCTTTGTTCATGATCTTCAGGCTGTACACGTTTTCGATCCGGCCTTCGGCGTTTTCGCGGTACAGCACACGGTCCTTGCTGACGTCGAAACCAACCAGCGAGCGCATGAAGAACGCGGTGACCAACAAACTGATCATCGCTAGCAACACGATGGCGTAGCCGATCAGGCGTGGCCGCAGTTTATGGGTTTTCTGCCCGGACAGGTTGTGTTCGGTGGTGTAGCTGATCAGGCCGCGCGGGTAGTCCATTTTGTCCATGATGCTGTCGCAGGCATCAATACACGCGGCGCAGCCAATGCACTCGATCTGCAGGCCGTCGCGGATGTCGATGCCGGTCGGGCAGACCTGCACGCACATCGTGCAATCGATGCAGTCGCCGAGTCCCAGGGCCTTGTAGTCGACGCCTTTCTTGCGCGGGCCACGGCTTTCCCCGCGACGTGGATCGTAGGAAACGATCAGCGTGTCTTTGTCGAACATCACGCTCTGAAAGCGCGCATATGGGCACATGTAAATGCACACCTGCTCGCGTAACCAACCGGCGTTGCCGTAGGTGGCGAGGGTGAAGAAACCGACCCAGAAGTACGACCAGCCATCGGCCTGGCCGGTGAAGAATTCGAACACCAGTTCGCGGATCGGCGAGAAGTAGCCGACGAAGGTCATGCCGGTGACGAAACCGATCAGCAACCACAGCGCGTGTTTGGCGAATTTGCGTGCAAACTTGTTGGCGCTCATCGGCGCCTTGTCGAGCTTGATGCGTTGGTTGCGGTCGCCTTCGGTGACCTTCTCGCACCACATGAAAATCCATGTCCACACGCTTTGCGGGCAGGTGTAACCGCACCAGACTCGGCCGGCATACACCGTGATGAAGAACAGGCCGAAGGCGGCGATGATCAACAGACCCGAAAGCAGAATGAAATCCTGTGGCCAGAAGGTCGCGCCGAAGATGAAGAACTTGCGCTCGGGCAAATTCCACCACACCGCTTGATGGCCGCCCCAGTTCAGCCACACCGTACCGAAATACAACAGGAACAATGCCGCGCCGCCCATCATCCGCAGATTGCGGAACAGGCCGGTGAAAGCGCGGGTGTAGATTTTTTCTCGAGAGGCGTAAAGGTCAACGCTGTTGTTCGCGTTTTTGCTCGGTGGTGTGACGTCGTGTACCGGAATCTGGTTGCTCATCATTGCATCCCACGGCAGTGGAAAAATGCCTCGGTCGATACGTGCCAACCGCGGTCAAAAAGGAGTGTTGCAGTGGCGCAATGATACGCCTGTCGCTCTAGCTCAAGGGTGCGACCTTTGGTCGCGTTGGGAGAATTTATCCGATGGTGTAATGACTTGAATCAATTGACTTGTGAGTCATGGCCGGTTTTCGCAGCGCCAGGGCCCTCCCATGACCGTAAATCCAATCCCCTACAGGTGAAGCGTTAAGCGAGCATAGGCCATAAACAAAACGGCCCCGCCCATTCACATGGGCGGGGCCGTTTTTATTGCATCAAAGGTTACTGGGCATCTTCCGCCGGTGCTTTTTCACCGTGGGACAGGCTGTATACGTAAGCCGCCAGCAGGTGCACCTTGTCGTTGCCTTGCAGTTGTTCCTGCGCTGGCATCTGGCCCTGACGGCCGTAACGGATGGTCTGTTGCAGTTGCGCAAAGCTTGAACCGTAGATGAACGCGCCCGGGTGGGTCAGGTTCGGCGCGCCCATGGCGGGGGTGCCTTTGCCTTCTGGACCGTGGCAGGCCACGCAGTTGGCGGCGAACAGTTTTCCGCCGTTTTCCGGGTCAGCCTTGGTGTCTTCCGGCAGTTTACGGCCATCGAGTTTGGTCACGACGAATGCAGCGACGTCGGCCACGCCTTGCTCACCGATCACTTCAGCCCAGGCCGGCATCACCGCGTGACGACCGCCCATGATGGTGGTCTTGATGGTTTCCGGTTCGCCGCCCCAGCGCCAGTCGGCGTCAGTCAGGTTAGGGAAACCGTAGGCACCCTTGGCGTCGGAACCGTGGCACACCGAACAGTTGGAGGCGAAGAGGCGGCCACCCATTTTCAGTGCTTGCGGATCCTTGGCGACTTCTTCGATTGGCATCGCGGCGAACTTGGCGAAGATCGGACCAAACTTGGCGTCCGAACGAGCCATTTCCTTTTCCCACTCGTGCACGCCGGTCCAGCCCGTCTGGCCGTTGGCGAACGCGGTCTGCTTGTCGTTATCGAGGTAGTTATAGCCCGGCAGCAGACCTTTCCAGTTGCCCAGGCCAGGGTACAAAACCAGATAACCCAGTGCGAACACGATGGTGCCCACGAACAGCATGAACCACCATTTCGGCAGTGGGTTGTCGTACTCCTCGATCCCGTCGAAGGAGTGCCCGACCGTCTCGTCCGTCTGTTCGCTGCGCTGGCCCTTGCGGGTCGACAACAGCAGCCAGGTCAGGGCGAAGATCGTACCGAGACTGAGGACTGTGACGTACAGACTCCAGAATGTAGTCATTCTTTGTTACTCCTAGAAGCTTGCTCGACGTGCTTGATGGCTTCGGGATCATCCGCAAAAGGCAACAAGGTCGCGTCTTCAAACTCCGACTTGCGCTTGGGGCTGAACACCCACAACGCCAGACCGATGAAAGCCACCATCACAACAACGGTGCCCAGGCCACGAATCATCCCGATATCCATCCAGATCACCGTTTGCTTTTGATGATGGTGCCCAGGCCTTGCAGATAGGCCACCAGCGCGTCCATTTCGGTTTTGCCCTTCACGGCGTCCTTGGCCCCGGCGATGTCTTCGTCGGTGTAAGGAACGCCGAGCGTGCGCAACACTTCCATTTTCTTGGCCGTGTCTTTGCCGTCGAGCTTGTTTTCCACGAGGAACGGGTAAGCCGGCATTTTCGACTCAGGCACCACGTTGCGCGGGTTGTACAAGTGCGCACGATGCCAGTCATCGGAGTAACGACCGCCCACTCGGGCCAGGTCCGGACCGGTACGCTTGGAACCCCACAGGAACGGGTGATCCCAGACGCTTTCACCGGCAACCGAGTAGTGGCCATAGCGTTCGGTTTCAGCACGGAACGGACGGATCATCTGCGAGTGGCAGCCGACACAGCCGTTGGCGATGTAGACGTCGCGGCCTTCCAGTTCCAGCGCCGAACGCGGCTTCATGCCTTCGACCGGTTTGTTGGTGACATCCTGGAAAAACAGCGGAACGATTTGGGTCAGGCCGCCAACGCTGACGGCGATGACCATGAAGAAGGCCAGCAGGCCAATATTCTTCTCGACAGCTTCATGCTTCATCAGTGAGCTCCAACGACAGCGATCTGGGCGGCGGCTTCGGCTTCAGCCGAATTCGAGGCGAGCACGGTGCGACAGACGTTGTAAGCCATCAGGAACATGCCGCTGGCGAAGAATGCACCGCCCAAGGCACGAACGATGTAGCCCGGGTGGCTGGCTTGCAACGCTTCAACGAACGAGTAGGTGAGGGTGCCGTCGTCGTTGATTGCACGCCACATCAGGCCCTGAGTGATGCCGTTGACCCACATCGAGGCGATGTAGAGCACGGTACCGATGGTCGCGAGCCAGAAGTGCGCGTTGATCAGGCCGATGCTGTGCATCTGCACACGGCCGAACAGTTTCGGGATCATGTGGTAGATCGCGCCGATCGAGATCATCGCCACCCAACCCAACGCACCGGCGTGTACGTGGCCAATGGTCCAGTCGGTGTAGTGCGACAGCGAGTTCACGGTCTTGATGGCCATCATCGGGCCTTCGAATGTCGACATGCCGTAGAACGCCAGGGAGACCACCAGGAACCGCAGGATCGGGTCGGTGCGCAGCTTATGCCAGGCGCCCGACAG